>CADCWL010000088.1 GCA_902806405.1 uncultured Thermomicrobiales bacterium | reverse complement strand
CGACCGCCGCCGTGGACGGCTATCCATTTCCGTCGACCCTCGTCCGGTCCACGCGACGCCGCATTGCCCGGCTTCGGGCCGCTCAGCGGCGGGCGGTGACGCGCGCGCCGCGGCCCGATGGACGGGCGCCGCCCCGGGCCGTAGCCAGGGAGGACGAGCGGTGGACCGCAGGCTCGGACGACGACTGCTGCTAAGCGACGGCGCGGGGCTGAGCGGCGCCGCCGCGAGCGCCGCCCGCACAGATGGCCGGCGATCGCGGCCGGCCAGGCGCCCCCCGCCACGTCGCCCGTCGCCAGCGCGGCCGGCACACCCGCCGCGGTCGCCGGCCCGACGGTCAACGCCGGGGTGGCCGGCGAGATCCGCGCCCCGTCCCCGGTTGCGGCCCGCAGGACTCCAGCCTCGCTCGAAGGATCATCGACGAAGCCGCGGTTTCCTCGTTCTGCTGGTCCTGGGCGTGATGCTGCCCGGGGAGGTGATGCCGATCACACCCGCTCGGGTCCGGCCGGAGCCGGGGCTGGTGAACGCGATCGTCCGGGGACGGTCCCGTCGTGCTTCCCCGGGGAGGGGACCGGCGCCTTCACCATTTTGCTGCTGCGCCAGTACGTGCGGACGATCCCGTTCGACCACGACAGCGCGGCCAACATCGACGGCGCGGGCAGAATCCGGATCTAGTGGATCGTCGTCCTGCCGCTGGCCGGCCCCGCCGTCGGCGTCGTCGCCATCCTCCAGTTCACCGGCGAGTGGGACGCCTTCCTGGAGCCGCTGACCTACCTCCGGATGGAGGAAAGCTTCGCGGCTCGGCTCGGCCTCAACGCCCTCAACGGCCGCTTCGGCCTTGAGTACCAGCAGGCGATGGCCCAGGCTATCACCGGCCCGATCCCGGTCCTGCTCGTCTTTCTCTTCGCCCGGCGCCGCTTCGTTTAGGGGATCGTCGGCGGCGTCACCGGTTGAGGCCGAGCGGACGGGGGCCGAGGGAAAAGCGGACAGGGCGCAGGGTCGCTCGGTCCGACGCGCCTTGCGTCCGGGAGTTGCCTACTTTGACCTTTCCGCTTTCCCCTTTATACTCGTCGGGCCTGCGAGTTCGTCACCGACGAGCGCCGTGCGTTGCACAGCGGGTCCGAGCGCAACTCCCAACCCATCTCGCCGCCCGCCAGCGGGCAAGGAGCGCCGTCGCCGTGACGTACGTCATTGCGCAGCCGTGCATCGGGGTCAAGGACAACAGTTGCGTCGAGGTCTGCCCGGTCGACTGCATCCACTCGACCGACGAGGCGGACCAGTACTACATCAACCCCGACGAGTGCATCGACTGCGGCGTCTGCGCCGAGGTCTGCCCGGTCGAGGCGATCTTCTTCGAGGACGACCTGCCGGAGCAATGGGCCGCCTTCAAAGAGACCAACGTCGCCTTCTTCAAGCAGTAGTTCTCGCTCGACCCAGCCGACGACACGGCGCCGCCGAACCGGGCGGCGCCGTTTTCGCGCGTGAGGACACGCGGCCGGTTTCGGGCGCCGGCCCCTCTCGCTCTCCATGTTTGGTCGCCTGGGCACAGGGGCTCGGCAGGGGGCATGAGGGGCAGCGGCACTCTCGCAGCCCCCCGTCCCGCTGTCCGCACCTGCCTCACCGTCATCCCGACGAAGGAGGGATCCCTCCAACGCGGA
This sequence comes from uncultured Thermomicrobiales bacterium, assembly GCA_902806405.1. Classification (GTDB taxonomy): domain Bacteria; phylum Chloroflexota; class Chloroflexia; order Thermomicrobiales; family UBA6265; genus CADCWL01. Next base: position 29,999 of record CADCWL010000088.1, on the reverse strand, counting down.
GGTCGTTTGGGAACGATCCCGCGTAGCTCGGGGTTACGGGAAGGCGGGGCAGCCGTCGCGACGACGCGGGGGCGGCGGACCCGACCGGTGTCCACCGCCTCTGCCCACCACCAACACCCCGCTCAAACGGCCCCGTCGTCGGGGCCTGCCGGCAGGGTCGCACGCCAGAGGTCGCGGTCGGTGACGAAGTAGACGACACCGGCGGCTTCGTCGACGACGAGGTCACGGGCGCGGGCCAGGGCGTGTGCCGCTTCAACAGAGGCCACGCCGCCGGCCGGGCTGGGCGGCAGGATCTGCCAGGCGTCGCCGTCCGCGTCGAGTCGGACGATGCGGCCGGCGGTTGAGCCGATCGCCGCCCCGGCGTCCGCCAGGTAGAGGAACGCGGCGTCCTGGCCACCGTCGAGGCAGATCGGCGACCGTAGCGGCGGCGAGACGGCCGGCGCGACCGTCGTCTCCAGCGTGCCCCCAGCAAAGGAGAGGACGCGGCCGTCGGCCAGCAGGACGCGGACCCGGCCGTCGACCACCAGATCGCGGGCGTCGGCCAACTCCGGCGCGGCCGCGGCGTCGGTCCAGGTCGTGGGCGCCACGGGGTCACCGCCGGATGGTGCGCCGTCCGCGTACTTAATGACGCTGCCATCCTCGTCGAGGACGTAGAAGTTGCCCTCGAACGCGGCGGCGGGCATCATTGCGGAGCCCATCGGAGTGCCGCCGAGGGGGCGTCGGGTCCAGGTGCTATCGTCGTCCCGGGCGTAGAGGGCGGCGCCGTCGGTGACGATCAAGCCGTCGCCGTCGGCTGCGGCGACGCGGAGCTCCCCCACAGGCGTCCCGTCGACGTCGGCCCCGGGCGCGAGGAGGCGCACCAGCCGTCGCTCCTCGGGAGCGATCCGGTAGAGACCGCCGCCAACGAGGTAGACCTCCCGCCCGGCCCGGACCAGCTGCACCGGCCGGGATGCGAGCTCGCGGGGCAGCGCGCCGAGCCGGGTCACCGCCGAGAGGCGGCCGACACCGAGGGCGCGGTCGAGTGCCTGGTCGATCGCGTAGCGGCGGGTGGTCAGGATCTCCACCGGGGCGCCGGCGGCGTCCGCCTGGGCCAACGCCGAGTCGGCGCGGACGAGGGCGGCCGGCGCGTCCGGGGGGGCGGCCGCTGCGACCCGAAGTTGGCCGTCGACGTCGGAGAGCGCGGCATCGAGGCGGGTGACCCGCTCGTGCCGGCGCTCGAGGGCAAGCCCCGAGCCGCCAAAGGTGAGGAAGACGAGCAGGACGACGGTCATCAGCCGGCTGGGAACGTGGACCTCGGGGCCGCGCGGCAGGTTCGTCCGCCACTCCGGTGGCGGCGCCGTCCGGTCGGTGTAGCGGTTGACGCTGGCCGCGCCCGGCGTGATCGGCACCCGCTGCCGCCCGGCCGCAGGCGACGGGGACCGCCGCCGCGGCGCACCGGTCCTGGTGAGAGCGGCGAGCAGTCGCCGCACGCGGGAGCCAACCCCCGTCGCTTCCCGGCCCTCCCGCCCGACCGGCCACGCCGTGCCCGACGCCGCCGGCAGGAGCTCGACCGCCACGTCGCGCGGGGCCACCCGCGCGACCGCCCCGCCGACCGGCGTCGCCGGGTGGCCGAGCGGAACGGCCGCGCCGGCCCAGTCTCGCCCGCCGAGGGTCGCCGGGCCGAGACCGCGGGCGGAGCCGGCGACGCGGACGACGTCGGTCGCGATGCGGGCGTGCCCGACCACCCGGGCGGCGTGACGGGGGGCGGTCGGCGCCCAGCCGGACCAGGCGGCGCCGAGCCGGCCGAGACCATCGCGCAGCGTCCCTCCGAGCGCCCCGCCGGGCGCCGGGAGGCGGTCGACGACGACGCCGGCAGCGAACGCGTCGTCGATCTCGTGGGCGACGACAACCTCGCCCAACCGCTCCAGGGCTGCCTCCAGGTTGCCGCCGCGCAGCAATTCCTCCGGGTGCGGCGCGGCGCCGGCGGCGGCGTCGCGTGCCAGGTGGCGGGCGACGGCCGAGGAGCAGAGCAGGACCAAATCCCCCGGTGCCGCGACCGTGTGGTAGAGGAGTGGCCGCGTCTCCTCGCGGCAGCCGAGCGGGTCGGGCTCCGGCCGATCGGTCGGCGGCAGATAGGTCGGGCACCAGGAGGCGAGGTCGGGGAAGGCGTAGAGCCGGCGGTCCTGGACGACGAGGGCTTGGGTGGCGGGGACCTGTGCGATCGTCAGGGTGCGGCCGGTGACCACAACCGCGGTGGCGCCGACATAGACGCGACGGTCCCAGCGGCAGCCGGCGAGCGGCCGGTTCTCGGCGAGGAGGGCGGCGTTGGCGGAGGCGAAGGCGCGGGTCAGTGCCATGGCCGGCGGCAGCCCACCGCCGGCGGCCATCTGGTCCCGGAGGACGCTCAGCGCCAGGGAGGCCAGCTCGAAGCCTCGGGCGCTCGGCTCCAGCGGCTCGACGCCAAGCAGGACACGCCGGCCGCCGCGCTCCACGTCCGGACCGGGGTCGAGGTGGAGCACGGCGCGGGCGTCGCTCGGGTTTCCCGCGGTCAGCGCGAACGCGGCGGCGGTCACCGCCTGCCTCACATGCCGGCTCATTGTTCCTCGGTCTGCCGCGCGACGGCGGCGGCGCCGCGACGCGTAGGCGAAGCCGGGAGCGTGAGCGTGCCCACGCTCCGAGGGCGTCGAAGTCGAACAGGAGTTCGGTTTTTGGTGCGCTTTGGTTCGCAAAGACGAGGGTGTATGGCGTGGCGGCCAGTATAGCAGCGCCATGTACGGACGTCTACGGCGAGTTCCCAAGGTTCGGCCGTGCGCCGGCCGTCGCTGCCCGCGATCGGCCTTTCGACGGGGGGTTGGGTGGCCTCCGGTGGGTCGCCTAGAGGGGGGGCAGCGTCGCTTCGCGGTAGACCGAGTCGGTTCTATTCGCGCCGTCGTCGCCCACGACAACATCGTTCTCAGGGGGCGGCTGATGGTGTACGTTCGCGGTCTTCGGGCCACTCTCGGCGGTGCGCTCGGGGCCGGCCGCGGCGATCGCGGCCTCTGCCCGCTCGACGAGCGGGGCGCCGGCGGCGCCGAGTCCCGCGGCGCGGGCGGAGGCCTGGCGGAGGAAGCGGACCCCTTCCTCGCGGTGCCCGTTTGTGCTCAGCAGGAGACCGAGGTTGAGCTGCATCAGCGCCTCGCCCGCCTCGTCGCCGTTGTCGGCGGCGTGGGCTAGGGCGCGCCGGTAACCGGCGGCGGCGGCCGGGTCGCCGAAGGCGTGCTGGACTGTAGCCAGGTGCTGAAGCGCCCGGCCGAGCAGGGCGGGGTGGTCCAACGCCTCCGCCAGCGCGACCGCCTTGCGGAGGTGGTCGAGGGCGAGTGCGGTGTCGTTCCGGCGCTGGGCAAGGCGGGCGAGGCGACCGTGGAGGCGGACACCGGCGACCTGATCGCCGGCGAGCGTGGCGATCTGGAGCGCCTGCTCGGAGAGGGCGATCGCGCTCCCGACCTGGCCGGTGTCGGCGGCAAGGCCGGCCAGGGCGGAAAGGAGGACGACTTGCTCCTCACTCTGGCCAAGGCGGCGGTTCAGCTCCAGGGCGCGGCCGTAGAACTCGCGCGCCCGTGGCGCCTGGCCGCGAGCGGCATGGATCTGGCCGAGGAGGGTCAGCAGGTTCGCCTGCAGCTCCGTGTCGTCGACGCGGCGGGCGGCGGCGACGCCGTCGTTCAGGGCGCGGACGGCATCCTCCGGCTGGTCGAAGCGCCAGAGGGCCTGGCCGATGCTGCCAAGCCACTGGGCCTCGTGCCGGTGGTCGACCGTGCGACGGGCGAGATCGAGCGCCTTGAGCAGGTTCTGGAGCGCCTCCGATGGCCGGTCGAGCAGGGACTGGGCAACGCCGAGGCCGCCGAGGGCGCGCTGCTCCAGCCGGATGTCGCCGGCGCCGGCGGCGAGGGAGAGGGCACGGCCGAAGGCGTCGACCGCCTCCCCCGGCGCGTCGAGGGCGAGCAGGGAGCTGCCGAGGCGGGTCGCCCACCCGCCGGCGGCGCCCCGGTTGCCGAGCCGCTCCTCGAGGTCGACCAGCGTCCGCTCGTGGTCGGCGGCGGCGGCGAGGCGGCCCCGTCCGCGTTCCCCCTCGGCGAGGGCGGCGAGGCAACGCCCTTCAAGGGCAAGGTCGCCGATCTGGCGGGCGATCGCGAGCCCATGCTCCAGCTGGACAATCGACTCGTCCCGCTTGCCGTTGCGGCGCAGCGTCTCCGCCAGGCTGAGCACGATCCGGCTCTGGAGACCGAGATCGACGGTGCGGCGCGCCGCCTCCGAGGCCTGCCGTTGGAGGGCGGCCAAGGTCTCCAGGTCCGTGTCGCGCGGCATCAGCTCGATCTGGCGAACGAGCGCCTCGGCGATGCCGCGGTGGTGGTCGAGCCGCTGCGCGGAGCGGCCGGCGCGGCGGAAGAGGGCCTGAGCGGCGCGGCGATCCCCCTCGCGGCGGAGCAGGTCGCCGAGGGCGAGGGCGGCGTCGACCTCGGCGACGGTGTCCTCCTCCTCGTCGCCCAGGTCGAGCTGCTGCCGGAGCAGGAGGCGGGCGCGCTCCGTGTCGGCGGCTTCCAGGGCGCGGTGGCCGAGGCGGCCGAGGGCGATCCGGCCGCCTCGGACGTAGCCGCCGCGCTGGGCGACGGCGTAGGCATCGCGCAGCAGACGGTCACGCTCGTGGGCCGGGTCCTCGCCCGGGAGAAGGGTGTCGAGCCGGAGCGCGGCGTCGACGATCTGGCGGTCGAACCCCTTGGCGCGGGCGGCGGCGTGGGTGAGGCGAGCGAGGACGATCGCGTACTCGCGGTCCTCCCCGCTCTGCTCGACGACCACCTCGTCCAGGCCGCGGAAGTCCTCCGCGGTCAGGCGGTCAAGAATCGGCGGCTGCCGGATCTCGGCGAGCGCGCCCTGGACGGCACGGCGGCGGTCGGTGACGTCGCGCGCGATCTGGAGGACGCGGTTGCCGGCGCCGTCGCGCCGCCGCAGGGCGACGAAGTCGCGCAGGGAGGAGACTCGTCGGCTCACCAGGGTCGCTCCGTCGCGAGCGCCTCGGCCAGCGCGTCGAGCGTCAGGTTGCCGCCGGAGAGGATGACCGCCACCTTCCGCCCAACCAGCTCCTCGCGCATCGCGTACGCAGCGGCGAGCGCGGCGGCGCCGGCCCCCTCGGCGAGGAGACGCGTGGTCTCCAGGAGCGTCAGCAGGGCGCGGCGCATCTCGGCGTCGGAGACGAGCCGGATGTCGTCGACCCCGTCCCAGATGATCCGGGCCGGCAGGTCGTGGGCGACCCGGGTAGCGAGCCCCTCGGCGAAGGTCTCCACCCGCTCGTGGGCGATCATCTCCCGCCGCCGCCAGCTGTCATGGACCGCCGATGCACCGGTCGCCTGGACGCCGATCACCGTCAGGCGCGGGTTGAGCGCCTTGCCGACGACGACGGCACCGGACAGCCCGCTGCCGCCGCCGACCGGGACGATCAGAACGTCGAGGTCCGGCACGGCCTCCAGGATCTCCAGCGTGGAGGTCGCCACCCCGGCGATCAGCCGCGGCTCGTTGGCGGGGTGAACGAAGAGGGCGCCTCGGTCGGCGGCGGCCTCCGCGGCGGCGGCGAAGCTCGCGTCGAAATCGTGACCGGCAACGACCACCTCGGCACCGAGCCCGTGGATTGCCGCGACCTTGAGCGGGTTGGAACCCTCCGGCACGAAGATCGTCGCCCGGGTGGCGAAGGTGCGGGCGGCGTACGCGATCGACTGGCCGTGATTGCCGGTCGAGGCGGTAACGACGCCGAGCGTCCGCTCCTCGGGGGTGAGCAGGCTTAGGAGGTTGAGGCCGCCACGGACCTTGAAGGCGCCGATCGGCTGCAGGTTCTCGCACTTGACGTGCACCTCGCAGCCGAGCCGCGCGGCGAGCGCGGGCGGCGCCAGCAGCGGCGTCCGGGGCAGGAACCGGTCGACGACCCGTCGCGCCCGGTACACGTCGAGCAGGGTCGGGATCGGGAGGGGCGCGGCGGTGGGCGGGGGTGCAGCAACCCCGGCGACATCGGGACGCTCGGTGGCTGCGGCGGCGGGTGCCAGCGGCGGCATGGGGCGCTCCTGACCGTCCGATCGCCCAGCCTGTCGGCCGCGGCGGTCGCGTTGGCGGCGGTGGGCCGCGGACGTCAACCTTCCCGGCGGCCTCGACCCAACGATGACCGAATTAAGTGTACCACCGGGGAGCGAAGGGATTAGGGTGGCGTAGGGAGAATGCCCAAAGCCGCGTGCGTGCGGTGACAGCAGGGCATAGTGAGCGGCGATCGGGAGGGGTTCGGGCGCGTCGGGCCGACACGGTGCCGCGATCGGGTCGCCGGTCGATCCGCGCTTATCGGATGTGGTCGAACGGCGCTCGGCGAGCGGCGGCGCGGGGCGGGGGACTCGGCGGTGATTGCGGCCCCCCCGCCGTTCGGGTACAAACCGGCCCACGACGGGCGAGGGTAGAGCGAGGAGGGGTGCCGTGAGGCTGGCGGGGCGGATGGGACGGTTGGGGACCGAGACCGCGTTCGAGGTGCTGGTCCGGGCCAAGGCGCTGGAGGCGCGGGGACGGGACGTCGTCCACCTCGAGATCGGGGAGCCGGACTTTGCGACCCCGGCGGCCGTGGTCGAGGCGGGGTGCGACGCGCTGCGCGAGGGGTGGACCCACTACGGCCCGGCGAACGGGCAGCCGGATCTGCGCGAGGCGATCGCGGCGTACCTCAACGGGTCGCGGGGGACGGCCTACGACCCGGCCCAGATCGTGGTCACCCCGGGCGGCAAGCCGGTCATGTTCTTCGTCATCATGGCGCTGCTGGAGGCGGGGGACGAGGCGATCTACCCCGACCCCGGCTTCCCAATCTACCGGAGCATGATCGATTTCGTCGGGGCGCGGGCGGTCCCGATCCCGCTCCGCGAGGAGCGCGCCTTCGGCCTCGACGTCGACGAGCTGGCCGGGCTGATCACCCCCCGCACCCGGCTGCTGATCCTGAACAGCCCGGCGAACCCGACCGGCGGCGTGCTGACGCGGGACGAGATCGCGGCGATCGCCGAGCTGGCGGTGCGGCACGATCTGGTCGTGCTGGCGGACGAGATCTACGCCGAGATCCTGTACGAGGGGGAGCACGTCTCGATCGCGACGATGCCGGGGATGGCGGAGCGGACGGTGCTGCTCGACGGGTTCTCGAAGACCTACGCGATGACCGGCTGGCGGCTCGGCTACGGGGCGATGCCGCTCCCGCTGGCGGAGCAGATCGCCAAGCTGATGGTCAACAGCGTCTCCTGCACCAGTTCCGCGGTGCAGCGGGCGGGCATCGCGGCGCTGACCGGCCCCCAGGACGAGGCGCGGGCGATGGTGGCGGCCTTCCGGCGGCGGCGCGACCTGATCGTCGACGGCCTGAACGCGATCCCCGGCGTCTCCTGCCTGCGCCCGGCGGGCGCCTTCTACGTCTTTCCGAACATCACCGGCACCGGGATGACGAGCAAGGCGTTCGCGGACACCCTGCTGGAGGAGCACGGCGTGGCGGCGCTGGCCGGCACCGCCTTCGGCGACCAGGGCGAGGGGTACCTGCGCCTCTCGTACGCGAACTCGGAGGAGAATCTGAAGAAGGCGCTGGAGCGGATCGGGGCAGCGGCGGGGGCGACGGCGGCGGTGGGGTGAGACCGCGGCGGGAGGTGGGCCGCCGGGGACCTGCCGCCCGAGATTCACCACCCCGGGCGGACCGAACGAACGCCCCCTGAAGGGGCCCGACCCCCCGGCCGCCGGTGGAGGCGTGGCTCGGCTACTCGTCGCCGAAGTAGTCGGCGTCGACGCGCTTGACGTGGTAGGTGGCGACGTCGGCGACGCCGACGCCGTAGTCGATCATGAGCTAGGCGAGGGTTTCCCCGTCGATCAGGACGATGCGTTTCTCGATCCGGGTGACGTAGTCCTGGGCGTCCTTGCTGAACGCCGAGGTCGTGATGAAGACGCCCTTCCGGGCCCGCTGCCCTTCCAGGCTGCCGGCGAAGGCCTGGACGAGTGGCCGGCCGACGGTCTGATCCCAGCGTTTGGCCTGGACGTAGACGAAGTCCAGCCCCAGCCGGTCCTCCTTGATGATCCCGTCGATGCCGCCGTCCCCACTCCCGCCGACGGCTTGCCCCGCGTCGGCGCGCGAGCCGCCGTAGCCCATCGCGACGAGGAGGTCGACGACGAGCTGCTCGAAGAAGCGCGGTGGGGCCTGGTTGATGCGTTCCAGAAGATCGTCGGCAAGTGCTTGTCGCAGGCCCCGATAGCTGGCCTCCAAGAGTTCGGCCGGCGTCTGTTGAGAGACCGGGGCTTGCCGGGCGCCGCTTCCCCCAATCGCGGAGCCGGGCGGGGATGGAATGGGATCGGGGGCCCCGTTCGTCGCCGCGGCGAGGTTGTCGGACTCGCTCCCGGTGGACGACTTCCGACGGAACCGCTCAAACTCCGGAAATTGGGAGAGGTACGGGATGTCGATACGGGCAACGTCCGTGCCGAGTACCCGACGCCCGCGGTCGGTGGCGCGGACGGCACCGCGGCCTGTCCGCTCCAGCAAGCCGGCCTTGACGAGGTAGGTTGCCGCCCAGCCGACGCGGTTGTCGAACACACTCTGCCGACCGCTCGGGAGGAGCTGACGGCGCTCCAATTCGGACAAGCCAAAATCTTGTGCCAGCTCCTCGACGTACTCCCTGGCACGGTGCTCGCCCCCGTCGCCGACGGCGCGGAGCAGCGGGTACATCAGGGTCTGGAAATCGGGGATGGTCACCCGCCTGCTCCGTGACGCGCTTTCCAATCGCGGAATCGTTGGCCGGTCCCGTCCCGTGCGCACCCGTCCGTTCGTCGCCGCCGTGAATGGGCCGATCCGGCATCATAACGCGCCCGCGGCGGCAGGCGATCGGCCCTGTCCGGTCGTTGCTCCCCCACCCGGTCACGGGTAGGATGACGATGCCGTAACCGCACCTTTGTCCTTTCCTACTCTGGCGGGAACTGTTTGGAACGCGGAGGAGATGGCGCCGTGAGCAAGGTGGTGCGGGCGTGGACGAAGGGGCAGGTCACGATCCCGGACGAGTACCGCAGTGATCTTGGGACCGGGGCCGACACCCTGCTCCGGATCGGCGTCGAGGGCTGCGAGCTGCGGGGCTTGCCGTGGTTGCGGGAGCTGTGCGAGCACTTCGCGCCGATGCGGCAGGAGGTTGAGAAGGCCGACACCGACGAGATCAACGTTTGGATTGACGATGCGCTCGCGGCGGTTCGGCGCGAACGGCATTGTCTGCTTGAGCAAAGAGGCGACCTAGGAGCGTGAGGTGCGCGCGGTGCGGGGCGCACCTCCCCAGCGCGGAGACCTGCCCCGATCGCTTTCACGCGATGCTGGAAGCCGACTACCGCGGCGTGTCCAGGGCGTTTGAGGTCCACGGGCGCGTCGTCTTCACTTATCAGGCGCAGCATCCGAGCCGGGCCAAGCCATGGATGCGGGCGGCGCATCGGGCAGGGACGAACGAGATATTCGGGCGGGGGCGTGACTGGCGGGCGGTGCTCGCCGACAACCGCCGATCCGGCGGCGTCGATCGGTCGAAGTCGATTAACGGGGCTGGGGAGATGCCGGTCGTCGGTCAGCCGGTCGCCGGGGAGCAAACGATCGCCGAGATCGACCCGGCGATCCCGGCGGGTCACGTCGCCCGCGTCGAGGCGTGGGCGCGGTCGGTGGCGGAGCACCGGTTCCTAGGAGATTGAAGGGGAGACGATGGCAGAGCCGAAGCGGCGCGTCCTGGTGACGGGCGCCGAGGGGACGATTGGGACGGCGGTGCGGGAGCACCTGGCGGACCGCTACGAGCTGCGGGCGCTGACGAAGGAGCCGGCGGACTTTCCGAGCCACGCGGCGGACATCGCCGATCTGGAGGCGATCCTGCCCGCCTTCGCGGGGGTCGACGCGGTCGTCCATCTCGCCGCCTCGCCGGCGGTCGAGACGCCGTGGGAGGAGATCCTGCCGAACAACCTGGTCGGCACCTACAACGTCTTCGAGGCGGCGCGGCGGGCGGGGGTCGGACGGGTCGTCTTCGCCTCCTCCAATCACGCCATCGGTGGCTACGAGCTGGACGGCGCGCCGGGGCTCTACGCGCTTGACGACCCCCGCGTTTACGACCATACCGTCGTGGTCCGGCCCGACTCCCTCTACGGCGTCTCCAAGGTCTACGGCGAGGCGCTCGGCCGCCTCTACGCCGACCGGGACGGGATCGCGGTCGTCTGCCTCCGGATCGGCGCGGTGCGCGCGGGGGACGACCCGACCGCGCCCGAGGTCCTCGCCTCTTCGCCGGCGCTGCTCAACCTGGCGACCGAGGAGGTAAGGCGGCAGCGGATGCGCGCCGTCTGGCTGAGCCGCCGCGACTGCGCCGAGTTGATCGGCCGCGCCCTCGACGCCGACATCCGCTGGGCAGTCGTCTATGGCATCTCGAACAACCCGCGCCAGTTCTGGGACCTTTCGCACGCGCGCGAGGTGCTCGGCTACGAGCCGCGGGACGCGGCGCCGGTCTGAAGCGGCGGCGATCCCGTCCGCGGCGTCCGGCCCCCGGCGTTCTAAGCTCCATGATCACCCCGTACGGGTTCGCGGCGATCATGGACGGCAGTCCGCCCTTTTTAAGATGGGGGCGATCCCCGTGCCCGTGGAGAGGAGCCCCCGTGACGAACGAGCAGGACCGCCCCGCCCTCGACCCTCTCTCCCGCGACTACGTCGCCCTGGCCTTCGGCATCGAGCGGCACGTGTCCGGCTATGTCGACGCCTACCTCGGGCCGCCGGCGGTGCGGGATGAGGCGCTAGCGGGGGAGGCGCCAGCGCCGGCCGCGTTGCTGGCGCGGGCGCGGGCGCTGGCGGTGCGGGTGGCCGAGGCGGACGCGCCGGAGGGACGGGTCGGCTACCTCACGGCGCAGGTTGGGGCGATGATCGCGTCTTGCCGCCGACTGGCGGGCGAGGCGCTGGCCTACCCCGACGAGGTGCGCCTGCTCTTCGACATCGAGCCGGAGCGGACGCCGGAGGCCGTCTTCGACGGGGCGATCGCGGAGTTGGACGGGCTGCTGCCGGGGACGGGACCGGTGGCGGAGCGGATGGTCGCCTGGCGCGAACGATTGGCGATCCCGCCGGAGACGGCGCGGACGCTGATCGACGCCCTCGTGCCGGAGTTGCGACGGCGGACCGCCGGTCTGATCGAGTTGCCCGACGGGGAGGCGGTCGAGTTCCGGTTCGTCCAGGACCAACCCTGGAGTGGCTACAACTGGTATCTCGGGGACGCCCGCTCCCGCGTCGAGCTGAACACCGACCTGCCGATCCACGCCGACCGTTTGACCGACCTCCTCTGCCACGAGGCGTACCCGGGACACCACGCCGAGCACGCCCTGAAGGAGCGGCTCTACCGCGAGCGGGGCTACGGCGAGCACGCGATCCAGCTGATCAACACGCCGGAGTGCGTGATCTCCGAGGGGATCGCGACGCTAGCCGAGGGGGCGATTTTCCCCGGTGACGAGCGCTTCGCGTTCCGGACGGAGCGGGTCTATCCGCTCGCCGGCCTGACGGACCTCGCCGATCAGGAGCGGGAGGCGGGGATCGCCCGCGCCCTCCGGGCGCTACGGGCCGTTCCGGGGAACGCGGCGCTGCTGCTCCACGCCGACGGCGCGGGCGAGGAGGATGTCGTCGCTTACCTGCGACGCTACGGTCTCCTCGCGGAAGGGGAGGCGCGGCAGCGGTTGCGCTTCATCGCCGACCCGCTCTGGCGCGCCTACATCTTTACCTACCACGCCGGGTACGATCTGCTCGGCGCCTGGCTCGACGCGGGACCGGCGGCGGAGCGGGGGGCGCGCTTCCGGACGCTGCTGACGGAGCAGGTCTCGCCGTCCCAGGTGGCGCGGTGGGTGGCGGACGAGGGGGCAGCGGGACTCGCGTAGAGCGGTTCGCGCGACAGCAGGACGCGCGGCGCGTTTCCACGGAACCGCTGGGTCGGCGAGGCCACCTTCCGGTAGCGACGGTCGTGGCGGTCTTCCCGGCGGGGACGCGGGAAGGCCCCCGGATCACTCGATCCGGGGGCCTTCCCGTCGTGCCGGTGGGCCGGCGTTACCGCATCCAGCCGTGACGGATCATCGTCCGGTTGTGGCTGGCGAGGTCGCGGCGCGCCTCGTCGGCGGTCGGGTAACCGACGCCGGCGCGGATCACGTCGCCGTAGTAGCGGTCGAAACGGGAGCCGGCGGGGCGCGCCGGGCGGTTGAACAGGTTGCGCAGCAGCTTCATGGGGTGCCTACTTGCCTCTCGTGGGGGGACCGCTTGAACGGGGGCCTCTCTCTACCGTTGGCGCTAGTATATCACTTTATCGAGATAAATGCATAACCGGATGTGTAGCATCGGTCGGCAACGGGACGGCCACGTGGTCGGCACCACCCTGTTGCGGCATCGGACCTTGACGCGGCGGGGCCTCGGTGGCCGGGGGGCGGTCCCGCGCACCCCTAGCGTCTCGGCGGCGGTCGACAGCGCTGGTGCGTGCCGGACGCACCCGCGACAGGCAGGGTACCCGGTCCCCCGCCACCGCCGGAGCCCCGGCGTCCGACACTCCGCCTTCCTCCCGCCTTCGCGGACCCATCAGAGCAAGAAATCGCAGGCCGGGCCAGGTCCACCACCCGTCATGCTCAGGTTGTGGACCACGAGGGACCGCTGGCGGGGGTCGCTCGCCGTGCGGCTGGCCGGGCTCTGGGAGCGGAGTTCGACGACGTTCTCGCCCGCGTCCAACCGAAGGGGGATCGGTCCCGGCGACCGCGCCCCGGTGGACGTCACGTCCAGCGTCCGTGCGACGCGCCCATTGACCAGGACGTCCACCCGGTCCGATTCCCGGATCGAGGCCAGTTCACCGTCCACCGCGATCTCCATCGCGCGCTCGGCGAACACCCAGAGCCGGCCCGACCCGTCCGACCAGCGTCGCCACAGCGAGTCGGTCGTCTCGGGGTCGTGCCAGCCGGTTCCGAAGGCGAACGCGCAGTCGGGGCCGGTCTCCGTGCAGAGGCCGACCCGGTCAACGCCGGCGGGGGGCCTCATGGCGTAGACGTCCGACCCCGGCAGCACCTCCTCTTTCTGGAACGGGAGGAACAGGGGGCGGTCCTCGCAGAGGTACGCCGCCACCGCTCCCGGCTGCGCCGCCCACAGCGCGCGGATGTTGTCCTTCTCGCGATCCTCGCCGTAGACGGAATACATGAGCGACTGGTAGTCCGAGTAGTGGTAGGGCGCGGTGACGACGACGGCGTTTGCGCCGACCTCCCGCAGGACGGCGTCGGTTGCCACGGCGGCGGCCCTATTCTCGCTCTGGTCCACCACGGGGAGATTCGCCAGGAGCAGCAGCCACGGCACGAAAACCAACGGGGCCCGTGCCAGCCCTGGCGGGCGGCCCGAGCCGGACGGCGGTGGGTTCGCCCAGCGGCGCCCGGACGCGACGAGCGCGGTTCCAAGGCGAGCGATGAGCCGCCCGATGCCACGGAGGCCGAAGGCGAGGTAGACGGCGGCGATGAGGTACGTGGGGATGAAGTAGACGAAGACGTCCCCGACGTCGTAGTTGATGGCGTAGAAAGCGCTCCCGGCCGCGCCGAGCAGCAAGAAGACGTTCAACCGGACGGGCCTGAGCGTCGCTACCCCGAGGAGGATGACCGGGGTCAGGGGTCCGTAATCTGCCCAGAAGTGCTCGACGAACATGGGAAGGCGCTGGGTGACCACCTCCTCGAGCGTGAACGCGAACATCCGCCCCCGAAACGGGCCACCGCTGACCCACCACCAAAACTCTTCCGGAGTGCTGGCCCGCATCTCGAGGAACCCGGGGCGCTCGACGGAGGAGCGCCAGAAGACGTACGAGTACTGGAGGGCGCCGAGCGCGACGAAACCCGCGGTCGCCGCCACGTTTCGGGGCCGCAGCACGGCGGAGGCGTCGGTGGTCAGGATCAACCAGGCGATGGCCGGCAGGAACGTGATCATCGTCAGATGGTTGCCAAAGGAGAGAGCGTAGATCGCGAGGCCGGCAAGCAGGTACCCGTCGCGCCGCCTCAGGTGCCAAACGGCCAGGCAGGAGACGGTGGCGGCGACGAAGAGCAGGTTGAGGGTGTAGACCTCGGCCATCACCGACTGCGTCCAGAGGGTGCGGGTGAAGCCGAAGCTCAGACTGGTCACGACCGCGAGGAACGGGTCCACCCCCATTGCCCGGAGGAGTTTGAAGAGGACGGCGACGGCGACGGTCGCGAAGACGGCTGAGAGCAGGTTCGCCTTCCAGGCCAGTGAGCCGAACGGCCAGAGGCGGACGAAGAGGTGGTTGAGGACCAGGTAGGTCGGGTACCCCGTCGGGTGGGGGGTGCCGAGCACCTTGCCGAGGTACTGGAACTTGGTGGTGTCGCCGAAGGTGTAGACGCCGGGCAGGAGGGTTGCCACGTAGGCCGAGCCCAGGATGCCCGCGATGAGGACGCCCCAGAGGATGTCCGCGCTCCGGGCGACGGCGTGGATGCGGGCGCTGAGCGCGGAGGCGCGCGCCATCGGCCCGGACGAATGCCGCTCCTTGATCACGACCCCCCAGCGCTTGCCTCGCGTCCGACCACCGTCGCCGCGGCCGGCCCCGTTCGATAGGCGGTCCGGCTTGCGGCCGCTCGCCCGTGCCTGCGCTCCCGGCCGGCAGCGGCAACCCCGCCCAAATGGTGCCGGGAACCGGGCGCAGTCCGCTGCCGCCGGAGCCGGCCCTCGGTCGCGGAGCGCCCCCTAGCCCCCCATCCCAATCGGCCGGGCAGCGGGCACGAGGGCGGACCGCCGAATCCGCCCTCGTCCGTCGCGGCAGGATGCCCGGCCGCTCTGCATCGGCCCACGCAAGGAATCGGCCACCTTCGCGGCCCGTCGCCGCGTCCCCTTCGCTGACGGGCGCCGTGCCGATCCCCGTAGCGGTGACGTCGCCGGGCGCTGGCACCGGCCCGCGCCGAGCGGACCGTGGGAGGGGAACGGGCCAGGCCGCCGACGGACCCGTCGCCGGTTCCCGGGCGGTCGAGTCCCGGCGGGTGCCGAGTCGGAGCCGGCGAGAGCATTCCCGTCGGCCCGTGTTGCCGCCCGCGCGTTGTCCCGATCCGGCGCCCCGGGGTCGGCGGCGGGCGGGGGCTTCCGTATGGTACGGTGCCGTGTCGACCACGGTGTGGTGGTCGCCCCGCCGCCCGACGGGTCGTGGCCGTCGGCGGCCGGGACACCGCCGGCACAGTCCCACGCCCTCGCCGAGGACCGCGCCCTGCCCATGTCGACGGAGCTAGAGGTTACGAGGACGGCGACCGGCGGGACGGGGAGTGGCCTTGCCGTCCCCGGCGACGGCCCCCGGGTCTCGCCGGCGTTCACCACGCGATGGGCGACCCGGATTGGTCGGCACGTGCGCGCTCACTCGGCCGCCGTCGCCGTCCTGATGCTCTATGCCCTCTCGGCGTTCATCGTCCCGACGATGGCCTCGACCCTGGTCGGCGACGACTGGATCTTCGTCCGGGCGGTGGAGGAGCTCCGCCGCCGCGGCGACCTCGAGGTCCCGCCCCTCTCCGCGCCGACGGCGATCTTCCAGGTCGCCTGGGGCGCGCTCTTCGCCACGGTCCTCGGGGACACGTTCGGCGCGCTCCGGCTCTCCACCGTGGCCCTCGTCTTCGCGGGCGGCTGGGCCTTGTACGCGCTCTGCCGCGAGCTGGCGGTCGACCGGACGCGGAGCGCGCTCGCCGCCGCCCTCTACCTCTTCAATCCCCTGGCGTTCGTGCTCGGCTTCAGCTTCATGACCGACGCGCCGTTCGCGGCGCTAATGACGATCGCCACCGCGGGGTACGCGCGCGGCCTGCGGCCGGACCGGCCCGACACCCAGGCCACGCTCCTCGGCTCCACGGCGGCGGCGCTGGCGTTCCTGGTGCGGCCGCACGGCGCGCTGATCCCGCTCGGGGTCGCGACCTACCTGCTCCTCGCCAACCGCCTGCGGCCGAACCGCGGCGGCGTCCGCCTCCTGGCGGCGGTGGCGGCGATCCCGGCGGCGGCGGCGATCTTCTACGTCCTGTTCGTCTCGCGGGGGGTCCAGAGCGGGCAGGAGTCCTTCGTCGATTCGATCGTGCGGGCCGGTGCCGCGGAGAGCTGGCGCGTGGTGGAGGGGATGACGTTTTTCGAGGTCATGTACGCGGGCCTCTTCGTCCTGCCGCTGATGCTCGCCGCGCTGCCGCTGTCGCGCGCCGCCCTGGCCGGGCTGCCCGGCCTGGTCCGCTCCGTCCCGACCGCGGGGTGGGTGCTCTTCGTGGTCGCCGAGGGGCTCTTCGTGGCCGCCCTCACGAGCTACACCGGGGCCGGGCGCCTGATGCCGTACGTCCCCCAGTTCGTCGCCCGTTGGGGGTTCGGGCCGGCGGACCTGTCCGGTCTGGCCGGGCGGCCCGACCTCCCGTTCTTGGGCCCGACCGGCGTTGCTTGGCTGACCGCCGCCTGCGCGGCGAGCGCGCTGCTGCTCGCCCTCGCGCTCTGCCGCAAGGTCGGCGCCGCGCCCGGACCCGACCGCGCCGGGGCGGGGCTGGTGCTCGCGGTCGGGCTCTGGCAGGTCGCCGGGGTGCTCCCGCCGTCGTTCCCCTTCCGGGACTGGATCGGCTCGCTCGACCGCTACCTCCTGCCGCTGCTGCCGTTCGTGCTCTGCCTCGCCGTCTGGGCGCTGCGCGACGTCCGGCTCGCGATGCCGGTCGCCTGGGTCGCGGTCGCGGTCTTCGCGGCCGTCTCGGTCGCCGGCACCCGGGACTTCCTCGTCTTCCAGCGCGGGACCTGGGACGTCGCCCGTTCAGCGGTCTGCGGCGGCGTCCCGCTGACCAAGCTCGACGGCGGCTACTCGTGGGTCGGCTACCACCTGTGGGGGAGGACGGAGGAGAACCCGGAACCGGCGCCCCCTCGGTTCGGGCACTGGTGGGTCTGGTGGTGGACGCCCGGCGACGTGCCGGCGACGGATTCGAGCTACGTCGTCTCCGCCGCGCCGGTGGAAGGCTTCGACGTCGTCACCACCGTCCCCTACTCGTCGTGGCTGCGGCCGGGGCGGACCGAGCTCCACCTGCTCCACCGCCACGGCACGCGGACCTTCCCCGTGCCGACGGCGTCCTGCATCGCCGACCCCGGCTCCGAAACCGGCTAGCCCAAGCCGGCTCGCCCGCCGCGTCGCCGTGCTCCCCCGCCCTGCCCCCGTCCCGTTTTGACGAAGGAGGACGCTGTGCCGGTTTCCGAAGCGCCCGCCGACGCGGCGGACCTGGCCGCCCGCCCGGGGAGCGCCCGGTGGGGGGCCACGAGACCGTTGCCGGCGCTGAACGGCGGCGAGGCCGTGCCCGCGGAGGCGGCGCCGGAGGATGGGAGCGGGCGCCGCGTCGCGGCGTGGCTCTGTGGTGGCGCCGTGCTGCTTGCCGCGGCCCTGTTCTGGCTGGTCCGCGGCGCCCTGATCGACGACGCCTACATCACCCTCGCCTACGCGCGGAACCTGGCGACCGGGCCGCATTGGGGGCTGATCGCCAGCGAGCCGGCGAACGCGGCAACCTCCCCGCTGAACATCCTGCTGCTCGGCGGCGCCACCGCGCTGCTCCGGCTCGGCGGCGAGGTCGACCCGGTCGCGGGCCTCGGGGTCGTCATCGTCGGGTCGGCGCTGGCAATGGCCTGGTGGTGGGGCCGGATCGCCGCCGCGCTCCGGCTGCCACCCCTGGCGCCGGCGCTCGGTGTGGCGCTGGTGCTGCTCAACCCGCTCCTGCTCTCCTCGACCGGTCTGGAGGTGCTGCTGATCCCGGCGGTCCTGATCGGGATGCTGGCGGCGGCCATCCGCGGCCGGCCGGTCGCCTTCGGGGTGGTCGCCGGCCTGGCGGTGCTGACCCGGCTCGACCTCGTCGTCTTCGTCCTCCCCCTGGCGCTCTCGAGCGCCGCCTTGCGCCGTGGGCTGCCGAGGGCGGTCGGCGCGGCGGTTGCCGTCAGCCTGCCGTGGTATGCCTGGAGCTGGTGGTTCTTCGGCTCGGCGATCCCGGACACCTTCGCGATCAAGACGGTCCAGCGCGCGTTTGGGCCGTGGTCGTTCGGCAACGGCCCGTTGGACCTCCTCAACCGGAACCCGCTGTCGACGATCGTCTCCTTCGGGCCGGCGGTGCTCGGGATCGTTGGGATCATCGGCTGGGCCGTGGCGGGGCTGCCGTGGCGTCGGGTCGTCCGCCCCGATCTGGTCCCCGCCGTCGTCCTTGGGACGGCGGGCGTCGCCTACTACGCGGTCTACGCGCGGCTCGGGGTGCCGCCCTACCAGTGGTATTACGTGCCCACCCTCGTCGCGCTCGGGACCAGCCTCTGCGTTCTGCTGGGCGTCGCCCTGCGCCAACGGCCGGCGGTCCGCCGCGCGGTCGCCCTACCGGGGGTCGCGCTCGTCGCCTGCTTCCTCGCCGGGAGCGTCGTGGTGAACGTCCGCGACGGTGTGCCGTGGAAGATGCCGCCGCTCTTCGGGAACTGGTCGACCCCGGACGGGTACGCGACGATCGGACGGCAGCTGGGCCAGCGCGTGGGCGACGCGACGGTCATCTCACCGGGGGAGATCGGCGCCCTCGCCTATTTCTGCGAGTGCTCGATCGTCGACGCCTTCTCCGACCGGGGCCGTGCCGTGCCGCTGATCGAGGCTCGCCTCGCCGCCGCCGGGCCGGCAACGCGCGCCCTGCTGGAGCTGAACTACCGGCGGCTGGACCGCGACCAACAACCGCGCCCGGCGGAGTACCGGCTGATCTGGGAAGCGGAGACGGTCACCGGACCGGACCAATGGTCATCGTGGTCCCCCTCGGCGGGGTCGGGTCGGTTTCGGCTGGAGGCAATTCCCGCGGGCTGATGGGACGTTCCGATTGCTCTCCGGCGAGCCGAGGAGTCCCCGATCGCGGGGCGACGCCGTCCGACGGCGGTCGCAAGTCGGTGGGAGCCTTTTTGCAGCCCGAGCGCTTCGCTCGGCTCGACCTGGGACGCGCCAGCGCGGAACGGCGCGGTGGTCGCCCCGCGGGCCGCTGCGCCGCCCGAAGATGCCGGAATGGGGCTGGGAACGTTCCCGTACTACTCGCAGGTTCCCGGCACCGCGTCGGCCGGGAGGGTGACCTCCACGGTCTGGCCGATCGGCATGTCCTGGTCGATGCCGAGCGCGTCGACGGCGAAGTAGTGGGGAAGCGTGCCGTTGTCGGGGAGGGCGATCGTTGCCCTCGGGACGGCGGCCGGGGGGGCGGTTCCGCCGCGCTCTCCTGGCCGTTGGCGCGCCATCCGGTGTCGTATGCCTCGAAGGTCAGGGCGGGTGGAGCCGCGCCCGCCGCGGACGTGGTGACGGTGGGCGTCCCGGGCGTGGATTGGGCTGCCGAGGCTTCACCCAGGGGGCGATTTCGGCGTCCGGCGGCACCTGATCGGCGGCGATGGGGCGCGATAGGATGTCCCGGGGGTCCGCGAAGGCGTCGTTGTCACGGCTGAACTGGCGGGCACAGACGGTGGCGGAGAGCCGGCCCGCCTTGTCGGCGCCGGCGCCGGTCAGGGAGAGCGCCGTGTCGAGCGGTCCCGGGTACCGATAGACGTCGGCCGCGTCGCGGGCCACCCCCACACCTGGTCCGTTCCCCAGTCCGCGCCGACGTTGATGCCGTCGAGGACCGGGAAGCCACCGTGGGCGACGCCGAGGCCGGTGATCGAGATCCCGTTCGGGTCCTGTTGCTGTTCGACGACCAGCAGGGTGCCGACCCGGGCGCGGACAATCGGCGCCATCGGTCGGATAGCAATGGGACCCCTCCTGCACGCCTCAGCCACCGTTGCCGCCTGTCGAAGCACGCCCCTGCCGGCGAGGCCACCGGCGACGTTGCCGAGCTGGATCGCCGGCTCGCCCGGCAGGTCCTCACCGTCCCGGGCGATGACCCCGCCGGCCGGCGCGACGAGCGCGAGGCAGGGCACGAGCGCGACGAGTAACCCCCTGGCGCGGAAGCATCCGGCTCTTCCACCCACGGAACGCGAGCGATCGACACGGATTGCGCCCCGCTCTTTTGGTCGGCCGCCATCATGCGGCCGGCGGGCGGGGCCTGCCGGCATAGCCGCTCGCCGTTGGGCACCAGAACACCAGGCCAGCTCTCGACCCGTCCGTGATCTCGGATTAGACCCGTTTGTTCGGGAACTACCCGTGGGTGAGATGTACCCGTTAGCCCGGCCGCTGCCTGGTCGATGACGCCGCGGCAGGCGGGGGAGGGAGTGTGGCGACGGCGAACGTCATCTCGTTCGCTCGGCTCGCCACCAATTTCCGGTCGACACCGGGAGTGTCTGCGGCAACGATGGGGGAGGTTCGCCGATGTTCGAGGACGAGATCATCGCCCACGGAACGACGGTCACCGCGACCGGCCGACCCGACGCCGCTGTCGGGCCAGCCGGAGGTCTAGCGAACGACCACCTCAACCGGAACGGCCGCGGCCGGAGTGGCGTCGGGGCTGGCGACCGGGCTGGCCGCGGGGCTGGCCGCGGGGCTGGCGGCCATGCCGGCGTCCGGGGTGGCGTCCTGGGCGCGGCCGATCGCGCCGCCGATAAGAACCAGACCAAGCGTCGCCACGGCGGCGGCTGGCACGACGAGCTTACGTCCGAGCGATGACATGATCCGTCTCCTCACGATTCCGTACGTGACCGGAAGAACGCAGCCGGCCACGAAAATGCCCCCGAAATGATTCGGTAGCGGCGGGCACGTTGCACGATCGGTGCCAACCGGGCTACGAGCGCGGGCCGTTGCTTGGCCGCAGGGGGTGGACAAAAGGCACCTTCCAAGCGGGGCGCGCCTCCGATCGGATTGATGCGCGAGCGCGGCGAACGAGACGTGGCCGCGCGTTCCTTGTTCCACGCCGGCGCAGCGTGGTTCGCACGCGGCGGGGAAGCGGGAAGTAGCCTGCCGTAGGTAACGTAAGGGAATCGCTCAGGGACTCGATGGCGGTCGGTGGCCGAGCGACGGGCCCGGCGCGAGACCCGGCCTCGGCGGGCCCGGCCCCGGGAGGGTGTTTTCCCAAGATCTCCCCACGATGGAGAACAGTGGATCGGCGCTGCCCGGCAGCACCGATCGTTTGTCCGCCCGAAGAGCTCGATCGGACCGGACGGACCGTGGGAGGTGCGATCGCGGCGGAGCGGCGCCGGCTACGCCGTCGTCGGAGCCGCGGCGCCGGCCCGAAGCCCCCGGAGCAGGGCGTCGGCCTGGGCGCGGACGGCCTGCGCGGTCGGGCCGAGTAGGCGGACGACGGCGACCGGTCCGTGGGCAGTTGTCCCGCTTCCCCACCAAACCGCGGCGCCCGGTTCGCTCTGGCCGAGCGCCGGTGACTCCCCTCCCGCATCGACGCCGGCGAGGTAGAGGCCGCCGGCGCAGGCGAAGCCGCCGTGGCGGGCGGCGGCGGCGAGAGGGCGGCGCCCCGGCTCCAAGACCGCCCGCTCGATCAGCACGGGGCGGCCGGCGACCGCGATCCGGAGGCGGAGGTCGAGCCGGGTGTAGGCGTCGCGCTCCCCCATCGCCAGGCGGCCGGGGGTCAGGATCTCCAGGAGCGCCAGGCGGGAGCCGGCCTCGAGTTCGACCACGGTCTCCTGGCGGAGGACGCTGTCCCGGAACGGGATCAGCTCGCCCGGCAGCCACGCCAGCGAGGCACCGGCGGCGACCCGAAGGCGCGTCATCGAGACCGCCGGCGCGCCGCCCGGCGAGGGGTACACCTTGGTCGCCCCCTGACCGCGAACCACGAGGTCGGCGCCGGGGTCGACCGCCACCTCCGCGTCGAGCATCTCCCCCGGGAAGAGGCCCGGCCCCACCTGCTGAACGATCACCTCGGCGGTGCCGTCTCCGCCCCGGTAGGCGGGGGGGCCGGGGTGGAAGGGAGCACCGCGGACGACCTCGGCGAGGACGGTGCGCCCGCCGACGCGGGCGGCGCGGAGGCGGAGGTGGCCGGTGGGGGCTATCGGACGCCCGCAGCGGGCCGGCCGGCGAGGTGCGGCTCGAGCCAGGCCAGCACCGCGTCGAGCCCCTCCTCGTCGCGGAGGTTGGTGAAGAGGGTCGGCGCGCCGCGGCGCTGGGCGGCGGCATCGCGGGCCATCACCTCGAGCGAGGCGCCGACGAGGGGGGCGAGGTCGATCTTGTTGACGAGCAGCAGATCCGAGCGGGCGATGCCGGGGCCGCCCTTGCGCGGGATCTTGTCGCCGCCGGCGACGTCGATGACGAAGACGCTGGCGTCGACCAGTTCCGGGCTGAAGGTGGCCGACAGGTTGTCGCCGCCGCTCTCGAGCAGGATCAAGTCGAGGTCGGGGTGGCGCTCGCGCAGTTCGGCGATCGCCTCGTAGTTGAGGGAGGGGTCGTCGCGGATCGCGGAGTGGGGGCAGCCGCCGGTCTCGACGCCGACGATCCGGTCCTCGGGGAGGGCGGCTTGGCGGAGGAGGAACTCGGCGTCCTCCCGCGTGTAGATGTCGTTGGTGATGACGGCCAGGCTGAGGCGTTCTCGTAGCCGCTGGCAGAGGCGCCAAACGAGCGCGGTCTTGCCGGTGCCGACCGGGCCGGCGATGCCGAGGCGAACGGGGTCCCTGGCGTGCCCTCACCCCCGGCCCCGCGCCCGAGCGCGGGGAGGACTCTCACGACGCGAAGAGCCGGCCCTGCAGGGCCGGCTGGCGAAGACCGGCCACGTCGAGCATGGGCGTGTATGCCCCCATCTCGGCAATCGCCGTGATTCGTGCCCGCTCCACCGCCGCGAGCAGGTTTGGGCGGAGGGCGGCGACGATCCGCTGGGCGGCGGCCTGGCCGACGACGCCGAGGCGAACAGCGGCGGCGGCGAGACCGCCGACGAACCCGGCGGCAAAGGCGAGCGCGGCCGTCTCCTCACCCAGCCCGACGGCGTGCAGCACGACGCCGAAGGCGATCGCCCGGTGGCCGGCGGCGCGTCCCTTGGCCACCGCGCGACGGTACGCGCTCGGCGCCGGCCCGTCAACCAGATCGACGCTCGACTCCAGAGAGCGGCGCCCGACGCGGCTGCTCGCTGCGCGGAACGCGGGGACCGGCTTCATGGCCGTCATCTCGTCGTCGAGGGCGACGAGCGCGGCCTGGTCACCGGCCACGGCGAAGCGGTGGGCATGGCAGAGGGCCGGCGCCTCAACCCCGGCCAGGCTCTCCTCGACGTGGGCGCGCAGCACGGCGGCGACCTCCGTCTCCCCGCGTAGCAGGCCGGCGTCGAGCAGCCCCTCCAGCCCGTGGGAGAAGGCGAAGGCGCCGGTTGGGAAGCCGGAATCGGTCAACTGGAGGAGGCGGAGGAGGGCGGCGGGGGGCAACGGATCGCGTCGCGGGAGCCGGGTGGTGCACCGAACGGAGCTCATCGCCGGACCGTACTCCCCATGACGTCGAAAGGATGGTCGAAGGTCCGACCGGCCGCTCGGAGGCGATCGCTGACGACTGCCAAGACGGCGTCGAGGAGCGTGATTCGCTGCGCCGGATACCCGGGCAGCCGCCGCATGACGACGTCGTCTTCGTCGGTAGGAGCGATCAGCGTGGCCTCTCCCAGAATCTCCTTCGACCACGCCCGAACGGTACCAAGATGTCGAACGCTTAACGAGTGACACTCCCACATTATCGGGTCCGGCACGGCGACCTGGCGCCGCTCACGCGCCGGTCGCCGGTTGTTCACCCGCGCCCGGACGTGGTACTGGTCCTTCGAATCGGTCTCGGCACAGAGCGGACCGGTGTCGGCGAGAACCGTCGATCTCCCCGTCGGCGACGTACCGATCGTGGTTGACGCAGAGGTCCGTCTCGTTGCCGTCGTGCTCGATCGGGGTGCTGTTGGACGGGCGGAACGGGGTCGGATATCCGTGACCTGCCGAGAGCGGGCGAAGGGCCATGTCGACCAGGGAGCCAACCTTGGACGGCACACCTTGGTCTCGACCTTCCGCCGCGAGCGCCTCGTCCAGGTCTTCGGGGATGGCGATCGTCGCGTGCTCATGGCTCCATCCTGTCATCCGACCGACCGAGGCCGGGACGGCGCCGACGCGTTCGTCCCCGTTACGATAGCTCCAGGAGCAGGTCCGCCAGCTCCCGCGGCATCGTCTCCATCGCGACGTGGGTTGTCGGCAGCTCGCGGTAGCGCCAGCCGGCCGCCCGCGCCCGCGCCGCCGAGGTGGCGATGCCGGCGTTGCCCCCGCGCAGCTCCGGCTTGTCGGTGCAGTAGACGTAGGTGTGGGGCAGGGCGGCGGCCGCCGGTTTGTGGACCGCGACGCGCCCCTGGAAGGTCCTGAGCGGGTGGGGCGTCCGCCGTGGCGCGTCGGGTGGGTCGTGGGGAATCAGCCAGCCGTCGCCGTGGTCGCGGGCGAGCGTCTCGAAGTGGGCCGCCGCCTCCGGACCGGCCATGTCGAGCAGCGACTGGCCGTCCTCCGGAACGAAGGCGTCGACGTAGGCGAGGTGGGCCAGCCGTGCCGGCGCCCGCTCCGCGATGGCGGTGGCGACCATCCCCGAGTAGCTGAAGCCGACGAGCACGACGTCGCGCAGATCCTCGTACGCCAGCACGTTCAGCACGTCCGTGACGTGGGTCTCGAGGTCGACCGCCGGGCTCGCCAGGTGGACCCGCTCGCCGAGGCCGGTCAGCGTCGGCGTGAAGACCTCGTGGCCGGTCTCGCGCAGCAGCCGGGCGACCGGCCGCCACTGCCAGCCGCCGGACCAGGCGCCGTGGAGGAGGAGGTAAGGGGTCACGGACATGTCTCCCGTCCGGTATGCCGAGGCACCAACCTGCAGCGGTTGGGGGAAGCGGCTCGCTGCACCCGCCGTGGCAGCGCACGGGTCCCTTCCCTAGAACATTCTGCGGTGCACCTCCTCGTCCGTGCACCTCTCCCTTAGAACAGAAAGTACCGCCGCGCCAGCGGCAGCTCCCGCGCCGGCTCGCTGGTCAGCAGTTCCCCGTCCGCCCGCACCTCGTAGGTCTCCGGGTCGACCTCGATCCGAGGCGTTGCGGCGTTGTGGACCATGTCCGCCTTGCCGATGCGTCGGGTGTTGGCGACGGCGACGGCGCGCTTGCCGAGGCCCAGTTGCTGCGGCACCCCGGCGTCGAGCGCCGACTGGGAGACGAAGGTGACGCCGGTCGCGTGGGGGGCGAGGGGGGCGAACATCGGGCGGGAGCGGACCGGCTGGGGGGTTGGGATCGAGGCGTTTGGGTCGCCCATCGCAGCCTGGGCGATCAGGCCGCCGACCAGGACCATTTCCGGTTTGGCGCCGAAGAAGCGGGGTTGCCAGAGGACCAGGTCGGCCCGCTTGCCCGGCTCGATCGAGCCGACCTCGTGGGCGATGCCGTGGGCGAGCGCAGGGTTGATCGTGTACTTCGCCAGGTAGCGCTTGATCCGGGCGTTGTCGTGACGGGGGGTGTCGTCGGGCAGGGGGCCGCGCTGCCGCTTCATCTTGTCGGCGGCCTGCCAAGTCCGCAGGATCGTCTCGCCGACGCGGCCCATCGCCTGGGAGTCGGAGGCCATGATCGAGAGCGCGCCGAGGTCGTGGAGCACGTCCTCGGCGGCGATCGTCTGGGCGCGGATGCGGGAGTCGGCGAACGCGACGTCCTCCGGGACGCGGGGGTTGAGGTGGTGACAGACCATCAGCATGTCGAGGTGCTCCTCGACGGTGTTGACGGTGTAGGGCCGCGTCGGGTTGGTCGAGGAGGGGAGCACGTACGATTCCTGGGCGATGGCCAGGATGTCGGGGGCGTGGCCGCCGCCGGCCCCCTCGGTGTGGTAGGTGTGGATCGTGCGGCCGGCGATGGCGGCGACGGTGTCCTCCAAGAAGCCGCATTCGTTGATCGTGTCTGTGTGGATCGCGACCTGGACGTCGAGTTCGTCGGCAACCGATAGGCAGGTATCGATCGTGGCCGGGGTGGTGCCCCACAATCCTCGTGCAGCTTCAGGCCGCAGGCGCCGGCTTCCACCTGGGCGCGCAGCGGCCCCGGGGCGGCGCAGTTCCCTTTGCCGAGGAAGCCGACGTTGACCGGGAGGGCGTCGGCCGCCTTGAGCATCCGGTGGAGGTGCCATGGTCCGGGCGTGCAGGTGGTGGCGGATGTCCCCGTGGCGGGGCCGGTGCCGCCGCCGAGCATCGTGGTGACGCCGGCGGCGATCGCCTCGTCGACCTGTTGGGGGCAGATGAAGTGGACGTGGGTGTCGACGGCGCCGGCGGTCAGCAGCCGCCCCTCGCCGGCGATCACCTCGGTCCCGGCGCCGACGACGAGGGCGGGGTCGACCCCGCCCTGGGTGTCCGGGTTGCCCGCCTTGCCGATGCCGACGATCCGGCCGGCCTTGACGCCGACGTCCGCCTTGACGATCCCCCAATGGTCGAGGATGAGGGCGTTGGTGATCACCAGGTCGAGCGGGTCCGCGGCGCGGGCCGATTGCCCCATCCCGTCCCGGATGACCTTGCCGCCGCCGAACGTCACCCGGTCACCGTAGACGGCGAAGTCCCGCTCGACCTCGAGCAGCAGATCGGTGTCGGCGAGCCGCACGCGGTCGCCCGTGGTTGGCCCGTAGAGGTCGGCGTACTGGCGGCGGCCGATGGGGAGGGTCATGGGATGCTCCCGGGCTATGGGCTACGATCCGCTGGCTGGCGGCCGGTGGCTGGTGTCCAATGTCCGCCGATTGCCGGCCGCAAGCGACCGGTGATCCACTGGTGCGACACCGTTCGGCCTGTCATCCCGAGGCTCTCGGAACCGTTCCATCGCCCAGGTGGCCCGGGACAGATCCCTCCTTCGTCGGGATGACAGCGGGACGGGGCGTCGCCGGTCGTGACGGGGCAGCGGATGAACATTGGCGGCTCGCGGACGGCTCCGGGTTGACCGCCCGCGGCCGATCGCCGATCGTCGACGGCCGCCGAATCACGGCTCGCCGCCGAAGCCGAGCGCCGCGGCGCGGGCGAGGGCGGCCGCGCGCTGCTCGGTGCCGGTGGGGCCGTCGGTGAGGCCGCTCAGGCCGTGGACCTCGCGGGCACCGCCGAGGGCGACGAGGGGGACGGTGCGCTCCTCGCCCGGCTCGAAGCGAACGGCGGTGCCGGCGGGAACGTTGAGGCGCATGCCGAAGCTCGCGGCGCGGTCGAAGGCGAGCGCCCGGTTGACCTCGAAGAAGTGGGCGTGGGAGCCGACCTGGATTGGGCGGTCGCCGGTGTTGCGGACCGTCAGTTCGGCCGTCTCGCGGCCGGCGTTGGCGAGGATTGGCTCGTCGGCGAGGAGGTACTCGCCCGGAACCCGGTCCTCGTCCCCGATCGGGATCGGCTGGTGGACGGTGACGAGCTTGGTGCCGTCGGGGAAGGTCGCCTCGACCTGGACCTCGTCGATCATCGCCGCCACGCCGGGCAGCACGTCGTCGGCGCCCAGGATCTGCTTGCCGTAGGCCATCAGATCGGCGACGGAGCGGCCGTCGCGCGCCCCCTCCACGATCTCGTGGGCGAGGATCGCGACCGCCTCCGGGTGGTTCAGCTTCAGCCCCCGCGCCTGCCGGGCACGGGCGAGCTGGGCGGCCAGGTAGCCAAGCAGCTTGTCCTGCTCGCGCGGGGTGAGATGCATGGGGTGGGGCCTCCTACGGTTCGGCCAGTCTGGTCGATGAGCCAAGCGCTCCGGCCAAGCTCGGCTCGCCTATTCTAGTGGCCAGCGGGCCGGGGCCAGATTCGTGGCCTCGTGCACTGGGCACAAAAGGAGGCCGCCGGGACGACGTCCGGCGGCCTCCGTCTCGATCCCGTTCGGGGACGACGGGTCCGCCGTCGCGGCGGCCTTGCGTGCCTCCCGCGGGAAGCCCCCGCCGTGATCGCCCTCCGGTGACGGGTTCCTGCCGTGTCATCATGCCGTTTCGGAGCGTGCGCGAGTTGCGTGGTCCAAGGGACGATAGCAGGCGACGGAGAGACGCAGGAGGCGATGGGATGAGGGTGGGGTCCGCGGCGGACAGACTGGCCCAGGAGCACTGCGTGGCCTGCCGCGGCGACGCGCCGCGGCTGACGGATGCGGGGCTGGCGGCGCTGCTTCCCCACATCCCCGACTGGGAGGTCGCGGAGCGGGCCGGCGTCCCGCGCCTGAAGCGGGTCTTTCGGTTCCCGGATTTCGCCACGGCGTTGGCCTTTACCAATCGGGTCGGGGAACTGGCGGAGGCGGAGGGGCACCACCCGACGCTGCTGACCGAGTGGGGATGGGTGACGGTGAGCTGGTGGACGCACGCGATCCAGGGGCTGCACCGGAACGACGTGGTGATGGCCGCGAAGACGGACGCGGCGGTACGAGGGCAGACGGTGGAGGGGAGTGGGCGGGGTCCCGGCGAGGAGCGGCGGTGACGGACGAGGCGTTTCGGCAGGCGGTGGCCGACCGTCTCCGCGAGACGGCGGAGTGGCGGCGGCGCAAGGCGGAGGAGTACGACCGGGACGCCCGCAACCTGCGGAGCGCGGCGGGGCTGGAAGAGTTGGCGAACCACGTCCTCGGCCTGCCCGCGGACGACCCGCGGCTGCGGGATCTGGCACGGTTGACGGCCGAGGGGGAGGCGTTCCGGCCGGACCAGCGGGCTATCTACGAGATCGGCCGCTTCCGCTTCCACCGCCCGGAGACCGGGTTGGACCCCTTCCTCGACACCCTGGTCGAGCTCGCGATCCTCGACAAGGGGGAGCAGGGTCGCTTTGGTGGGCGCCTGCCGGAGGGGGACGACCCGTGGGGCTAAGGCTCCGCGTCCAAGGGCGGGTCCGTGCCGTCCAAGACCCACTCCCTCCGCGTCCGTAGGGCCGCCGGGCTGCGCGGCTTGGGGAGGACGGCCGCCAACCCGCCGGCGCGCAGGTCCTCCAAAGCGTCGCGCCGGGCGGAGGCGGTGATCCCAGGGATCGGGGCGCGGACCGGGCGCGGCCACGCGAGGGGGCGGCGCGGGGCCGCAGCCCGTCCTTCCGGGGCACCACCAGGCAGGCGAAGACGGCGCCAGGGCGGAACCGACCAAGGGGTGAAGCCCAGCCGCCGCATCATCTCCCAACGCCGCTGCTCGGCAACCGGGCGCCCGACCCGCTCGCCGACCCATGCGGCCACGACGCGGCTCGTCCAGGACCCGCTTCCGACGGCGCGGTCGCCCTGCACCGCCCGCAGTTCGTTCCGCTGGAGCGCGTCGAACGGGATCCCGGCGCCTGGGTTGCCGCGTCGATCGTCGGCCAGGGCGACCGGGCCGCCGCCGTGTGCGCGGCGGCCCGGGGCGCAGACCCCGTCCGGCGAGAGCCCCACCGGTGGCCCTCCGTCGGTGGACGGGCGTCCCTCGGCCGCCGGTCGCACCGCCAGCCAGCGCACCCGCTCCGCGGCGGGGGTGGCACCCACCCGCCGGCGCCGCTCGTCCGAGCTCCGGTGCGGGGTGACGGTCAGCCGGCGGGGCACGGTAAGCCCCCCGGCGAGGCGGCGGCACCGGAGGCCACGATACCCGAACAGGTCCCCCGGAGTTCGTTTGGAACGATCCGAAGATGGATTCGAGAGGGACGGCACGAGGGGCGAGGCTGGGTCGCTACACTGTCCGGGCAAGCTGGTCGGATCAGGAAGGGTTTTTGGAGGCGCGGTGGGTGGCGGGTGGACGGATGCAGGGCGACAGCTCGCGCCGCCCGCGGAGGGTGAGGCGTAGGCGGCGTCTCTGTGCCGTCTCCCCGTGCGTCACCCGAGTTCCGCCCGGTCCTCGGCCCCAGCCCCGTCGGGCAGTCGGGCGACGCGGGTCAGGAGTGCCGCGACCTCGGCGCCCGGCAGCGGCCGGGCGAAGTAGTACCCCTGTCCGTAGTCAACGCCGAGGACGCGGAGCTGCTCGGCCTGCCCGGCGGTCTCGATCCCCTCCGCCGTGACCGCCATCCCCAGGTCATGGGCCAGTCCCGTCACGCCGCGCACCACCGGCAGGCTGCCACGGTCGCGGCCGAGCCTGGCGGCGAAGGAGCCGTCGATTTTCAGCGCGTCGACGGGCAGTTCGTGGAGGCGGCCCAGCGACGAAAAGCCGGTCCCGAAGTCGTCGATGGCAACCCCCACGCCCAGCTTTGCGC
>CADCWL010000087.1 GCA_902806405.1 uncultured Thermomicrobiales bacterium | reverse complement strand
GCCGGCGGGGCGAGCGGTTCCGGCCAGCGCAGCGCCGCCAGCAGCTGGCAGCCCAGGGCGGCGACGGCCAGGGCGGTGCGCAGGGCGTGGGCCGCCTGCCAGCGGTCGCGGACCGCCGCCCAGTCGGCGGGCGGCGCCTGGGGCGACCAGCCCAGCTGCGCCGCGTTGATCGGCACGTTGACGAGCAGGGTGGCCGCCAGGGCGGCGAGGAGGCAGAGCAGCCCCACCGCGCCGAGGGCGAACGGCCCGCGTTGGCGAGGACCCAGCAGGAGGAGCAGGAGCGCCCCCCCGGCGATGGCCGGCGTGATGGTGGCCGCGGCGAGCAGGTCCAGGTCGGCGTGCTTGACCCGCTGCACCACGACGTAGACCTCGGCGGTCGCGCCGCGCAGCGTGGCCTCGAGGACGAGGACGGCGAGGAGGAAGCCCGCGTAGAGCCCGCCGAACAGCAGGGTAACGAAGCGGGCAGCCGCCACGGCGGTCGCGCGCCCCGGTGGCGTCATCGCGGGGTCCTCTCCGGGTTCGCCAAAGGGCCGACGGCGGGATTCTCCCGCTTAGGGGAGGTGGGCGGCCCACCGCTCGGCGATCTTGCCGTCGGCGAGGCGGAAGACGACGAGGATGCCGGTCTCGAGCGCCGCCCCCGTCGCCGCCTCGCCGAAGACGCTCCCGGTGTGCCGGCCGCGCAGCGTCCACCGCGCCGCCACCCGGTCCCCCTCGGCGACGAGGTCGTCGACCGTGACGCGCAGGCCGACGTACCCGGCGTGGAGGCCGCGGAGCACGTGGCGGACGCCCTCGACCCCCGGCGGCTGCCCCGGCACCGGGCTGCGGTCGACGAAATCGGGGGCGACGATCCCGTCCAGCGCGGCCAGGTCGGCCGCCGGGAACACCTCCTCGAGCAGGCGGCGGACCACGGCCTTGTTCGCCTCGGTCGTCATGGTGAGCTTCCTCTTCAGTCGGCGGTCTCGCCGTCCGACGGCGCCAGGGCGCCCACGACCAGGAGCCCGAGGCCGGCGAGGTTCAGGGCGTTGCGCAGCGCGTGCCAGCGGTCCCACCGCGCCCGCAGCGCGAGCCAGTCCGCGGGGGGCGCCTCGGGCGACAGCCCCAGGGTGCGCCGGTTGATCGGCATGTTGCCGGCGAAGGTGACGCCGAGCATGGCCAGGTAGCAGAGCGTGCCGGCCAGCGTGTACCGGTAGTGCGCGGACCGCTTGTCGCGGGTAAGCGCGAGGACCGGGAGGCAGGAGGCGATGGTGGCGGTCATCAGGAACGGCATGATCGCCCCGAAGCGCCGCGTCACCGCCTGCTCGGCCCGGACGTGGGCGGCGATGGGCAGTGCCCGCAGGGCCGGGTGGGTCCCGGCCCACCCGCCGAACTCGTTGCCGGTCAGGACCCCGGCCAGCACCAGGTTGACGAAACGGGCCACCTTGAGAGTCATGTCGTACTCCTTCCCGCGCGGGTGCAGCGCGTTCTGCCCCCGCACCCTGGCTCGGCCTAGGGCCCGCCTCCGTCCAGCCGCACCCGGACCACGACCCGCCCGTTCGCGATCGCCCGGGCGAGGTCCGCGGGGTTGGATTCTCCGTCGGGGCCGACGCCGACGTCGGCGAACCCGCCGTAGCGTGGGAACCGCCGGAGCATGGCCCGCAGCACCCGCTCCACCTCCGCCGGGTCGGTGACGGACTCCGCCACGCCCCTGGCGTCTCGTCGCAGGAGCAGGTCAAGGACCGGGACCCGCCAGTGCGCCGTGACCGCTCCCTGGCCGACCGGGGGGCGGCGGTCGACGACGCCTTGCAGGCCCACGCGGATCGCCTCTCCGATGTCCCGAACAACGTGCCGGACGCTGCTTTAGCAGGGGCGATGAGGCTAGAAGCGGCGGCGCGCCACGAGATCGTAGTGGACTAGTTCAGGTGTTTTGGGGTAAAGGATGGGGTAGAAAACGATGGAGAGGCGCCGGCAGCAAGGCCGGCGCCCCTCATTTTTGGCCCCTTCGCTGGGGATTATCGGGTGAGCCGCGAAGGACTCGAACCTTCAACCCGCTGATTAAGAGTCAGCTGCTCTGCCAATTGAGCTAGCGGCCCGGCTACGAGCACGAGTGTAGCAACCGGCCGGAACGGCTGTCAAACGGCACGGAACGACGCGTGAGGGAATCCTCGGCCGGGCTAGCCGACCTCTCGTCCGAGCGGAGGCCGCATCCCGGCCCACGGCTCCGAGCGCTCGTAGGCATCGGCGACGCGAAGGACGGTTGCCTCGTCGAAGGCCCGGCCGAGGATCTGAAGGCTGACCGGGAGGCCGTCGGCGAAGCCGCACGGCAGGGCGATGCCGGGGATGCCGGCCATGTTCGCCGGAATGGTGAAGACGTCGGAGAGATACATCTGGTAGGGGTCGTCGGTGCGGGCCCCGATCCGAAACGCGGTCGTCGGCGACGTGGGGGCCACGATCGCGTCGACGCGGGCGAAAGCGTCGTCGAAGTCGCGCTTGATCAGCGTCCGGACCTTCTGCGCTTTGACGTAATAAGCGTCGTAGTAGCCGGAGCTGAGCGCGTAGGTGCCGAGCATGATCCGGCGCTTCACCTCCGCGCCGAAACCCTGGCCGCGGGTGCGCTCGTAGGTCTCCAGCAGCGTTGGCGCCTCGACAGCTAGGCCGTACTTCACCCCGTCGTAGCGCGCCAAGTTAGCGCTCGCCTCGGCCGGTGCGGTGATGTAGTACGTCGGGAGGGCGTAGCGGGTGTGCGGCAGGCTGACGGGCACGATCTCGGCCCCCAGTTCCGCGAGCCGACGCACCGCCGCCTCGATCGCCAGCTGGACGCCGGGCTCCATCCCCTCCATGCCGCCGATCCCGTACTCCTCCGCGACCCCGATCCGGGTGCCCCGCAGATCGCGCGTCATCGCCGCGCGGTAGTCGGGGACGGGGATGGCGGCAGAGGTCGAGTCGTACCGATCGTGGCCGGCGATCGCCCCGAGCGCGATCGCCGCGTCTTCGACACTGCGGGTGAAGGGTCCTATTTGGTCGAGGCTGCTGGCGAAGGCGAGGAGGCCGAAGCGGGAGACGCGGCCGTACGTCGGCTTCAGCCCGACTACGCCGCAGAAGCCAGCCGGTTGTCGGATCGAGCCGCCGGTGTCGGAGCCGAGCCCGATCGTTGCCGTGCCGGCGGCTACTGCCGCGGCCGGTCCGCCGCTACTGCCGCCCGGGACGCGGTCGCGGTCCCATGGATTGCGGCTCACGCCGAAGGCGGAGTTCTCGGTCGAGGAGCCCATTGCGAACTCGTCGGTGTTGGCCTTGCCAAGGAAGACGGCACCCTGATCACGGAGCCGCGCCACCACGGTCGCGTCGTAAGGGGAGCGGTAGCCGTCGAGAATGCGGGATGCCGCGGTGGTCGGCGCGTCGGTCGTGCAGAGGACGTCCTTCAGCGCGACCGGGATGCCGGTCATCGGCGCCGCGTGGCCTGCGGCGATGCGGGCGTCGGCAGCAAGCGCCTGACGCCGGGCCACCTCCGCCATCACGTGCAGGTAAGCGTGGAGATCCCCGTCGATCGCCTCAATCCGAGCCAGGTGGGCCTCGGTCAGCTCCACCGCTGAGAGTTCGCCGGCGTCGAGGAGGCGCCGGGCCTCGGCGGCGGAGAGGTCGACGGCGCCGTTCCCCACCGCCATCAACCGGTGCCCGTCTCGTCGGGGCCGCCGAGGACGGCATGGACCTCGAAGAAGCCGTCGGCGCTCCGCGGCGCGTTCGCCAGCAGTGCCTCGCGCGGCAGCGAGGCCCGCACCTCGTCGGCGCGCAGCACGTTGGTGAGCGCGACCACTTGCGCCGTGGGCGGAATGGCCGCCGTGTCGAGCTCGTCCAGGGCTGCAATGTGGCCGAGGATCGATGAAAGCTCGTCCCGCAGCCGTTCCTTCTCTGTCTCGTCGAGCCCTAGTCGGGCGAGCGCGGCGACGTGCTCGACGTCGGCGATCGTGAGGCGCATAAATCCTCCCAGCCACCGGCCCGGCCTGGGGCTAGCCGAGGCTTTTTCCTCTCCGGTGCGCTCTGGCGACCCGGGAGTCTAGCACAGGGGCGGGGCGCGCGCGCTCAGGGAGCAGTCGTGCCTCACGCCGCGGCGAGCACCTCGTCGATGCGGGCAGCGGCCTCGTCGGCGTCGCGTCCGAGGAAGATCCCGTCGACCTCGTCACGCAGGTCGGGGTGCTGCACGAAGACATACCCCCCGTACCCGATGACCGGCACGTAGGGGGACAGCGGCGTGGAAAAGTGCGCCTTGAGATCCCGGCTCGCGGCCGCGAGTTGGACAGCCGCCGGTGGTGTCGACGCGGAGAGGAGGACGAGCGGCGGGCGGACCCGGCGCAGCGTCTTGACCAGGTCGTCGAGAGGGAGATTGGGGCCGAGGTAGAGGATGCTGAAGCCGCGGCGGGAGAGAAAGAGGCACGTCAGCAGCAGCCCTACCTCGTGCATCTCGCCTTCGAGGCAGGTCGCTACGATCGGGCCGCGGCCCTGCTCCGGCTGGGAAAGGTTGAACAGCGCGCCGAGTTTGCGGATCACGAAAGCGCTCGCGAAATGCTCGGTGCTGATCCCGACCTCGCCGCGTGCCCAGCGATGCCCGATCTCGTAGAGCGCGGGCTGGAGCAGGTGGAGGCAGACGTCTTCGATCGGGAGCAGCGCGAGCGCTTCCTCGACCGCCCGCGACGCGCGCGCGGCGTCGTAGTCGATCATCGCCCGCACCACCTCGTCCAGGAAACCAGACATCCGGGTGTCGGCGCCTCCCTCGACCACGTTGTCCCGCTCGGCGGGTGTCGCGGTCGGAGGCAACGGATCGACCGCGTCGGCGGCTCGGAACTGGCGGACCGCCTGGCTGATCGACAACCCGGCGCGGGTTTGGTCACGCAGCCAATCGATGGTCGCAATGTCGCGGTCGGAATAGAGGCGCTGATTACCAAGGGTACGCGCGGGCGCGGGGAGACCATAGCGCCGTTCCCACGCGCGGAACGTGTCGGCGGGCACGCCGGTTCGCTGGACGACCGCACCCGTGTTGTACAATGCGTCGGTCCGCAACCGATCGAACAATCCCACCGTTTTTGTCACCTCCGGCGCCAACTATAGGCGGGTGTCCACCGTGCGTCAGTGAGTTGCACAACGTTTGCCCAGCATGCAACGAGCGGCGTGCAACGGATCCGCTCCCGGGGACGGGCGTTTCTGGAGCGAACGACGAGAGGCTCCTCATCGCTCGTGAGGCTGCTCGGGGCAGGGGTGGTGGCGGTCGCGATCGTTGCCTGTACTGCCGAGGAAGAGCCGGGGCCTCGCTTCGCGAATGATCCCCAGAGCGTGACCGAGCCGACGGAAACACCGCCGCCGACCGCGGGTGCGGAGTCCGTGCGTCCGCCAACTTCGGCCCCGGCGTCACCGGTCGACGCCGCGACGCTGCTCCGATCGAGGGGGGCGCCGAACCGGCTCTACTTCCACTCCGGATCCGAGCTGTGGATGGTAGATCCCGAGGAGGCGCGGGCCGCGCGCGTTCTCCGCCCTGATCCGGGCGAGACGCTGATCGCAAGCGCGGTGTCTCCCAGCGGTGATCTGGCGGCGGCGTTGCTCGCCGCAGACGGGTCGTCGACGGTGGTGGTGGTCGATCCGACCGGCCGCGTGTTGTCGCGTCGGGACGACCTTGCCGCGGGCCTGCCCTCTTCCGAAGCGGCGGTGCCCGACGGTCTCAACTGGTCACCGCAGGGTGATCGGCTCCTCGTCTCCTTCGAGACGGGCGGTATCGTCGCGATGCCCGTCGACGGCGGCGACTCCTCACCCCTGATTGGAGCGGACGGTGCTCCGTCGCCCGCAGGGGCGACCTGGTCGCCGACGGGCGAGGCGGTCGCCTACCTGTCACCGAGCGATGCGGCGCAGCCGGCAGATCTCTACCTCGTCAACACGGCGGGCGACGCGTCGCCGCCCACGAAATTGGTCGCCGCCGGTGAGGCGGGGCGCACCGTTCGCTCGCTGGTGTGGCTGCCAAACGGGAGAGATCTCCTCTACACGTTGGACGGCGCGCCGGGCGCCGCTGTCGTCTCCGGCGACCTCTGGCAGATTGGGACGGATGGGAACAATCGTCGCGTGGTTGCCACGGCCGGGAGCGCGGTGCCAGTTGGACGCATCGAGCGCGTCGCTCCAGCAACGGACGGCGAGACCGTCGTATACACGGTGATCGTCCCTGGCGAGGGCGGGGACCGGTTTCATAGCCTGTGGGTACGTTCCCTGGGAGCACAGGTGGGGCCGCCGCTGCAGCTCCGGGTCCCGGTGGGTGAGGCGGTGACCGATCTCTGGTGGTCGTCGGCCGGTCTCGTGTTCCGCACCGTTCCCGGTGATGCTGTGGACGCGCCGCCCGGTACGAATTTCGCCCTCTACCTCGCCTCCGACGGCGGCACCCCGACACTCCTCCACCGGGGGGGGCCCACCGTCGACGCGAGCCCGGAACCGGCGCCAACGAACAACGCCGCCACGCCTGTGCCGTAGGCTTGCCTCACGCGTTCTAGGTCGGGTAGCGGTCGGAGACGCTGCTGGACGCCATGCACAGCGCACCAACGCCTAACCGGGGGGACCGATCTCCTCGGCGTCGAAGATGTTTTTTGCGGCCTGGATACGGCGCTCGTCGCCCGAACGATCCTCGTTGAGTACGGCACCCGCGTCATTGACGAAGGGGGACGGCTGGTCCACAACGGGAGTCGCGGGATTGGCCGTGGCCGGCGAAGGGGCGCCGGAGGTCGTCGTCGG
>CADCWL010000086.1 GCA_902806405.1 uncultured Thermomicrobiales bacterium | reverse complement strand
AGCTCCAGCGGCAGCATCGGCGCCCGGCTCCGGTTCTCGACGGCGACGAAGCCCGCAAGCAGCACGGCGCCGAGCGCGAGCGCGGCGAGGACGGCCCCGTCGCCGAACCCCCGCCGCCCCGAGGCGATCAGCCCGGAGACGAGCGCGGCCAGGCCGCCGGTCGCCAGCCCCGCCCCCCAGCCGTCGAGCCGGCTGGCGGCCGGGTCCCGGCTCTCCGGCACCCAGCGCCGCAGGAGCCACAGCGCCAACGCCGCGACCGGCAGGTTCAGCGCGAACACCCAGCGCCACGAGGCGTACTGGACCAAGACCCCTCCCAGCACCGGCCCCAGCCCGGCGGAGACGGTCGCGAAGCCGGCCCAGGTCCCGATCGCCGCGCCCCGCCGCGCCCCGTCGAACGAGGACCCGATCAAGGCCAGGCTCCCCGGCAGCACGAGCGCGCCGCCGATCCCCTGCGCCCCCCGCGCCGCCACAAGCTGCCCGACGCTCGGGGCGAGGGCGCACCAGACCGAGGCTGCCGCGAAGAGGACCAGCCCGGCGCCGTAGACCCGCCGCCGCCCGAGGTGGTCACCGAGCGCCCCGCCGACGAGCGAGAGCGCGGCCAGCCCCAGCGCGTAGGCGACCACCACCCACTGCGCGTCGCCGACGCCCGCCCCCAGTTCCCCCTGCAGGGTCGGCAGCATCACCGTCACCACGGTCCCGTCGACGAAGACCATCCCCGCCCCCAAGATCGAGGCGGCCAGGATCCAGGGCGCCGCCCCCGGCGCACAGGGAGCGGCCGCCGCCGTTCCCCGGATCACCCCCTCGTCGCACGGCGGCCGAACCATCCCCGCCATTAGCGGCCCCCGGCGGCGTGGTGCTGTCCGGTCCGACGGCTTGCGGAGCGGTCGACCCGGCCAAACGCCGGGAGGGGCGCCGCTCGCCGCGCTCGACGGCCCGCGGAGGGATGAGGTTCTGGCGGTCCAAAAGCGTCGGTCAGGCTGGCCCGCGTGCGGCCTTCCGGAAACGACCGATGCTTCACGCCGGCGGCCCTTCGGGCCCGTCGGCGTCGCCCCGGTTCCGCTTCAGCCGCGCCAGCATGGCGTCGAGCGGTAGGGTGTTGAGGACCCGCTCCGGCGGCACCCGGGCACGCTGGGCGACGCCGACGCCGAAGCGGAGGTTGTCGAGCCCGGCGACCGCGTGGGCGTCGGAGTCGACGCTGAGGAGGCAGCCGGCGGCGACCGCCTCCCGGGCGTGATCGGCGCGCAGGTCGAGGCGGCCGGGGTCGGCATCGATCTCCAGCACGGTCCCGGTCCGCGCCGCCTCCGCGATGAGCGCCGGCATGTCGAAGTCGCCCCCCGGCCGGCCGCCGACGATCCGGCCGGTCGGGTGCGCCAGCACGTCGACCAGCGGGTGGCGGATCGCCGCCAGAGCGCGGGCCGTCACCTTCTCCCGCCCCTGGCGAAGCCCGGAATGGACGGCGGCGACGACCAGGTCGAGCCGGGCCAGCGCCTCGTCGGGCAGGTCGAGCCCCCCGTCGGCGCGGACCTCGACCTCGATCCCCTGCAGCACCCGGAAGGGCGCAAGCTCGGCGTTGACCCGGTCGATCTCCGCCCGCTGGGCGCGCAGCCGCTCGGCGTCGAGGCCGTTGGCGATCCCCAGGCCCCGCGAGTGGTCGGTGATCGCCAGGTACGCATGGCCCCAATCGCGGGCGGCCACGGCCATCTCCCGTACCGAGGCCGTGCCGTCGCTCCACCCCGAGTGGGCGTGCAGGTCGCCGCGCAGGTCGTCACGGGCGAGGACCGCGGGCAGTTCCCCCCGCAGCGCCAGTTCCACCTCGCCGGCGTCGGCCCGCGTCGGCGGCGGCGGCACCTGCATCCCGAAAAAGGCGTAGAGCTCCTCCTCGGTGGCGAACGGGGTCAGCCGCTCCCCCTCGGCGTAGCCGTACTCGGTGAGGCGCCCGCCCCGGGCGATCGCCAGGCTGCGGAGCCGGATGTCGTGGTACTGGTCGCCGGTGACGTGGACGAGGAGGGACCCCCAGTGCCGCGCCGGCAGGACCCAGAGGTCCGCCGCCACCCCCCGCTCGAGCATCACCCGGCAGCGCGTCGGCCCCTTCAGCTCGACGCGGGCCACCCCCGGCAGCGCGGCGAACGCCTCGACGACCGGCCCCGGCTCCTCGGCCGCCGCGACCAGGTCGACGTCGCCGACCGTCTCCTGACAGCGCCGCAGGCTGCCGGCCGCCGCCACCCGCTCCAGCCCCGGCGCCGCCGCGCGCAGGCGTTCCATCAGGTCGCCCGCCAGGGCGTCGGCGACGCCGAGCGGCAGGCGGCCGTCGTCGGCACCACCGCTCCGCAGCGCGGCCAACCCCTCGGCGATCCGCTTGGCCTCGCCGGCGCCGAGCACGGCGGCGACGCGGCCGTCGGCCAGCGCCGCCCGCAGATCGTCGACCCCCCCCACCCCCACCTCGTGGTGGAGCCGACGCGCTCGCTTCGGCCCGATATCGGGCACGGCGAGGAGCCCGGCTACCCCGGCCGGGATCTCCCGCTTGATCTCTTCCAGTTGGCGCATCTGTCCCGTATCGAGGAGATCCTCGATCTTGGCGGCGATCGCGGCGCCGACCCCCGCCACCCGGCCAAGGGCGCCCCGCTCGCGGATCGCGGCCAGCGGCTCGGGCAGCGTGCCCAGCGTCTCGGCCGCGCGGCGGTAGGCGCGGACCTTGAAGGCGGACTCCCCCCGGATCTCCAGCAAGTCCGCCAGCAGCCCGAACGACGCCGCGATTGCGGCGTTGGTCGGCGGCATCGCCATGCTTCCCTCCCTGGTCCCAGCGCTGCTCCCGTTCCCGCCGTCCGTCTTCCCCCTCATCCCGCCACCGACCCTTCGGTGGAGATCCCGTCGGTGCGTCGCGGCTCGGCACGGTCGGAGTCCGGCGCGGCGACCGAGGACCGGGGGACGCGGACGATCTTGCGACCCACCATGCCGCCGAAGGCGAGGACCAGGACACCGACGAGGAGAACCGGCGGTAGCGGTTCGCCAAAGGCCGCCAGGCTGAGGGCGATCGCGATGATCGTCGCGATCGGGCCGAAGCGCGGGAGCTGCCGCAGGCGGTCGTCGAACGCGGCCAGGTTGATGCCCGCGATCGCGACCAGGTAGAGGGCAAGGCCGCCGCACAGCGCCCAGCGGGCGCCGGCCGTGAGGTGGTCGTCGGTGGCGTGCTCGATCGCCAGCAGGGAGCCGGCGCCGACGGCGGTCAGGCCGACGACGATCGGGAAGTGGCCGTAGACGTAGACCTGCCGGATCAGGAAGTGGCGGCGCAGCACCGAGGCGTCGACAAAGTCGAAGTTGAGCCACCAGACGCAGCAGGCAAGGGCGAACGCGCCGACCGCGACGGCGGCCGAGCGAAGCCCCCAGCCGACGTCGCCCAGCCCCCCGGCGACGGCCACCACCGACTCGCCGAGGACGATGATCGTGAAGAGGCCGAACCGCTCCGGGAGGTGGGGGAGGCTGAGCGGCACCTGCCCCAGGGTGCGCCAGACGACGAGCGGCGTGACGAGGATCTCGATCGCCAGCGCCAGGGACCAGAGGACGTAGCGCCCCGGCGTGGGGAGCAGCAGCGCGGGTAGCCAGAGCGCCGCCGCCACGGCGAAGCTGGTCCCGTGGATCCGGACCAGACGGCGGGCGATCGGGACGTAGCGGCTGGCCCGCAGGTAGAGCAGGACGGAGACCCCGCGCGCCCCCAGGTAGGCGAGGGCGAACGCGGCGTCGCCCGCCGCCCCACGCTCGCCGGTCATCGCTCCCGGAATGGCCACCCCCATCGCCACGATCGCCAGCATCCCGACCATGCCGAGCAGGCGGTAGGCGACGTCGTCGCTGTCGAACCGGTCGGCGTAGAAGGTGTAGAGCACCCAGGCCCACCAGACCGGCGCGAAGAGCAGCGCGAAGCGGAGGAAACCCCGCGCCGAGGTGTCTGCCTCCAGCTCGTGCGCCAGCTGGGCGACGGCAACCACGAAGACCAGGTCGAAGAAGAGCTCGAACCAGGTCGCGTGGCGCTCCCGACCCTCCTCCTCCAGCGGCCGCAACCGCGGCGGCCGGAGCAGCCCCAGTCCCTGCATCATCATCCTCCGCCGCTCGCCCGGTGTACCCACCGAGGTCCGCCGCCGACGCCGCGATCCATCCTATCCGTCCGCTCCGCGCGACGCCCGGGTCGCGCGGCGGCCGCCTCCGCCGGCAATACGTCGTCGTCGCGCCCCTTCGGGCCGGGGAAGCGCCGCTCCAGGTGGCCGCCGCTGCGGACGTTGGCCGCACGCTCCGCCCAATAGTGGCGGCCACGCTCAGGGCGAAGGCGACCGCCTCGGCGCCGACCCCCTGCGGCGGCTCCGCCAGGGAGACCGCCAGGCTGACGGCGACGCCGACGACAGCGCCGTTGATGATCCCGATCGTTCCCACCGTCTTCGAGAAGATCTGCCGGCGTGACGGCTCGATCGCCATGTTCCGCCTCACCCCGATCGCGTCGTCGTGGGCCGACAGGATGAAGGAGCGTTCCACCTCCGGGATGAACTCCAGGGAGAAGCGCCTGAGCCGGTTGATGCCGGGGGCGTAGCGCACGTCCTCGACGGAAGACTGGGGGACCCGATCGAAGGTCGCCAGCCCGAGCACGCAGCGGGTCGGGACGAGGACGAGCCCGAAGACGTCGAACGGTCTCCCCATCACCGACGCCTGGCCGAAGGCGTCGGCGACCAGCGTGATCGAGACCGAGCCCAGGGAGAGGCTCGCCCGGCCGCTGGAGTCGGAGATCGTCGCCGCGCGCGCTCTCTGGAGTCCGAAAGGCTCCATCGGCACGTTCTGGGCGGCCTTCGATCGCGAGCCGGCACCGGCGGAAGAGGGGTGGCGGCGTCGCCGCGTCGACGTCAGGACCGCGGGCAGTCGGCACTCCGATCGTCTCCGGCCGGGCTTCCCCGACGACCGCACGCCGTGCGGCCGCGCTCCGGGGCTCCTGTCGGCGGTCGGTCACGGCTCTTCCCCTCCGCCGATGCTCGTCGCCGGAGCGGTCTCGGCGGGTTGTCCGAGATTGCGGTCGATCTCGAAGACGACGAGCGCCACCAACAGCGCCAGGAGGATGCCCGCGAAGGTGACTGGGCGCAAATCGGCCCCGGCGACGGCGAGCGCCGCCAGCAACGCCGCGGCAACCAGGCGCACGCCGGCGACGCTTGGCAGAACCCCGCGGAGCGTCTGGAGCCGGGCGAGGGTAAGGGCGAGCAGGTAGATCGCGGCCCCGCCCCCCAGCGCCCAACGCCCCCCCGTCGAGAGGTGGCCCGCGTCCGCCTCCTCGATCAGGAGGTCGACCCCGGCGCCGACGGCGACCAGGGCGCCGAGGAGCGGGAGGTGGGCGTAGGCGAAGCCGACGCCGCGGAAGCCTGGGCGCGGCGGTGAGCCGGTGCCGGCGTCGAAGTAGACCCACCAGAGGCAGG
The DNA here is from genome assembly GCA_902806405.1 of uncultured Thermomicrobiales bacterium. Classification (GTDB taxonomy): domain Bacteria; phylum Chloroflexota; class Chloroflexia; order Thermomicrobiales; family UBA6265; genus CADCWL01. Next base: position 1,327 of record CADCWL010000086.1, on the reverse strand, counting down.
CGGCGATCAGGAAGCCGACGGCGGCGGCGGTCGCCGAGGCGGGGCGCCACGCGCTCTCGGCCGTTCCCAGGGCGACGGCGACGATCGATTCGCCGAGGACAATGATCGTGAAGAGGCCGAACCGCTCGGCGACATGGCCGGCGCTGATCGGGGTTTGGGCCATGTTGCGGACGTTCAGCCACGGCAGCGAGAGGTCGACCGCGAGGCCGACCCCCCAGAGCACGAACCGCCACGGCTCCGGGAACGCCAGAGACGCCGTCCAGCAGGCGACCCCCACCGCGTACCCACTGGCGTAGAACCGGGTCAACGGACGGGCGACGGAAACGTGGCGGTAGGCGCGGAGGTTGAGGAGGATGGTCAGCGCCCGGAGGAGGACGTAGGCGACGGCGAAGCCGGCACTCCGGCCATGAACGACATCCGGGATCTGCACCGACAGCGCGGCAATAACCAGCATCGCCGCGAGCATGCAGGCGCGGAAGAGAACGTCGTCGGTGTCGAAGCGGTCGGCGTAGGCGCTGAGGCCCTGCCAGGCGACGTAGACGGGCACGAAGAGCGCGGCGAACCGAGCGAAACCGGCCGGGGAGTGGTCCAGGACGAGCTCGTGGGCAAGCTGGGCGACGGCGACGACGAAGACGAGGTCGAAGAAGAGCTCCAGCCAGCTGGCGTGGCGTTCGTCGTCGCCCCGCGCCGTCCGGAGCCGCGGCGGCCGAACCCACGGCCGCGGTGCCCGACCCGCGCGGTCGGAACCGGGTGGCCCGGCCGGCGGCGCACTGCCCCCCGCCCGGGTGACCGAGTCGGCGATGGCCCGCGGCTCGGCCTCGGTCACTCCCCGGTAGGCGGGTCGGCGCTCAACCACCCGCCGACCCCGTGGTCGCCTCGGTCGCCAGCCGGTCGCTCAGCGGCAGCCGCACCTGGAAGCGGGTCTCCCCCGGGCGGGACTCGACCCGCACGTCCCCGCCGTGCCGCTCCACCACAGTGCGGCGGACGGTGTCCAGACCCAGCCCCGTCCCCGCGCCAACCCCCTTGGTGGTGAAGAACGGCTCCCAGATCCGGGGCAGGACGTCCGGTGGGATGCCGGGGCCGTCGTCGGCGACCTCGACCAGGACGCGTCCCGGCTCGAGCGCCGTGCGGACGCCGATCCAGCCCCCGTCTTCCGCGAACCCCCCTATCGCGTCGACCGCGTTGTCGATCAGTTCGGTCCAAACCTGGTTCAGCTCGCCGCCGGCGGCCCAGACGCGGGGCAGCGCCGGGTCGTAGTTGCGGGCGACCGCGATCCTCCCCTCCCGCAGCCGGTGGCCGAGGATCGTCAGCGTGCTCTCCAGCCCCG
>CADCWL010000085.1 GCA_902806405.1 uncultured Thermomicrobiales bacterium | reverse complement strand
CCGAAACGGCCCGCTGCCATGCCGATCCCGCTCGACCCGGAGCGGCGCCAGACGAGCATCCGAGGGGTTGTGCAACGCGCTCTAGTGGCCCATCACGGCTGAATCGTTGGTGGCCGGGTTGCTTACGGGGAGGGGGGATCGGCCCGCGTCCCCGCCCCGGAGGCCCCGCCATGGCGTACCCGTGCCGCGTTGCCCTGACCGAGGAGCAGCGCGCCGACCTACGCGGCCTTGTCGGTGCCGGCGTCGCCCCGGCCCGGATGCTCACCCGCGCCCCCATCCTCCTCAAGGCCGACCACGGGGAGGGCAGCCCGGGTTGGGCCGCCACCGCCATCGCCGACGCCCTCGACGTCCACCCCGGCACCGTACAGCTCGTCCGCCGGCAGTTCGCCACCGAGGGGCCGAGGCCGACGCTGGAACGCAAGCGCCCCGACCGGGTGTACGAGCGCCGGGTCGACGGGCGGCAAGAGGCCCACCTGGTCGCCCTCGCCTGCTCGGCGCCCCCCGACGGGCAGGCGCTGTGGAGCCTGCGCCTGCCCGCTGGCGAACTAGGGCGTGTCCGCAAGCTCGGCGGCGATGCACTGCCCCTTGTTCGTGGCCCCGAAGAACTCCTGGCGGGAGGGAATCGAGCAGGCCCCGGCGAGGAAGTTGGTCGCCTCCGGGTTGGACGGGCCCTTGAAGATGTTGACGCACTCGCCCCGGGTGAGGTCGATGGTCGGGCGGTCGAGGATCCCCGCCTCGTCGAGCTGCCGGCAGGTCTCGGTGGGCGTTGGCTCGTCGGACCGCGCCGCGGCATCGGCGCCGAGCACGACGGGCGCGACGAGCAGGGCGAGGAGCGCGACGACGACTGCGGTTCGCTTGAGGCTCATGCTGGCCTACCTCTTCGCTCGCGACCGACCCGCCCACGCCCGGCCGTGTCGGGTGCTCTCCAGGGTACCCGCCCGCGGCGGGGCGGTCATCCCGCAAACGAGCCAACCGCGACGACGACTCTTGGCAAGGGCGGCTCCCGGCTTGGGCCTGTGCGCAAACCGGTTGGGCGGGGGGTGTCGGCGATCCGGGCGCGGGCCGGGAGTTGGGGGCGCCGCTGACGGAGGCGCGGCCGCCGGCTCGGGGGCCGGGATGAGCCGCGGGCCGGCCCCGAAAACTGGCTCATTCGGGGGATGGCGTCCGGCCCGCACCCGGCTAACCTGGTCCTCGTTTCGGCTGGAGCGGCGAGCGGGAGGAGGGCAGCATGGGTCGGGTGGTCGAGCGGCGCACGGTGCTGGCGGTGGTCGGGGCGGCGGGGCTGGCGCTGGGCCTGGGCGGCGGGGCGGGGGCGTACCCGCCGCCGGGGCAAGGGGAGGGGACGGACACGAATGAGGCGTCGCGGGCCTGCAGCGCGGCGGTAGTGCGGCAGCAGCAGGCCGGCCTCCAGGGGAGCGGGGCCAAGCGGGGGGGCGAGGCGCCCACCAACTGCGACCACTACTGGCAGAACGAGGGCTTCATCGGCCGCGACTTCACGCCCGCGGCGGAGGAGTAGGCGGCGGCCGCCGCGGCGGCGTCGCGGCCGCGGCGTCAGGACGGCGCTGCCGCCGGCGTTCCGGTCACCCCCTCGTGGTTCGCCCGTCCCCGGCGTTGGCTCCGCTTTGCAGACACGCCCTAGTCGGGATGGAGGTGGTCGGGGTGGTCTCCTGTGATACGGAGTCCGGGTGATCACCGTGGCCTCCGCTATCGCGGCCGCTGGCGCCGCAGACATCCCTCAAATGAGGGGGATTGGGTGGGCGGCACGGGTGGCAGCGCCATCACCCGACCCGCTCCATCCCGCCTCCTCCCCGATCGTCGCTCACGCCGTCCTCTGCTCGTCGCCCTGGTCGATCCGGCCGGGGTGGACGATCCCCGCACCCCGGCCGTGGCAAGGCATCGTCGTGCCGGTGCCGCGGTGGACGAAGGGGTCCGCGCCGCCAAGCCCCGACGGGTGATCCGCGGTTGGCGCCGGGCCGTCTCCAGCCGCTGACCGCACACCTGGCGGAACCGGAGCGAACGCGACACGCCGCCTCCGACGTGGAGCCGTCGGTCACCGGTGCCGCGCTGGGGTCTCGGGTTCTGATGCCCCGAGCCGCACGAAGACGGGCCGCTGGGCAACCGCCAATTGCGGTCAAACCCGGCGGCCCCGTCGTCCACCGTGCTCTTGATTGTGGCTCTCGGAGAACGGCGACCGAGCGGTCGTTGGCCCGCGCGCCGAAGCGCCCGGCACCGGGACGTGCTCGACGCCGCGGTGCCGGGGGTCGGGTGCTACCGCCGGCGGATGGTGATCGTCACCAGGCCGGTGTCGGTCAGGCCGTCCAGGTCGCGCAGCGTGTAGGTGAAGGTGTCCGTGCCGCTCGCCCCCGCGTTCGGGCGGTAGACGAAGGATCCGTCCGCCCGCAGCCGGACGGTGCCCTTGTCCGGCGCATCGTCGAGCCGCGCGGTCAACGACGAGTCGACCCCCGTCTCCGGGTCCCCGTCGTTGTCGTTCGCGAGGACGCCGTTGCTCGCGGAGACCTCGAGCCGCCGATCCTGGCGCGCCGAGTAGGTGTCGTCGACCGCGACCGGCGCCTCGCCGTAGTAGATCTCCAGGGCCCAGCCGTTCGCGATCTCGCCCGTGTTGCCCGAGCGGTCGTCCCGCACGTAGAGCTTCCACTCCCCGTTGGGGTCGATCCGGTCGAACGTCCCGAGGAGCACGTTCGCGGTCGAGAAGGCGTCGTCCCCCGGGTGGTTCCGGGGCTTGTACGCAGCCCCCTGGAGCTGCTCGCTGTCCGGAAGCGCGGCGGCCGTCTCGTCGTCGAGCGAGAGGTCGATGCCCGAGACGTCGAGGCTGCCACCGGCGTCCGCCATGACGACGGCCTGGGCCCCGTTCGGGGCGACGACCATGACGTCGATGTCGTCCGGATGCGTGTGGCGGAGCCCGCGGAGCTCCACGTTGACGTCGTAGAGGCGCTTCGGCAGGTTCTGGACGAGGATCGTCGACGGATACGGGGCCGCCGGTCCGCTGTCGCGGATCTCGATCTGTCTCGGGTTCACGAACGTGTCGCGGATCGCCGCGGGCTCGACCTGACCACCCTGGGCGCCGGCCGTGCCGCCGACCACCGCCAACCCCCCGAAGGCCAACGCGGCGGCCGGCACCAGGGCCAGGGCCGACCAGCGGCGCATCCGTGATGAACGGTTCGTCTGCATTCCCCATCCCTCCCTTATTGAAACACGCGCACGCGCTGCAGCGCCGCTTCCCGTGAGGCGCTACCACGTACAACGCACGACGCTCGGTGGCGTTTCGTCGGCGACTTGCGGCACATTCCTTGGCAATTCGCGCCGCAGCGTGCGCCGATGCCACGACTTAATTATGGCGGCCACCCATACCGCGGGCATCACTCAAACGACTTAATTCGGCTGAGCCGTTCGGGGACCGCCGCCCCTGCGCGCGATGGACCGCCTGGTCTCCGACCGTCGCCCAGGTCTATCCGGCCGCCGCCGTCGACGATGCTCGGACCGCAGCCGGGGCACCGGGGCGTCGTCGAGCCGGCGACGCGGTCGCTGAAGGGGACGTCGATGCCCGGCTCGGGGCGGGTGAACGGCGGCAGGCACCGGACCGCCTCCAGCCGCTGACCCCATGCCCGTCCGGGGGCTCGGCGTGCGCCGGGCGAGCATTGCCGTCGGCGGGCGATCGCTGCGGCTCGCCTCCCGCCCGGTCGAGGCGCTCCGCCGGCAACCCTCGCGCGGCGCGAGCGCCGCCTCCGGGACGGCTCCCCCCGGCATGGCCTGACCGACCCGGCCGCCCGGTTCCCCGGCGGCCGCGGCGATGGCCGGACGGGCGGGTCCCGCGGCATCGACGACGCGCTCCGACGGGCTCGGCTACCGGCGGCGCGGCGCAGGGTACCGCTCCGGAATCCGCGGCACGGCTGGACGACCCACCACGGACGGGCGGCGTCGGGGTCACGACGATGTCGACGACCTTCGGACACGCCGACGTTCGGATCGGCCCCGACCGCGACACCCGCCCCGACCTGGTCGACCAGGACGCCGCCGTCGCGGTCTTCGAAGCGGTCCTGGCCGAGGAGACCGGGGGGCGGGGAGGAGGCCTCAGCAGGTTGAACCGGCGATCGCGGTGCAGAGCCGCGCTCGCCCCGGGTTGAAGGGCCAAGCCTGCGGGTGTGCCGAGGGCCGTGGACGCCGTCACCGAAGGAACCGCACCCGCACCCGTGCGCGCAGTAATCGGGCTGTGGCCGAGCTGCGGCGCAGGTACCGGACGTGACGATGGCGGTCCTCAGACGCGCTCCCATCAGTTACCGCACCTTGAGCAGGCTCCCCGAATCCTAAGAGCGTGTTGGAAAGCTGCGCGGCATCGGGTCGCTCGCGGACACGGAAGGCGGGGAGACGGCGCCGCCGCGCCAACTGTGACGAGGTTCGTATCCAAGCTGCCGGCGCGCCTTGGCGAGCGAGAAGGCGCTCTCGGTTCCGGGGATGGGGGCGCGGAGCTCGACCGCGGGGGCGAAGCGGCGGATCAGATCCTCGGTGGGCAGGTCGGAGAGGGTGTCGGCGGCGGTGACGTTATACGCTTCGAAGCCGAGGTCGGGGGCTTCGAGGGCGAGGCGGCAGGCGGTCGCCGCGTCCCGGGTATCGACGTAGCCCCAGAGGAGGCGCCACCAGTCGTCGGCGGCGGGGTCGGCCGCGAGTTGGGCGGCACGGGCGGCCGCCTCTTCCGGCAGGGCGACCCAGTGGAAGCGGAGGGCGGCAACGCCGATCCCGGTCCGGCGGTGGAACATCTCTGCGGTCCGCTCGTCGACCTCCTTCGAGAGGCCGTAGGCGTCGTGGACGAGGAGGGGGTGGGCCTCGTCGACGGGGGCGTAGCGGGGCGGGAAGGGGGCCGGTGCCCAAGCGGTGCCGAGGGCAGAAATGCTGGAAGCGATCACGGCCCGGCGGAGGCCGAGCAGGGTCCCCGCCTGGAGGACGGCGAAGGTCGCCTGGGTGTTGTTGGCGAAGACGACCTCGTCCGGGTGGCCGTAGGGGGCCGGGATCGCGCCGAGGTGGATGACCGCGTCGCAGCCGACCATTGCCCCGGCCACCTGCCCCACGTCGCCGAGGTCGGTCTGGACGAAGCGGACCGAGGGTGGGACCGGCGGCTCGGCGAGTGGCCGCTGACGGTCAGCGTTGACCGCCTGGTGGCCGTGGTCGACCAGATCGCGGAGGACGAAGCGGCCGAGCCGCCCGCTGCCGCCGGTGACGAGGACCCGCATCGCTCGCTCCTTCCGTCGTGGCCGTGCCGCACCGTGCCCAGAACCCGCCGTGAGAGTCTCGCGGCGTTGCGCGCCGATGTCCGCTCTCCGCCTGGACAGATCGAGTAATCCGACGCCTCCACGAGGAGAGCACGAATTCTTCGCCAAGTCCAGAATGGCGGATTGGCAGAGACGCGGCGGTCGTTGACCCCACCCGCCGGCTACGGTAGCGTACCGGGCCTTGGCCCCAGGTCAAGCAGACGGAGAGGTCGCGAGACGTCCAACGGCCGGCCCGCGGCGGAGCGGGCGGCGACTCCGAAGGAGGAGCGGGATGAACGACGGGAACGATAAATTTACGCTCGATCGTCGGCGGCTGCTCGGTCTCGGCGCCGGCGCCGCCGGCTTGGCCCTCAGCGGGCAGGCACTGGCGGCGGAACCGCTGGCGGCGGCGGCAATGTCCCGGCTGGGCGCGGCGCAGGTGGCCGAGGTGCCGCGCGAGCGGACGCTGATCCTGGTCGGCAACGGCGGCGAGCAGCCGAACACCTTCCCGGATGTCGAGAACCAGAACCCGTACTTGCAGACGATCCGGACGCGCTCCGGCTGGCAGCTCGGCTACGAGCCGCTGGCGTTCTACAACATGCTGACCGGCGAAGAGCGGATGTGGCTCGGCGAGGGGGTGGAGTTCAACCCCGACTTCACGGAACTGACCGTGACCCTGCGGCCGGACGGGAAGTGGAGCGACGGGACGCCCTTCACCGCCCGCGACGTGGCCTTTACCCTGAACATGCTGCGCGAGCCGGCCAACGCGGCGCTTGACTTCGCGACGGTCATGACGCAGTGGGTCGCCGACGCGCAGGCGGTCGACGAGCGGACGGTGCGGATCGCGCTGACGGCGCCGAACCCGCGCTTCTTCTTCAACTACCTGACCCAGTACGCCGACATCGGGATCATGATCCTGCCGGCGCACATCTGGGAGGGGAAGGACCCGACGACCTTCACCAACTACGACCTGGCCCAGGGGTGGCCGGTGATGACCGGCGCCTACCGCTTGGTGCAGTCGACCTCGGAGCAGAAGGTCTGGGATCTGCGGCCCGACTGGTGGGCGGCGGCGGCCGGGGTGGCGCCGCTGCCTCAGGTGGAGCGGCTCATCTTCCTGCCCCCCTTTGATGAGTCGAAGATGGCGCAGTTGGTGATCGCTAACGAGGCCGACATCACCCTCAACATCTCGCCGGCGACGATGCCGACCCTCTTCGTCCAGAATCCGAACATCGTCACCCACAGCGGCCAGCAGCCGCCCTACGGCTACACGGACTGGTGGCCGAGCGGGCTCGGGTTCAACTGTATGACCGAGCCCTGGAACGATCCCGAGATCCGCTGGGCGATCTCCTACGCGATCGATCGCGAGCAGTTGGTGCAGTTCGGCTACCGGGGGGCGGGGGAGCCGACACTGGTCCCTTACCCGTACTACCCGCCGCTGATGGAGTACATCGAAAGCATCCGCGACCTGCTCGATAAGTACCCGACGAACGCCTTCGAGCCGGCGCGGACGGAGGAAATCCTGAGCCGGAAGGGTTATGCGAAAGACGAGGAGGGATTCTGGGCCAAGGACGGCCAGCGTTTGTCGATGACGATCACGACCTTCCAAGTCTTCGCCGAGGTCGCACCGGTCGTCACCCAGCAGCTCCAGAATGCGGGGATCGACGCCACGTTCGGGATGCCGACCGACTTCTTCGACCGGCTGACGACGGGTGCCGGCGAGGCGTACATCTGGGGGCATGGCGCCAGCGTACGCGACCCCTACGGGACGCTCGAGCTCTACCACCAGAAGTTCGTGAAGCCGACCGGCGAGTTCACCTATCCGTTCTACCGCTGGGCCAACCCCGAGTACAACGCGATCGTCGACCAGATGAGCGCGATCGCGCCCGACGACCCGCGGACGATGGAGCTGTTCCGGCAGGCGATGGAGATTTGGCTGCCGGAGCTGCCGGACGTGCAGTTGCTCCAGTTCTACCACCGGATCCCGATGAACCAGACCTACTGGACCGGCTGGCCGTCGGCCGAGGATCCGTACATGAACGAGGCGTTCTGGCACCGCACGTTCATCAACGTGCTGACGCGGCTGCAGCCGGCGAAGTAGGCGCGCTCGGCGGCTTCCGCCCTCTCCCGGCACTGGTGCCGGGAGAGGGCGAGGCGCGCGTTGGCCACGATCGACGCGCCGTCGCCAGGTTGGGGTCGTGCCCGAAGTTGCCCGATAACTTCCCCTGAAGGGGCCGACGCTCAACTCCCTCACGGTGTTTGATTCTGTGTCTGCTCCTTGGCCATAGCGGGCTTCCGGCTCGATCGGGGATTCATCATCGAGCTACGACGACGACCTCGGCCGAAGCCGGCTGGGTTTGGCGACGGCCCGTACATGACCCGCGGACGGGTCGGTCTTCGGGCGAAACGGGGGTTAAGGAAGGACAGACAGGCAGGTATGCCCCGACAACCGGCTCCTCAGGACCACGCCCGAGCAACCCCTGTACATCCAGCGGCGACGTTGTCCGTGGGCGGGCAGCAGCTTGTGGAGGGTGGGCGGCTCGCGATCCCCCCTTCAGAGGCGTTTTCGGACAAGCTTCGTCGCTCATCGCTAGATCACGACCGGGACAATCGGTTGATCGAGGATTGCTTGGGACGTGCTTGGCACGGGGTGCTCCCGCTCCCGCGCGCGGCGCGGGAGCGGGGCTAAGGGCGAGGATCTTTCCGGGATTCTTCCATGTTGTTCCCAGGATACGACCGGTTCACTTGGCGGCAGTGGCGGAGCCAAGAGCCGCGTCGGCGACGACGGGCTGGTCACGGTAGAGGTAGCAGGCGACGGCGCTGCCGCGGCTGGCGTAGAGGGGGGGAGGGGCGTCGCGGCAGATCGGCATCGCGTGGGGGCAGCGGGGTGCGAAGCGGCAGCCGTGGGCGGCGACGGCCTCTGGTTGGTCGTCAAAGGCGTTTTCGGCTTCCCACGGTTGGTCGGGGTCGGGGGAGGGGATGGAGCGGACGAGGAGCTGGGTATAGGGGTGCTGCGGCTCCTTGACCACGGTCGCCACCGGGCCGGACTCGGCGACCGAGCCGCGGTAGAGGACGATCAGGTCCTGGGCGATCTGGTAGGCGGTCGTCAGATCGTGGGTGATGTAGACGAAGGAGATGCCGAAGTCGCGGTAGAGGGTGAGCAGGCTCTCGAGGATCGTCGCCCGCAGCGAGGCGTCGACCATCGAGACCGGCTCGTCGGCGATGATCAGGCGGGGGCGGAGGAGGAGGGCGCGGGCGATCGTGATCCGCTGACGCTGTCCGCCACTGAGCTGGTGGGGGAAGCGGCCGAGGACGTCGGAGGGGTTGAGGCCGACCGTGCCGAGCGCGGTCTCGATCAGCGCCGACGATTCGCGCTTGCCCTTGGCCAGACCGAACGTCGAGATCGGCGTCGAGAGCAGGTGATCGACCCGGTAGAAGGGGTTGTAAACGCCGAACGGGTCCTGGAAGATCGCCTGCACCTCGCGCCGGAACTCCCGCCGGTCGCGCCCGCTGAGGGAGTGGAGGTCTTGGCCACGATAGCGGACCGCACCCGCCGTCGGGCGCTCGAAGCCGAGCAGGAGGCGGGCGGCGGTGCTCTTGCCGCTGCCACTCTCGCCGGCGACGGCGGTGATCGACGGGGCGTCTGGATCAACCGAGAACGAGAAGTTCTCCAGGGCGACGGTGGCGGAGTCGCCCGTGCCGAAGACCTTCGTCACCCTGTCGGCCTCGATCAGCGGCGTCACGGGGTTCCTCCCTCCTGGTTGCGGGAGCCTTCCCGCCTGGCGGCCGCCTGGACCGGCTCGTAGAGGAGGCAGGCGGCGCGGCGACCGGGCTCGACTTCGGCCAGCGGCGGGACGACGGCCGGGCAGGGTTCGAAGGCGCGCGGGCAGCGGGGATGGAAAACGCAGCCGCTCGGCGGCGCCAGGGGGGAATGGGGCTGACCGGGGATCTTGACCAGCTCGGCCGAGCCTTCGAGGGAGGGGAGGCTGGCTATCAGGACCTGGGTGTAGGGGTGGAGGGGTTGTTTGAAGAGGGGGCGGGTGGCGCTCGTCTCCATCAGCTTGCCGCCGTACATCACGCCGAGGCGGTCGACGAACTGGGCCATCAGCCCCATGTCGTGCCCGATCAGGATGACCGAGGCGCCGAGCTCGGTCTGGACCTTGCCGAGGGTGGCCATGATCTGCCGCTGGACGACGACGTCGAGGGCGCTGGTCGGCTCGTCGGCGATGATCACCGAGGGCTTCAACGCGATCGCCATCGCGATGCAGACGCGCTGCTTCATGCCGCCGCTCAGTTCGTGCGGGTAGCGGTCGGCGACCTCCGGCCGGAGCCCGACCGAGCCCAGGAGTTCGCCGACCCGCCGCCCGCGCTCGGGTTCGTGGAGGTCGACCCCGTGCGCCCGCATGCCGTCGATGACTTGGCGACCGACCCGGGCGACCGGGTTGAGGGAGTTCATCGCGCCCTGCGGGACCAGGGCGATCCGGGCGAGGCGGACGCCGCGCATCGCCGCCTCGGGCAGCGCGGTGACGTCGATCTCGCCGTCGAGCAGGACACGGCCCGCGGCGATCTCCCCCGGCGGCTTGATCATGCGCAGCAGGGCGAGGGCAATCGTCGACTTGCCGCTACCCGACTCGCCGACCAGGCCGAGCCGCTCCCCGGCCGCGAGGGTGAAGGAGACGCCGTCGACGGCGCGGACGAGGCCAGCCCGCGTCCGGTAGTGGACGTGGAGATCCTCGACCCGGAGGCTCTCGCCGCCGGTGACGAACGAGGAGCGGTTGATGGTGGTGGCCGCGGTCGTGGGGGCGGTCACGAGGCGGCCCGGCGGAGGCGGGGGTTGGCCAACTCGTCGAGGCCGGTCGCCAGGAGGAAGAGGGCGACGAAGAGGACGACGATGGCGCCGACCGGGGCCGCCCACCACCACCATAGGCCGCGGAGCAGGGCCGAGTAGTAGATCGCCCAGTAGACGGTCATGCCGAGGGTCGGCTCATGCTGGGGGCCGAGCCCGAGCGCTTCAAGCCCGATCGCCGCCAAGATCGCGGAGCCGACGGCGCCGACGAAGCTGGCGCCCAGGTAAGGGAGCAGGTTCGGGATCAGCTCCTTGGTCACGATCTGGAGGCCGCTCATTCCGTTCAGTTTGGCCATCTCGACGTAGGGACGCTCCCGCAGCGAGAGGACCTGCGAGCGGATCGTCCGCGTCGGCCACATCCAGGCGAGCGAGGCGACGACCAAGGAGATGACTTGGAGGCTGACCAGACCTTCGAGCGAGGCGGCGATGATGATCAGGACCAGCAGGCCGGGCACGGTCAGCATGATGTCGGCGGCGCTGCGGATCAGGGTATCGACGGGGCCGCCGACGTAGCCGGAGATGAAGCCGAGGATGATCCCGATGCCGAGCCCGATAGCCCCGGCCTGGAGGCCGACCCATAGGGTAAGGGGGATGCCGGAGATGGTCAGCGCGAGCAGGCTCCGCCCCTGGGAGTCGGAGCCGAGCGGCAGTTCCCGGCTCGGCGGCGAGTCGGGGATGACCGACATTGGGTCTGCCTGATCGAGATCGACCAGGAGCGGCCCAAGCAGCCCGGCCGAAATGTAGAGCGCGAGCAGCCCGAGGCCGACGATCAGCTTCGGATTCTCCCGCAGGTGGCGGCCGACGGACCGCGCCCGCCGCGTCGCCACAGCCATGCCGGACCCGGTCGGGACCCCGAGGGCGGTGGGGCTGGTGGCTGGCGTTGCCTGCATGAAATCCCTCCGTCGAGAGGCGTTAGGCGTTAGGGATACGTGGAGCCACTACTCACTGGGAGCGAGGCAAGACTGCCTAGGCACGTCAGTTCTCATCAACTCGGCTCCTAACGTCCAACGCCTAGCGTCGTTGGTAGGCGATCCGGGGGTCGAGCAGGGGGTACACGAGGTCGAGGATCAGGGTGGTGAGGGCGATGATCAGGACGACAAGGAGGACCACGCCGTAGATCAGGAAGTAGTCGAAGCCGGTGATCGCGCGGTAGAGGAGGGTGCCGATCCCCGGGTAGCCGAAGACGACCTCGACCAGCACCGCCTGGGAGACGATCGTGCCGAGCGAGAGGGCGAGCGAGGTCGCCTGGGGGAGGAGGGCGTTGCGCAGCCCGTAGCGGAGGAAGATCGTGCGGGGGGGGATGCCGCGGGCCTCGGCGTAGGTCATGAAGTCCTCCCCCTCAACCATCACCATCATGCCGCGCATCCCAAGCGCCCAAAAGCCGACTTGGGCGAGGATGATCGAGCTCGCCGGGAGGAGCGAGTGGTGGAGGGCGTCGAGCACGAAGCCGGGGGTGAAGCCGGGGGTGGCGCCGGGGTCGTAGCCGCCGGTCAGGGGGAACGCGCCGGTGCGGAAGGCCAGCAGATAGACGAGGACGAGGCCGAGCAGGTAGTAGGGGATGGCGGAGAGGGTTAGGAAGGGCATGAAGAGGTAGTCGAGCCAGGGGGGGCGACGGCCCCAGCCGAGCAGGGCACCGGCCAGGGTGCCGAGGACGAAGGCGATGATCGTCGAGGTGAAGAGGAGGGTCATCGTCCAGGGGAGGGCGGCGCCGATCAGGTCGGTGACGCGGGCCGGGTAGTTGGCGAGGGAGTAACCGAAGTCGAAGGAGGCGACGTCCTGGAGGTAGCGGAGGTATTGCTGCCAGAGGGGATCGTTCAGGCCGAACTTGGCCTGGTAGGCGGCGACGACCTCCTCGATCCCGGAGGTCGAGGCGCCGGTGGCGGCGACCGAGCCGAGGCGGCTGCGGACCGGATCCTTGCCGGAGACGAGTCGGGGGAGGAAGAAGTTCAGGCTGGCGGCGACCCAGAGGACGGCGAAGAAGATCAGCAGCCGGCGCAGGGCGTAGCGGAGCCAGGCGCCGTCGAAGCGGCTGGGGCCGCGGCGGCGGTCGGCGGTTTGGGCCGGGACCTCGATCGGCAGCGTTGCCATCTCGCCCCTCCGGGGGTTCCGACTTCTGCGATGGCCGGTTGATCGCTGCCAGAGCGGGGCACAGGCCGAGAGCCTGGTCGGGTCTTCAAATTGTTGCGTCGCGGCACGTTATCACAGCCGGCGGCCGTTGTCCCTTCCCGGGACGGAAGTCTCACCGCGACGCCGATGGGCCCGTCTCGAACCGCGCCCGGTCCGTCCGGTCGGCGGACAGTAGCCCCGCCACGAGGGTGGCCGCGGCGGCGGCCACCCGCTCCCCCGCGTCGGCGGCGTACGGACTGGCGAGCGCCTCGTACGTCCCGATCGCGTGAGCCGACCTGTCGGCCAGGTACCCGACGTACCCGTTCGCGTACCCGAGGATCAGGGGGGACAACCGCCCGGCATCGGCAACCCGCCGGCCGAGGGCAGCGGTGAGTTCCCCGGGGATTGCGACGAGTGCGATGTCTCCCAAGGTCCACGCGTCCAGCTCGATCCCGGCGGGCACCACCGCGGGGTCGATCTCCGCCATCCCGGCCAACAGGGCGGCCCCCTGCGCGCGGGTCTCGGCCCGTCGGTGCTCGCCGTCGATCAGCACGCCGGGCGGGTCACCCCCAAGCGCCGCGCGCGCCATCGCTAGATCCCCGCCCATCCCCCCTACGGATCGCCGCGCCAGCTCGACGGTGGCGCGGCCGTGCCGGAGGGGTCCGTCGACCCGCCGTGCGCTGCCCAGGGCATCGGACGCGGCGACCGCGAGCGCCGCTCCGATCCGCTGGACCTCGGCCGCGTCCTGCCCACCCCGGGTGAAGCGGGTGCTTACGTCCGCGGCGGCGCCGTTGACGAAGAGCACCGGCACGATGGGGTCGTCGCCGAGTTCCGCCGCGAGCGACCGCCGCAGCGCGCCGGGAAAGTCGGCCGAGACCAACCGGTTCTCCGCGCCGAGGACCGTCGGGTGGCAGGCGAAGTGGACGAGCACCGCCAGGAGGGCCCCGTCCCCGCACCGCGCCGCCAGCACCGACAAGCGGGGATCGCACGGGCCGTCGGGGTCGTTCCGGTTTGCCGCCACCCCGCGTGTCTCCGCTCGACCGACGTGCATCGTGGCCGGCTCGAGATGGCGCCGGGCGGCCGCGATCGCGTCGGCGCAGACTCCGACGAAGCGGGCGCGGAGGCGAGGGTCGAGGCGGTCCGGCTCGGCGGGGTGCAGCCGCGGCACGATCCCCGCCGGCCCGGCGTGCGTGTGCGAGGCGCAGAGGATCAGCTCGGACGGTGAGAGCCCGGCGGCCGCGGCGACCTCCCCGACGAGCGCGGCGTCGACGGCGACGACGTCCGCGGCGACGAGGGCAAGCCGGGCCCCCTCCCGCTCCAGCACCAGCGCGCCGACCGTCAATCCGTCGAGCGTCCCCGTCGCCGGCCCGGTTCGCGCCGCGTAGCCCGCAAGGGGCGTCCCGGAGGCCACCGGCCAGGGGACAAGGGCGGCCCCCGCGACCCATCCGGTGCCCCGGGCCGTCACGTCGGCGCCTCCCCCAGGCTGGAGTCGACCGCGTCCAACCACCCGAGGTCGGTCGGGTGGTCGAGGGCACGAGCGGCGAGGATGAGCCCGCCGACCGCAGGGGGGAAGCGGGGAGGGCGCGCCTCGGCGTGCCACCAGCCCAGCGCCAGCGCCGCCCGGAAGGGGTCGAGGAGGACATCGCCGGCGCCGAAGACGCCCCCGGTGAGGTAGACCGCGACCCCGTCCCCCTCCTCGAACAGCTGTCGGATCACCCCGATCCCGGTCCGGGCCAACTCCTCGCCCGCCGTCGCCATGATGCGGCGGGCGGCGGCGTCACCGACCCGTGCCGCATCCGCCACGGCGGGTGCGAGAAGCGAGATCCGTTCACGCGGGAACCCCGCCCGGTAGACGAGGCGCGGCAGCTCCCGCGTCGCCCCGACGCCAAAGTGCTCGCGGACGGCCCGCGCCAGGATCGTCGGCCCGTCCCGACGGTCCTCCGCCCGGCAGGCGGCGGCGATCGCCCGCCGCCCGATGTCGAAGGCGCTCCCTTCGTCGCCGAGCAGGTAGCCGAAGCCGCCGGCCAGCGCTTCCCGGCCGTCGGCAGTGACCCCGTAGCCGATCGCGCCGCCGCCGGCGATCAGGACCACCCCAGGCTCCCCCCCGGATGCGCCAGCAAGGTTGGTCACGTAATCTGGCACGACGACCACGGTCGCGGCGGGCAACACATCTCGGGCGATCTGGAGGACGACCGGCGTCTGCTCGCCACCGGTCGGCGCCCCGGTCAGCCCAAGCCCAACCGCGGCCACCTGTTCGGGGGTCGCCCGGGCCGCCTCCAGGGCCGCCCCCACCGCCCCGTGGATGGCGCGGCGGTTCTTCTCGACCCCGCCCGCCCCGTGGAAGTGGTCGGAGGGACCGCCCCGCCCCGCGGCCAGGATCGTCCCGTCAAGGCGGGCGACGAGGGCCTTCGTCGCCGTCTGCCCGCCGTCGACCCCCAGGAGCAAAGGCTCGGGCGCCGCGGTCCTAGGCATCGAGGAACCGGAGCCGCGCGGGGTGGCGCTCGGTCAACCCCGCGTGACGCCCGTCGCCGCCGGGGATGCTCGCCCTGGCGATCGCCGACGGCCGTTCTGGGAGGGCCAGTGGGGCCCCGCCGACCCGCGCCGTGAACGCGTCCATCGGCGCGGCGCGGAGGAAGACCTCCTCGGCCACGGTGCAGGAGAAGCTACCGCCGAAGACCTGGGGGACCTTCCCGCCGGGGTGCAGTCGGCCATCACCGTTGCGACTTTCTCGGACCGCGGCACCTCCTCGGTCGGCTCGTCCAGCATCTCCCGGAGCCGGTCCGCGCGCCGCTCGTAGCCCTTGCTTGCCCACGCTCCCGGTCCTTTCATCCAAGAAGGACTCATCCCCCACCCCCTTCACCTCCCCGAGAGGATGGACTCAACCCCCGCCATTGCCCGTCATCGCCGAGACGATACGGGCCGTGATGGCCGTCGGGTTGGTGATCGCGGTCCCCACGACGACGAACGCAGCGCCCAGGTCGAGCGCCCGGCGCGCCTCCTCCCGGGTCCAGATCCGGCCTTCCGCAAAGACGGGGACCGGGCACTCCCGAGCCAGCCGCTCCAACAGCGGGAAGTCCGGCCCCTCGGTCTTCGGGCTGTCCGGTGTGTAGCCGCTGAGCGTGGTGCCGACCGCGTCGACCCCGCACGACACGGCGTAGCGGGCGTCCTCGGCGGTCCCGACGTCGGCGAGGGCGGCCCCAGCCGCCGCGTGGATGGCCGCGACGACGTAAGCCAGCGTCTCCCCGCCGGGCCGCGGCCGGGTCGTGCCGTCGAGCGCGACGAGGCGCGCGCCGGCCGCGATGACCCTGCGCGCCGCCTCGGCCGTGGGCGTGATGAAGAGCGAGCCGTCGGGCTGCTTGACCTTGAAGATGCCCAGGACCGGGACGTCCGGGCCGATCGCCTGCCGGATCGCCGCCACGTCCGCCTCCCCATCGGCGCGGATGCCGACCGCCCCACCGAGGACCGCCGCCTGGGCCATCGCCGCCATGAACGCCGGCCCACGGAGCGGGTTGTCGTCGCGCGCCTGGCACGAGACGACCAGCCCGCCCCGTAGCCGGTCGAGTTCGGCGCGCGCCGCTGCAGCGGTCACCCCCTTACCCCTTCACGCTCGACATCGTCAGCGCCTCGATGAAGTTTCGCTGGAGGACGAGGAAGACGGCGACGACCGGCAGCATCGCGAGGAAGGCGACGGCCATGAGTTGCGGGTAATTGGTCCCGTACGAACTCTCGAACAGGGCGATCCCGAGGGGCAGCGTTCGGTACTGCTCGTCGGTGGCGACGAGCAGCGGCCAGAAGAAGCTGTCCCAGTTCCACATGAAGATGAAGATGGCAAGGGAGGAGAGCGCGGTCCGGCTCATCGGCACGACGATCGCAAAGAAGATGCGCGGCTCGCTGCTGCCGTCGAGACGGGCCGCGTCTAGGAGGTCGTCGGGGATCGTCAGCATGTGCTGGCGCATCAGGAAGATGCCGAACGCACTCGTCCCGGCCGGGATGATCAGCCCCCAATAGGTGTCAACCCAGCCCAGGTCCCGCACGACCATAAAGAGCGGGATGATCATCGAGGCGAGCGGGATCATCATGGTGGCCAGCACGGTGCCGAACAGCAGGTCGCGACCCGGGTAACGGAACTTGGCGAAGCTGTAGCCGGCGAGGGAACAGGTCAGGAGGTTGAGGAGCGTGACGCACGCGGCGACGAACAGGCTGTTCCGGAAGTAGTGGCCGATGGGGTGCTCGCGCACCGGCGTCGTGAAGTTCTCCCAACGGAGCACACTCGGGATCCACTGGATCGGGGTTCGAAAGACCTCGCCCGTGTCCTTGAGGGAGGTCGAGAGCATGTAGGCGAACGGCAGCAGCATCAGGACCGCGCCGACCGTTAGCGCGAGGTACAGCAGGGGGTGGGCCCAGCGGCCCGGCCGGCGGTGCCGGGCGGACCCGCCGGCTTCGGGGGTGGCCGGGATGGTCGCCATCTAGGTCCCCTTTTGCTTCGGGGGCAGGTTCGGTCCCGCCGGCGCGGATCCTCTCCTCCACCCGCTATCCGTAGGCGCGCGAGCGGTAGAGCCGGAACTGCACGAGCGTGACCGCGGCGATGATCAGGAAGAGGACGACCGACATCGCCGCCGCCTTGCCGCCGTCCAGGAAGACGAACGCGGTCTGGTAGATGTCCAGCGTCAGGACCAGCGTCGCGTCGACCGGTCCGCCCTGGGTCATCACGAACTGCGGGATGAAGACCTGCAAGCCGGTGATCAACCCGATGACGGTCGCGAAGAGGATCGTCGGCTGCAAGAGCGGGAGGGTGATGTAGCGGAAGACCTGGAAGTTCGTGGCGCCGTCCACCTTGGCCGCCTCGTGGAAGTCGGACGGGATGTTCTGCAAGCCGGCGAGGAAGACGACCATGAAGAACCCGACCTCCTTCCAGATGCTCATCAGGACGATCGCGTTCGGCGCCAGGCTCAGGTCGGTCAGCCAGGACTTCGGGGCGATGCCGAACGGGTGGAGGAACATCGTGTTGAGCAGACCGTTGCGGTGGAAGATCAGCTTCCAGATGACGGAGACGACGACCCAGCTCATGACGACCGGGACGAAGTAGATCGTCCGGAAGAGGCCGCGCGCCTTAATCCGCGTGTTGAGGGCAAGGGCGAGCAGGAGGGCGAAGATCCAGACGGGGACGTAGGTGGAGACGACGTACCGGAAGCTGTTGAGGAGCGAGGAGGTGAAGCGATCGTCCCCGACGATCTGGCGGAAGTTCTCTAGGCCGACGGGGTGGGGCGGGTCGACGACGCTGTACTCGAAGAAGCTGAGGTAGAAGGTCCGCCCGATCGGGTAGATGCTGAAGACGGCAAACAGCGCGATCGCCGGCAGCGCGAAGACCAGTCCCCAAAGGTTCCGCTGCTGGAGTTGGGTCAACCGGAAGCGCCGCGCGGTCGGGGCCGCCCGTTCGCGCGGTCGCAAGTCGGTCGTGCGGGTCGTTTGCATTCCAGTGCCCCTGGCGCCCCGCCGACCGCCAACCCTCGAAGGGACCCACCGACGGGCGGCGGGCGGTGGTCGGGTACCGCCGCCCGCCGCGCCGTCCGAGCGCTAGCTCCGCGCCAAGACCGCCTCGATCTGCGTCGCCGCCGCGTCCATCGCCTCCTGCGGCGGGACGCCCGTCAGCACCGACGACTCGATCGTTTGCTTCATGATGTTGTCGACTTCCTGGGCCTGGGGCGTCACCGGCAGGAACTTGCCCTTGAGCATCTCGCCGGCCCAGACGTCGTAGAAGGGGAATTCCGCGGCCTCAGGCAGGTCGTTCCATCCGACCCGCGGCTGGATGAAGTTGACGTTCTTCAGCCACGGCCCCGGTTGCGAGGCGAGGTGGGCGATCAGGCGGAAGGCAGCATCCTGCTTCGCCGGGTCGGTCGTCCGGGAGCTGACCGCCCAGTAGTAGGCGTAGAGCGGCGCCACGGGGTTGTTCGGATCGACCTGCGGCAGCGGGACGATCGCGTACTTGTCGAAGATGGCAGAGTCGGGCGTGACCAGCCCCATGCCCCAGGGGTTGAAGAGGGTCATCGCGACCTTGCCGTCGAGGAAGTCCTGGTAGGGCACCGTCGCCTCGCGCGACGCGACGTTCGGGTCGGCGACCTTGTGCTCGTAGACCATGTCGTACCAGATCTGGAGCGCCTGGACGGCGGCAGGCTGGTTGACGGTGAGGGTGGCGCCGTCCTCGGCCACGTAGCGTCCGCCGGTCTGGAGCATCAGCGTGCCGAGCTGGTTGTGGTACCAGCCGGCATGGAGGTAGAGGAAGTCGAAAGCGCGGCGGGTCAGGGTGTCGCCGTCGCGGACGACCAACTCCTGGCCCATGGCGCCGACCTCGTCCCAGGTCTTGGGCGGGGTCGCCGGGTCGAGCCCGACCTCTTCGAAGGCGGCGGTGTTGATCGCGAACGCCGTGACGTTGAACTCGCTCGGCAGGCCGTAGACCTTGCCGTCCACGGTCGAGCCCTCCAGGGCGCCGGGGATGTAGCCAGCCTGCAGTTCCTCAAGGGAGCCGTAGCCGAGCGCGGCGGGGTCGACCTCGTGGACCAGCCCGCGGGGGACATAGATCGACCGCATCTGGT
This sequence comes from uncultured Thermomicrobiales bacterium, assembly GCA_902806405.1. Lineage (GTDB taxonomy): Bacteria > Chloroflexota > Chloroflexia > Thermomicrobiales > UBA6265 > CADCWL01. The sequence goes on along the minus strand of CADCWL010000085.1, from coordinate 13,099 downwards.
TGTCGTCCATGTTGATGACGTCGGGACCGGTTCCCGTCCCCATCGAGCTGAGCATCTTCTCGGCGAAGTTGATGTTGGGGATGACCTCGTACTCGACCTGCACGTCGGGGTTGGCCGCCATGAACGCGGCGACCGCCGCCTTGTTCTGGTCCACCATCGGCGGGTGGGTGTGGGTCCAGAACCTGATCTGGACCTTCTCCTGCGCCCGGGCCGCGTGCGCGCCGCGCGCGGCCGCGCCGAGGGCCAGCGGCGTCGCCGCGATCCCTTGGGCGAAGCGGCGCCGCGACAAGCGGGAATCAGCCGCCCGCGCCAACGGATCCGTCCCCGAAGACCGATCGGTTGCCATGTTCGCGTCCTCCTCTTGAGCGGCGGGTGCCACCGAGACGGACGACCTTGCCGTCCGTCCGCGCGTCGAAGACCCCGACAGGGCGACGTGACTCTATCACCACCCCGGACGGCTGTCTCGGCCCGCGCCATGGACCTGCCCGCCCCGTGGTTCTTCCCTCCGACGTTCATTCCGGGGGTCCTTGCAATCCGATCACGGGACGCGGGATCCGCGACACGGCGAGGCGGCATTCGCGCCTCAGGGCGGCGCGGACCCGAGGGAGATCTCGGCGACGGGCGAACGAGGGGCTGCTCCCGCTTGCGGTCCCTCCCGCGATCACGCCCCCGGCGAACATCGGACGACGAGGGACGCGGTTTCGGGCCGAGAGCCGGGGATCCTGTGCAAGGTCGCGCCGAAGCACTGGTGACCAAGACGAGACCACGGGCGCCGCGGCGGTGGCTCGGTTGGCACGGGACGGGGTCGTTCTTGGCCCGGATGCTGGCTTTTATGGGTGGACGTAGACCGGCGTGCCGATCCCGGCCCAGTCCCAGAAGAAGCGGGCGTCGTCGAGGAGCAGGTTGACGCAGCCGTGGCTGCCGGGGCGGCCGATCGTCTCCTCGGTCCGCCACCAGGCGAAGTGGAGGGCGTGGCCGCGGTCGGTGAAGTACTGGGTGAAGAGGACGTCCTCCAGCTTGTAGTGGTGTTCCGCGCCGATCGCGCCGCTGGTCATCGTCTCGTTCGCGACCCGGTTCAGGATCTGGTAGAAGCCCGGCGGCGTCTCCCAGCCGGCCATCCCGGTCGTCACCTCGACGGTGCGGATCGGCGTCCGGCCGTCGTAGGCGGTGATCAGCTGCTGGACCAGGCCGACGTCGATCCACTTGCCGACGGTTGGCGCCCCGGGCGGCGGGTCGAGCGGCGCCACCGGCGCCGTGCGCCCGACGTTGCGGGCGTAGACGTAGCGCCCCTCGCCGAGCTTGGCCCAGAGGTCGGCCCCTTTGTAGACCTCCTCGCCGGCGACCCACTCGGTCACCGTGACCGGATCGCCGTAGACCAGCTCGCGGACGACGCGGGCGGTCGTGCTCGGCTCGGCGCGGACGTTCGACTCGCCGAGGGAGGCGCCCTGCCAGACGTCCCGGTTCCAGTCCGCCGGGTCGAGCTGGGGCAGCGGCGGCGCCTGCCGCAGGTACTCGGCGGCGACCCAGCCGGCGAAGCCGTCGGCATAGCCGGGAACCCACTCGCCCCCTGCGGTGGGGGCGGCGATGAACTCGGCGTTCTCCGGCAGCAGGGCCACCATCGCCGCGTCGGTGCTCGGGCCGAGCCGCAGCCGCAGCCCGTCGTCGGCGCCGACGAGAAAGGTGGTGCCGCCGGTGGGGGGGGCCGGCTGGAAGGCGGGGTCCCCCGCCGCGGCCTCCGCCTGCGCCAGCCCCGTGGCGCGGAGGATGACGCCGCCGCCGCGGTCCTCCAGGATCGCCTGCTCGAAGACCTGGACCGTCGCGCCCGCCTCGTCCGCGAACGGCTCGGAGAGCGGCAGCCCGAAGATGGCGGCGTCGCCGTAGGTTTGCCAGAAATCGCCGATCGCGCCGGAGAGGGTGTGTCCCGCCTCCGCGACGAAGCGGCACCCGGCGTCGGCGCCCGTTTTGCAGCCGGTGACGAGGTGGGCGAAGGGGGAGACCTGCTGGTAGAGGTGCGACTTGCCGGTGCCGCGCGGCCCCAGCTCGACCGCGTTGTGGTTCCGCTCCACCAACCAACAGGTGCCGCCCGTTGCGGGAGGCCACACCCGGTTCCCGTCCCGGCCCGCGTTACCCCTCCAGGTCGGGCAGGACGTCGACCCAGAGGCCGAACGCGGCGATGGCCGGCATGAGCGCGCCCGCCAGCCGGCCGAGCGCCTGGGAGTTCCTGGCCAGGCGACGGGTGACCCCACGCGGCATCGGCGCCGCGACCAGCGGCAGCGCCACGAGCGGCCGGCCGAAGCCGACCCCGAAGGAGGGGGAGGAGAGCAAGCTCTCGCCCGGCGCCGCCGCGCTTCGGGCCCCGCTCGCAAAGGCGCCGATGACGACCGGCCCGGTGCAGGGCAGGGTCATCGGGGCCAGCAGCCCACCGTCGAGGAACGCCGCCGCAGAGGGGGTCGCGAGCATCGGCGCCCGCGCGGTTGCCAGCCGCGCGAACGGGTTCTTGCCGAGGATCATGGCGACGCCGAGGGCGACCACGATCCCGTAGATCGCCGGGTACTTGAGCTGGTGGATCTCGAGGTCGGCGGGCGCGGCGGTCGAGGGGACCCGGCGGAAGCTGTAGTCGCCGACCGGGTGCGCCACGTCGAACGGCAGCGTCCCCTTCGGCTGGACGCCGGCGACCCGTTCCGCGGAACGGGGCATCGTCGCGTCCGCCGCCGCTTTAACTACTCCCCGATGCGCCGCGATGGCGCGCGGCGCTCAGACGCTGACGCGCCCTTGCGTGGAGGCCCGGCGTCCTGGATGCTACCGCGGCCATGGGCGAGAGGACGGCGGAACGGACACCGGACACCGGACAGGGCGCCGGCGCGGGGCAACTGACCGCCCGTGAGGCGGCGGCGCGGCTGGGCGTCCACGAGCGGACCGTCCGCCGCGCCATCGCCCGGGGCCAGTTGCCCGCCGCCAAGCAGGCCGGGGCGTTCCGGATCGCCCCACACGACCTCGCCGGCTTTCGCCCCGGCGGCGCCGCGTCGGCGCCGCGCAGCCGGCCGCGCTCCGGTCCGATAACCCGCGCCACGCCGCGCCCGGCGCCGCCGGTCCGGCTTTCCCCAGCGCCGCTCGTCCAACCGCCGCCCTTGCCGCGGCCGCTGACGCCCCTTGTCGGCCGCGAGCGGGAGGTGGCGCTCGTCCACGCGCTCCTACGCCGGCCAGACGTCCGCCTCCTCACCGTCACTGGCCCCGGCGGCATTGGCAAGACCCGCCTCGCCGTCCAGGTCGCGGCCGACTGCCAAGACGTGTTTGCTGACGGCGTTCGCGTCGTCCCGCTGGCGACGATCCTCGACGCCGGTCTGGTTGCCGCAACCCTGGCGCGGGCCCTCGGCGTCCAGGAGACGGGCATCCCCTTCGGTGACGCCCTGGCAGTCACCCTGCGCGACGCGGAGATGCTGGTCGTCCTGGACAACTTCGAACACGTCCTCGCCGCGGCCCCGTTGCTGACAGACCTGCTCGCCGCCTGTACCGGCCTGACGCTGCTGGTGACCAGCCGAGCGCTGCTGCGGGTGGCGGGCGAGCATGCCCTTCCCGTCCCGCCGCTCGCCCTCCCCGGCGCCAGCGCCCTGTCCCCCGAGGACCTGGCCCAATCCCCGGCGGTGCGGCTCTTCGCCGAGCGCGCCAATGCGATCACCGGCGCCTTCGCCCTGACCGCGGCGACGGCACCGCTGGTGACCGACATCTGCCGGCGCTTGGACGGGGTGCCGCTGGCGATCGAGCTGGCCGCGGCGCGGGTCAGCCACTTGCCGTTGCCCGTGCTGCGGGACCGATTGGTCCAGCAACTGCCGCTGCTGACCGGCGGCCCGCAAGACCGGCCGAGCAGGCTACAGACGATGCGGTCCGCGATCACGTGGAGCTACGATCTTCTCTCCTCCGGTGAGCGGGCCCTCTTTCGCCGCCTCGCGGTGTTCGCCGGTGGTTGCACCCTGGAGGCCGCCGAGACCGTTTGCGGCAAGGGGTGGGCGGGGGCGGGAGGGGCGGGCGACATGGACCTCGCCGCACCGTCCTCCGTCCTGGACGGGCTGGCGTCGCTCGTGGAGAAGAGCCTTCTCCAGCACGGGATCGAGCCCGACGGAGCGGCACGCTACCGGATCCTTGAGACGACCCGCGAGTACGCGACGGAGCGGCTGGAGGCGAGCGGCGAGGCCGACGCCGCGCGCCGGGCGCACGCGGCCTACTTCCTCGACCTCGCCGAGCGGCACCCGCCGGCGCCGTTCCTCCCCGACGACGTGCCCACCCTCCTCCGCCTGGAGGCGGAGCACGCCAACCTGCGGGCAGCCTTGGCGTGGCTGACGATGGCCGGTGACACATCAGCCTTTGCGCGGCTCGCCGCCGCCTTGGGCTGGTTCTGGTTCGTCCACGGTCACTTGCACGACGGACGGCGGTGGCTGGAGGGAGCACTGCCGCACGTTGGGCGTTTGCCCCCCACCGTCCGGGCCAGACTCGCGATCGTGCTGAGTCTGATCATGCTCGTGCAGGGCAATCATCACGACGCCGCGCGGCTGGCGGCCGAGGCGCTTGCGTTGGCCCGTTCGGCGGGTACCCCGTTAGAGGCCGCCCAAGCCCTGGTCGCCCGCGGCGTGCTGGCCGCCGCCGAAGGGGGCTACGACCGAGCGGTCACCCATCTGGAGGAGGCGCTCGCCCTGGCCCGGTCGCTGGACGATCCGCGCCAAGCCACGTCGGTCGCGAGCGCGGCCCTTGCGAACCTCGGTGTCGCGGTCCACGGCCAGGATTGGCTCGCGGCGGCCGCCGCGTATCACCAGGAGGCTCTCGCCGGGCAACGGGCGGTGGGGTCGGTCCGGGGCGAAATACTCTCCCTGACCGACCTGGGCGATGTCGCGCGCGACCAGCGCGACGCCACGCGCGCCGCGGCCCACTACCGCCAGGGCCTGGAGTTGGCCTCCGAGTACGGCGAGCAGCGTGCCATCGCCGCTGCGCTGGAAGGGATGGCGTGCGCGGTCGCCGATGCGGGCCGGCCCCTGGCCGCAGCGCGCTGGTTCGGCGCGGCCGAGCGGCTGCGCGAGGCGACCGGCATCGCCGATTTGCTCCCCTTCAACCGTGCGGCGCGCGAACGGGGAATGACCGTGTCCCGCGCGGCGATCGGGGAGGCGGCATTCGTGGCCGGCTGGGCGACCGGGCGGGCGTTGCCGCTCGCGGAGGCGATCGCCGAGGTCCTGCAGTCCTCCACGGCGCCGGCCACTGCACCGCGCCCCTCCCTGACGCAACGCGAGGCGGAGGTCCTGCGTTTGATCGTGGCAGGACAGTCCAACCGCGCGATCGCTGCGGCCCTCTTCCTAAGCGTGCGCACCGTCGAAAACCACGTCGCCCGCATCTTCGCCAAGTTCGGCGTCCGGACACGGACGGCGGCGGCGACCGCCGCGATCACCGCCGGGCTCGTCGCTCCCCCTTCCTTTGGGACGGTCTAGAGCGGCTTCCGGAAGTGTTGGCGGTCACGCCGGGTAGCCGGCGGTGCGGTAGAAGGCCTGCGCATCCCCATCGGTGACAGAGGCGAGCGCCTGGCCGACGGCAGCGACGACGGCGTAGAAGGAGCGCGCGCCGGCGCAGCGCCTGCTTGCACTTGGCGGAGGCCTGCTCGATGGGGTTGAGCTCGGGGGAGTAGGTCGGCAGGACGACGCGACGGCACCCCGCCGCCTGCGCGCGGTGCTCGTCGAGGGTAGCGTCGGGGTGCGCCGCGGCCTACGCCGCAAGCGCCGGGCGCTGGCCAGGGGCGATGTTCGGGGGGCCTCCCGAACGGGGCCGATCGGCGAGTGGCTCGCCATGGCGCTCCCTCGCCAGCCTGCACTCGACGCAGCGGAGGGAGACGCCGTAGGCGCGGGCGAGCTCGGACCGCGCCAGCCCGGCGTCGGCGTCGGCGACGGCCCGCTCGCGGAGGTCGGCGGGGGTGCGGGTGCCCATGGGCCCCATCCTGCCACACCGCCGCAACTTTCGGGAACCGCTCTAACCGGCCACTGTCTCGGCTGCGCCATAGTGCCCATTGGCTCGCCGCATCGGCCGAGGTTCGGGCGTGTCGCGCGCTGAGTACTCCCCGCGCCCGAACCGAGTACCTGAAGGAGTACTTGCACGGATGGTCCAGGCGTGCGCCCAGGGCTAGTGTTAGAGCCGCGTCCCGCGGACGGCGCCCGGCACCCAGCCGGCCGAGCGGACGGACGGAGATCTCGGTGCCCGACCTGCTGATTCGCCACAAGGTCGCCGATTTCGCCACCTGGAAGCCGCAGTTCGACGAGCACGGCGTGACGCGCCGCGCCAACGGCTGCCAGGGCGGCCGGCTCTTCCGCAACGCCGTCGATCCGGACGAAGTCCTGATCCTCTTGGCGTGGGACGACCTCGATCGCGCGCGCTTGTTCGCGCTGTCGGACGACCTGCACGAGCAGATGCGGCAGGCGGGAGTGGTCGACCAACCGGACGTGTGGTTCCTGGAGGAAGCGGACCGGCCGCCCGTGTGAGGCACGGCATCTGCCGCACCTTGAATCGATCGGATGAGGAGGGGACGAATGAGCGCGAATCGCTTGGGCGGCAACGGCAGGCAGGCCGACGATCGAAGCCTCTCCCGTCGTCAGGTACTGCGGACGGGCGGGGTCGGCCTCGCCGCCGCCGGCCTCGCCGCCGCCGGCGTCGGACGCGTCGGCGCCCAGGGCACGACGACCGTGTTGCGCCGGTCCGCACCCGCGGCGGGGGGGCAGGCGACCCCGGTTCCGTCCGCCCCCCTGGGGGAGGTCAATGCCGCGGGGGTCGCACTGGCGGTGGAAAAGCTGCCGGCGGTTGCGCACGACATCCTCGGGCGTACGGGCGTGCCGGGGATGGCGGTGGCGGTGGTCTTTGACGACACGGTTCGGTTCGTGGGCGGGTTCGGCGTGCGTGAACTGGACACGGGCGCACCGGTCACCGCCGACACCGTGTTCCAGCTGGCCTCGGTGTCGAAGTCTCTCGCCGCGACCGTCGTTGCTTCCGTGGTGGGCACGGGCGAGGTGGCCTGGACCAGCCGGCTTTCGGACCTCGACCCCGCGTTCGCGCTGCACGATGCCTGGCCCACCCAGGAGGTCACCCTGGCCGACCTGTTCTCGCACCGCAGCGGGCTGCCCGACCACGGCGGCGACCTGCTGGAGGACCTCGGCTTCGACCGAGAGACCATCCTCCACCGGCTGCGGTTCCTGGAACCGGAATACAGCTTCCGCGGGGACTACGCCTACACCAATTTCGGCCCGACCGCCGCCGCTACCGCCGCCGCGCGCGCGGCGGGCGTCACGTGGGAAGACCTGAGCGACGAACGGCTCTACAAACCACTCGCGATGACCGCCACCAGTTCCCGCTTCGCCGAGTACATGGCGCGCGAGGACCGGGCGGCCCCCCACGTGAGGCGTAGCGGTCAGTGGCAGCTCACCCCGATCCAGCGCGACCCGGATCCGGAATCGCCCGCGGGCGGGGTCAGCTCCAGCGCCAACGACCTGGCGACCTGGATGCGATTGCAGCTGGGCCAGGGGACGCTTGCGGGCAAGGAATTGATCCCAAAGGCCGCGCTGGCGCCGGTGCACACGCCGCAGTCGGTCAGCCGGTCGCCCGCCGATCCGGCGACCCAGCGCGCCGGTTTCTACGGGCTCGGCACGAACGTGGGCTACACGGACTTCGGGATGCCGCAGTGGAGCCACTCCGGGGCGTTCGCCCTGGGGGCGGGGACCTGCTACTACCTGCTGCCGGCCGCCGGGTTCGGCGTCGTCGCGCTCACGAACGGCCAACCGGTCGGGGCGGCGGAGTCGCTGGCGCTGACGGTGCTGGACCTCGCACAGGGAGTCGAGGACGGCCGGGATTGGCTCGAGGTCGTCGGCCCCGCATTCGACGCCATGAACGCACCGACCTACGGGGCGGACAGCGATTGGACGACGGCGCCCGTGGGAGCGACCAGCGCGCTCGCCAACGAGTCCTACACGGGGACGTACCAGAACGCCTTCTTCGGCGACGTCGAAGTCGCGGCCAGGGGGGATGGCCTCGTCCTGCGGATCGGCCCGGCGCCGCTGGAGTTCCCCTTGACGCACTTCGACCGGGATACCTTTACGTGGCAGCCGACCGGCGAGAACGCCTACGGGTTGAGCGGGCTGACCTTTGTGGTCGAGGGCGACAAGGCCAGCGGATTCCGCGACCAGTACCTGGCCTCGGGCGGCCCCGGCGACCTGGCACGCAAGGAGGTCTGATCCGGCGCCGGAACCCCCGGTGCTCCCCGCGATCGGGGCCGGAGCGGCCAGTCGGGAGCCGTCGCGCGGGGCCTAGCCCGATGCCCTGTTGTGGCCGTCGGGGGGGCAGCAGCCTGCTCAGGCCACGTCGTTCCCGAGCATGAGGAGGGCGTCTTGAGCGATCAGCACGACGATCACGGCTCAATAACGCCATTGACGCGGCGGGAAGCGGTCACGATGGGCCTCGCCCTCGCCGCCGGCGGCACGTGGGCCGCCAGGCCCGCTCGTCCTGTGGCGGCTGCCGCGTGCGTACCGGCGTCCGCCGTTGCTGCAGGTCAAGCCACGCCGGCATCGAGGGCGAGGAGTGATCATTCCTCGTCCATCGTTGCCCTGGCGCGCGAGGCGATGGCGCGGGACGACCTGAGGGCCATCATCGTCCGGGTGACCGTCGACGGGCGGGAACTGGTGACGGCGGCCCTGGGGGAGTCGATGACCGGGGTGCCGGCCACGCCGGAAATGCACTTCCGCAATGGGGCGGTCGCCATTTCCTACACCGCCACGCTGCTGCTCCAACTGGTCGATCGCACGCTGATCGGCCTCGACGTCCCGCTGGCAAATTGGATGCCCGACCTCCCCGATTCCGACCGCGTCACCCTGCGGATGCTGGCCAACATGACGGCCGGCTATCCCGACTACGTGCCGAACAGCCACTTCGTCGACGCGTTCTATGCCGACCCCTTCCGGCAGTGGGCTCCCGACGAACTGATCGAGATCGGCTTGTCCACCCCGCGGTCGTTCGCGCCAGGAACGAACTGGGACTACTCGCACACCAATTACGCGATCCTCGGGCGGACGCTGGAGCGGATCGCCGGCAAGCCCCTGGACGCCCTCCTCCAGGAGGAGGTCCTTGGCCCCTTGGGCCTGCGCAACACCCGGGGTTCGGCCACGGCAACGATCCCCGAGCCCGCGCTGCACGCGTTCAGTTCGGAGCGGCGCCAAGCGCTCGGCGTCGCGCCGACGGCGCGCTACTACGAGGAGTCGACGTTCTGGAACCCGTCGTGGACGCTGGCCCAGGGGGCGGTCCAGACGACCAACATCTACGACATGACGACGACGGCGCAGGCCGTCGGCGAGGGCTTGCTGCTGTCGTCCGAGTCCCACAGGGCGCAGGTTGCTCCGAGCCTCCTGGGGTTCGGCACCCCCCAGTCGGGGTGCCCGACCTGCCACACCCTGAACCGGGACTACAGCTATGGGCTCGGCGTCGTCCTCAGCGGCTCGTGGATCTTGCAGAACCCGCTGTTCGGCGGCTACGGCGCCGTCGGGGCCTACCTGCCCGCCGGAAAGCTGGCGATCGCCGTCGCCACGACCTTCGGTGAGGGAGCCTTCGATGGACAGGGCAACTACGCGAGCGGGCGCGCCAGCTGGGAGGTCTTCGCTGCGATCGCCGCCCTCTTGGCGCCAGCGGACGCGCCGGCCGCTACCAGGAGGTAAGGACCGTCCGCCGGAGCAGGGGACGGGCGCAGAATGAACAACCGGCTAACCCGCCACCTTGGCTGGGACCGCTCCAACCACTGCATAGCCCGATGTCGAGCGATGAGGAGCAACGATCGTGGATGCCTACCGCCCCGAACGCGCGGACATGCGCTTCGTCGACCGCCGCCTCCCCCGCCGGCAAGCGTTGCGGCAGGGCGCCGGCGGCGTCGTCGCGGCATTGGGAGCAGCCGGTTTCGTGCCACGCGTCCGCGCGCAGGAGACGACTCCGGTCGCCAACCAGAATGAGGGTCCATCCCATGCGCCGGACGGTCTCAGCCAGGAGGTCGTCGAGGCGTTCCGGGTGCTGCCGGGCCAGAAGGCGCTGAAAATCTGGGCGCCGGCGGATGCCGGCCGCCCCGAATGGTTGGCCGCGCTCAACCCGGGCGGCCAGGTATTCATCGCCAGCGCCTTCAAGGGCTTCGTCCTGGCGGAGTGCCTTCGCCTCGAAGAAGAGTCGCTCGACCCCCGGGGCGACGCCCCCCTCGCGGCCCAACTCAACGCCCGACTGGCCCAACAGCTGGAGCTCAACGAAGCAGTCTTCTCGCCGAGTGCCCCTGTTTTCAACCCGCCCAACCTGACCGGCCAGGTGACCCTGCGGACGGCGTTGGAGGCGATGGTCTCGCACAGCGACAACACCGCCACCGACATGGTCCTCCGGCACGTCGGCCCCGAGCGGGTCCAGACCTTCGTCGAGGCGATCGGGCTCCGCCAGACGCGCATCCCGGCCAGCACGCGCCAGTTCATCGGCTACATCTTCGGCCTCCCCAACTGGCGGGCCACCACCTGGGCTGACACGCAGGCGAACGACCCCGGCCTCACGCCGCGCCCGATCCTCAACGACGCGATCACGATGGCCAGCACGCCGGACGACCTCGTCGCCTTCTACGCCAGGGCGATGCAAGGCGAGTTCTTCCGCTACGGGGAGACCTTGGCGGTCTTCCGCGCGATCCTCTCGCTGGCCGACGCGATCGCGTTCTCGATGCCGCTCGGAGTGAGCGCTTTCGGCAAGGGCGGCAGCGTCGAGTCCGGAGGGAGCCACGCCCTGACCTTCGCCGGCGGCGTGTACGTGCCCGACCGGTGGGTCTACTTCGCCCTGCTGCTCAACTGGACCGACGCCGAGGCCGGGCCCGGTGCGGAGGTTCAGGCGCCGTACGTCGCCGCCGCGCGGACGATCTTCGCGCTCGTGCGAGACCGCCTCGGCGCGTAACGCGCGTGTCATTGCCGGGTGGCGCCGAGAAACGCGCTCTCAACGCGCACGCTGAGTTCGATCTAGTCGTTGCCGAGGACGGAGCGCACTCCGACAGTTTGGTGCTACGAACCCGGCATGTTGGCCACGGGAGCATGGGCGGCCGGGTGGAGGAGGAGGGACAGACGTGACCAACCGCCGTTCGTTCGTGCTGTTGGGGGGCGCGCTGGCGTTCGCCCGGATCGTGCCCGCCGCGGCCCAGGAGGCGACGCCGGCGGACCCGGGCCAGGACGACGCGGACGCGGACGCAGGCATCCTGGCCTTGGCGTCGCGGGCGTTTCAGGCTCCGGACTCCGCCCGGGCCGGCACCCTCACCCTCAACGCGGTGGCGATCACGTTCGACTCGCCCGCATCCGCCGCGGCGCTGTTCCCGCGGATGTTCGACACCGTTGCCTTCGGGATGCAGGACGGGGGGGAGGACTACGCCGAGCTGCCGGCGCCCGCGATCGGCGACGGTTCCGCCGCAAGGGTGCGGCGCCTCGGTGGGGACGGCGGGTCCAGCGGCGGCGCCACCGACGAAGCCGCGGTCGGCTTCCGGATCGGGAGCGCGATCGTGATCGTCGTCACGACCGGGACCGGCGCGAGCGCCGTCGCCGATGCGATCCGGACCGCCGAGAACGTAGCCCGCCGGTCGTCGCCGCCGACCGCCAGCCCCGCGGCTGGCGAAGACGGGCCGCCGACCGACGGGGCGTCCGCCTTCCTGCCCACGCCCGCTGACGTCCCCCCCGGGATGGTCCTCGTCGACGAGGACGGCGGGTCCCCGGCCGACGCCGGTACGCCGGTCCCATGACCGGCCCCGGTCCAGTTCGCGCAAGTCGGTTCGGCAGCCGATGGACGTCGAGGTGCCCCGGGGGCCGGACGACGCCGAGCCGGGAGCGAAAGGAGCAAACTCATGACCACCCGGCAGCCGAGAGTTCCGACCGAGCACCGCATCACCCGGCGCGGCGCCCTGCGCGCGGGTGGCCTCGGTGCGGTTGCCGTGCTCAGTGGAGCTGCGAAGCAGGGCACATCCACCCAGGACGCGACAGTAGCGGCCGGGCACCAGACGGGATCGTCGCGGCCACTCCTCAGCGGCAACCGGATATGGGAGGTGATCGGCAACCGCGCCCGAGTGCTGGTGATCGACCGAGGCGCCGACTTCGGCGAGTGTGTGGCCACGGTGCAGGGCATCGGCACCGGCGGGATCAACACGCTGCACCGGGGGTAGGTGGCTACCGCCGCCTCGGTCCCGCCACCCGGGATCCGTCCGCGGATGCCGCAGCTCGATGAGCGCCGTACCCGGCCTATCACCTGTCCGTCGCGTCGCGGTCTGCCCAGTGCACTTTGGGCCGATCGTCGGACGAGATGGAAACAAGCGGCGACATGAGGACCTGCCGCCGGATTGGCCGGCTCCAGGTGGTCCAAACGCCGCCCCGTCGCCCCACACCGACCGTCGCCGGTTTGGCCCAGCGGCCCGACGAGAACGAGGGTGGCCATGGGGGTCGCCGGGCGGCCGGACTACTTTTTCTGACAGTCTGGCCCCTGACCGGCACCGCGCGACGCCACCCTTCGTAACCGCACCCAGGGACGGCTTCTCGTGAGGTGCAATCGGTCGGGTTATCAGCACCGTGGAGGAGCCAAGAAAGGAGAGAGTGGTGTCACGACCGATGAACCGTACCGTCAATCGCCGGAATCTCCTTGGCGCGGTGGGCGCGGGAGCGGTCACGATGGTCGACGGATTGAACGGTGGCGGCGCGTCAGCGTCGTCGCCGCAAGGTCACGTTGCCCCTCATCCCCCGCGTTCGACCCTGGAGCTCATCCCCGCGCGGCTCAATTACTCACCGGCCATGCAGGTACCGCCGGAGCAGCAAGCCGACCTCGATGCCGCCGTGGCCGAAATCCTCGAGGCGTTTCGTCTCTTCTCGGCCACGCTGACCGATACCCAACGGGCGCAGCTCCTCTTTCCCCTCGACGGCATGGAGCGAACCGCAGGCCGGGACGCGTCGCAAACCCCTTCCTTCTGTGCCGTGCTAGTGTGGTGCCGGCCGGCGTGGGGGCTCCACCTCGGCTCACTCTCCTTCGGACAGCGCATGGCCTGTGAGACGTTCTTGCTCAC
>CADCWL010000084.1 GCA_902806405.1 uncultured Thermomicrobiales bacterium | reverse complement strand
CTCCGCTGAGGCCAGGGAGCCCGGGCCACGACGGGCGGTGCAGAGGCCCTGGTCCAGCCCGGCATCCCGGTTCGGCGCCGTCGATCGTGCCGGCGGCGGTCTGGACCCCGGTGCCCGGTCGGTGACGCGGGACGCGATAGGCGAGCGCGATCGCCACCCGACCGTGGCGGTCGTACAGGGCCAGGAGCGCCGCCGGGTCGCGGCGCACCACCGCTGGCATCAGGTCGTCGTCCCCGGTCTCGGCCACGAGCGCCCCCTCCCCCGGTCCTACGACGCCAGCGGCCGCCCCGGATCAATGCCTTCACCGGCCGGACGGAAACCGTCGCGATGACCGGCGGGAACGGCGGAGCGGGACCGCACGCCGAGGGCTTGGCGAGGGGAACGTCGGTGCCGGTGAGGACGACGTGGGGAGATCCTCATCGAGAGAGGAGGAACACAATCGGTTCGTGCCGCGCCGGACCGACACGGACGGGGGCACGGCGTTGGCCGCGAGCGAGCCGCGGCGTCGATTTTCTCGGGTGTGGCGGCAAAGGCGACGGTGCTCGGTCTCGTCACACCATCCTGACGCCGGTTCCCCGACCATCGTCCGCCTTGCCCACCCAGCATTGCCCGGTGGCGCGGCGGGCGGCCGTGCCCTTGGGGTTGCTCGTCCCGCCGAGCCCGCCGCCGGGAGCAGCCGCCCGATTGACGGCGCGTCGATCCCGTGCCCCACGGGCGACGAAGAACACCGCCGGCGCGAGGTTGATCGCCCCGGAGCAGGTTTGGCCGGAGGTGCGGACCGGTCTCGGCCGCCTGCTTGCCAGGCACGCCGCGGTGGCGCCGCAGCCATCCCCCGGTGGCAAGTACCGTGAAGGCGTCCCGCTGCGGTAACGACCGGGATCGCGCCGACCAGTCTCCCTCCCCCCAACCCGGTCAACGCAAAGAATCGGTGCACCGCCATGCCGCCGGGCAACAGTCCGCCCCCGTGGCCGAGGCCGAAGCCGAGGCGATCGTCCGAGGGGGGCGGCAAGGCCGCGGCCGGGACACGACCGGGGCGGCGGACGCGCGCGGCCGGGGCGCCGCGGTCGGGAGGACGGGACCGATGGGCGAGGCGCACCGACCCGGGGACGGGCCGTCGGCGGCGGAAGATGCGCCGGACGCGCCGCCGCCCGACCCCGAACCGGCGGACGGGGCGGAGACGCCGCGCCCGCTCGTCCCCGGCAACGTCGGCTCCCTCGACGACGCCCCCCCCGACGTGGAAGGGACCCCGGTCGCCGAGGGGTAGGGATGGGGGCAACGGGCTTGCCGACCACCATCCGCATCCCGGATTGGGGGAATGATGGACCCGGACGCGGGAGCAGCGCCGCCCTGCCCGCCCCCGGACGGGGCGGGGTCGCCCCCGTCCCCGACGGAACGACGGGCGAGCCGCCGATTGCGCTACGGCGGGGCAGAAGGCGCTGGCGGAGCCGCGAGCTGGTGGGGCGGAGCCGGCGCATGGGGGCGAGGCAGGTCGGAAACGGGGGCAGCGCAACGCCGACCATGTCCGGGCTATCGCTGAATGGGAGCGTTCCCGTGACGGATCCGAAGCCGAGATCGACTTCGCGCGAGACGTCTTGCCGCGACCGGAGGGTGCGAAGCTGTGTGAGCTGACGCAGGCGACCGGGCTGTCGATCCGATACTGCTCGCTGATCCGTCGCGGGCTACAGGTGCCGCACCGTCGGCATTGGGCGGCCCTGGCGCGGCTTGATGACCCCGGAACCGAAACCTGAGGCGCCCCCCCCCGCGGTTGTCGACGCCACGCCCGCCCGTTACCCCACTACCGTTGCTGGGCGGCGCACCCATGGCTACCGCGCCCCCCTGCCCTTGCCCCCGCCTCCGGCATCGTGGATGCTATCCCCTGTTATGGGCGAGCGGGCGCCGGACCGGACACCGGACACCGGACAGGACGCGGCGGCGGAAGCCCTGACCGCCCGCGAGGCGGCGGCGCGCCTGGGGGTGAACGAGCGCACCATCCGGCGCGCCATCGCCCGCGGCGAGTTGCTCGCTGCCAAGGAGGCCGGAGCCTTCCGGATCGCGCCGGCTGCCCTCGCTCGCTTCCGCGGGCCGCTCGTGGGTGCGGCCGCCCGCACCGCCTCGACCCAAGGGTCACCATGCCGAACCGATGCCGCTCAGGGGACGGGGCGGGTCCGGCTCGCTCCGGTGCAGGCTCTCTGGCCGGCGCCCCTGCCGACCCCGCTGACGCCGCTCGTCGGTCGCGAGCGCGAGGCGGCGACGGTGGCGGCGCTCCTCCGCCGCGACGACGTCCGCCTGCTGACGCTGACGGGCCCGGGCGGCATCGGCAAGACCCGCCTCGCCATCGAGGTGGCGCGGGGCATGGCCGACGCCTTCCCCGACGGTGTCGCCTTCGTGTCCCTGGCCCCGATCCGCGACCCGGGCCTCGTTGCCGCCGCCATCGCCCGCGCCCTCGGGGTGCGGGAGGTGGGCGGGTCACCGGTGCCCGAGCGACTGGGCGCGACGCTCCGCGATCGGGACCTCCTGCTGGTCCTCGACAACTTCGAGCACCTGCTGGCGGCCGCGCCGCTGCTGATCAAGCTGCTCAGCGCCTGCCTCCAGCTCAAGGCGTTGGTCACCAGCCGGGCGCCCCTGCGCGCCTCCGGCGAAACGGCTTTCCTGGTGCCGCCGTTGGCGCTCCCGGATTACCCGGGGGGCACTCGGCACCCTCCCTCCGTGGATCAGATCTGCCGATCCGACGCGGTGCGTCTGTTCGTCGCCCGGGCTCGAGGCCTCCAGCCGGACTTCGCGCTGACCGAGGCCACCGCCCCGGACGTGGCCGAGATCTGCGCCCGCCTGGAGGGGTTGCCGCTCGCGATCGAGCTGGCGGCGGCGCGGGTCGCGGTCCTCTCTCCGAGGGCAATCGCCCGCCGCCTGGAGCGGCGGCTGCCCCTTCTGACTGGCGGCCCGCGCGACGCGCCGACCCGGCAGCGGACGATGCGCGACGCGATCGCCTGGAGCCACGACCTGCTGACCGGAGACGAGCAGGCGCTGTTCCGCCGCCTCACGGTCTTCGTCGGCGGCTTCACGCTGGAGGCGGCGGAGGCGGTCGGCGGAGGGGCGGGCGAGCCGAAAACCGATGTCCTCGAGGGCCTGACGGCGTTGGTGAACGGCAGCCTCCTTCGGCGCGTCGAGCTTACCGGCGGCGAGCCCCGCTTCGCGATGCTGGAGACCGTCCGGGAGTTCGGGCTGGAGCGGCTGGCGACGAGCGGCGAAGAGGGAGCGGTTCGCCGGGTGCATGCCGACTACTTCCTGGCGCTGGCGGAGCGGTGCGAGCCGAGCATCTACCGGGGATGCGATCTGATCCGTCTGCTCGGCGCGCTCGAGGCGGAACACGCCAACCTGCGGGCGGCGCTGGGGCACCTGGAGGAGATGGGAGACGCCGAGGCGACCCTCCGCCTGGCCGGGGCGTTGGCCCCGTTCTGGCTGTTCCACAGCCACCGCAGTGAAGGGCGCGACTGGCTGGAGCGTGCGCTGGACCGGACGTTGGGCGCGCAGGTGTCGGACGGCACGCGAGCGAAGGCGCTGGGCGGGGCGGCGACCCTGACGTTCACCCAGGGGAACTACGGACGCGCGCGTGCGTTCGCAGAAGAGAACCTGGTGCTCCGACACGAACTGGGGGACCGCCGGGGGATCGCCACCGCGCTGAACCTGCTCGGGGCGGTGACCCGGGCGCAAGGTGCCTGCGACGAGGCAGCGCCGCTCTTCGAGACAGCCCTCGCCCTGTTCGAGGAGATCGGTGATTCGGAATGGATCGCTTTGGCACGCAACAACCTTGGCATCTTGGCTTACTGGCAGGGCGACCTGGCGCGTGGGGCGGCGCTCCTCGAGGACGCGGTCCGGCTTTACCGCCAGGCGGGCGATCGGTACGCGTACGGCGCCGCTACTGTGCTCAGCGACCTCGCCTTGGTGACCTGCGACCGAGGCGACCACGGGCGGGCGGCCGCACTGTTCGCCGAAAGCCTGGCGCGCTGGTGGGAGGTCGGCACCAAGGAAGGACTGGCCGACTGGCTGGCCCGGGTGGCCGTGCTGGCCGTGGCCGGGGGGAAACCTGAGCGGGCGGTTCGCCTGCTCGCCGCGGCCGAGGCCCTGCGCGAGGCGATCGATTACGTGTTTGAGCAACCCGAGCTGGCGCGGCATGAGCGCGCCCAGGCGGCGGCCCGAGCGGAGGTCGGGGAGGCGGCATTCGCCGCCGCGTGGGCGGCGGGTGGGGCGTTGGCGCCGGACGAGGCCGCGGCCGAGGCGTCGCGGGTGGTCGCCGATCTGCGGGCCGGCGACGGCGTGCCGCCGGTGACCCACGGACTCACCCCGCGGGAGGCCGCGGTACTGGGCCTGGTGGCGGCAGGGAGGTCGGACAAGGAGATCGCCGACACCCTGTTCATCTCCCGCCGCACCGCCTCCAAGCATGTGGCGACGATCCTCGCCAAGCTCGGCGTCCCCACCCGCGCCGCCGCCGCCACGCACGCCGTCCGGCTTGGTCTCGCCTGAGCGGTCGACCCCTTCTCTACGTACATCTCCCCCCGCGTCCGCCGGGGCCCCGCACGAGAAATGGGGAGTCCTCCCGATGCGCGGGACGCCGCCGCGGCGCATGGTGGTGACGGACCGACTTTCGCCCACCCGATCGAGCATCCCGCGATCCGTTCCGCGAGGGGGGGCATGCGCATGCATCAGTTCGATACGCTCAAGCCGTTGGGCGGGGGTAACCCCCGGCGACGAGCCCGCGCCGTCCCGCTCGCCCTCCTGCTCGGGCTGGTCGTGCTCGTCGCCGGGATGGCCGCCGGGCGCCGGATCGGGCTCACCCGGGCCGAGGCCCCGCCGGCCGAGACGCGCGAGTTCGCGCTGATCACCGAGGAGATCGACTGGACGATCATGCCGGGCGTCGCGGTGCGGGCCTGGGCCTACAACGGCCAGGTGCCCGGTCCGGAGATCCGGGTCCGCGAAGGCGACCGCGTCCGGATCACGCTGCACAACCGCCTGCCCGTCGGTACGTCGATCCACTGGCACGGGATGGACGTGCCACCGGCGATGGACGGCCCGGTCGGGCTCAACCAGGCGGCGGTCGGGCCGGGGGACGACTTCGTCTACGAGTTCACCGCCGACAACGTCGGCTCCCGCTGGTACCACGCCCACGCCGACCCCAAGGTCCAGATCGCGCTCGGCCTCTACGGCCCGCTGGTGGTCGACCCGCGCGAGCCCGAGACCGCCTACGACCGCGAGTACACCTACATGACCAACGAGTGGGACCTGGAGCTGACGCCGGACGTGGCGCTTGGCACGGCGCCGATCGGCCCGCGCGACGCCCACCTGCGCGGCGGCGAGCTGGGGACCGACCTCTTCCTCCTCAACGGCCGCGCCCACGAGAGCATCCCGCCGATCGAGCTGGCCGAGGGGGAGCGCGTCCTGATCCGGCTGATGAACGCCGGCAACCTGCCCCACGCCATCCACTCCCACGGCCACTCCTTCACGATCGTCGCCACCGACGGCAACCCCGTCCCGGAGGCGGCCCGGCTGGTCAAGGACACCGTCCTGATCGGCCCCGGCGAGCGCTACGACCTGGAGCTGACGGGGGACAACCCCGGCGTCTGGATGTTCCACTGCCACATGGAGCACCACGCCGACAACGGGATGATGACCTTGATCGAGTACGACGGCGCGGTGCCGACCGGCCCCGTCGCCCCGTACTGGACCGCGGGCGGCAAGGCCGACGCCATGGACCACGGCGGGGGGCACCACGGTCCCGCGGCGCCCCCCGCCCTGGCGGACCCGATCGCGACGCCCGAGCCGGCGACCGCTCCCGAGCCGACGGCCACGCCGGCGCCCACCCCGACCGAACCCGCGCCGCCCTCGGCGGGCACGGAAGAGACGGTGGTGACGCTGGTCGACGACCGCTTCTCGCCCGCCGTCGTCGAGATCCCGGCCGGCACGGTCGTCACCTTCGTCAACCGCGGCGCCAACTGGCACAGCGTCGCCGCCCTCGATGGCAGCTGGGAGTCGGGGCGGATCGAACCAGGCGGCGCCTACTCGGTCCGACTCGACACCCCCGGCGAGGTCCGGTACATCTGCCAGCACCACGTCCTGCGCGGCATGACCGGCCGCGTGACGGTCCAGTAGGGGACCAAGGTCCGAGCGAGCGCCGGCGCGGCGGGGTGGCCGCCGCGCCAGGAAGGAGGAGCCGATGACCTGGGCGCCCCCTGGCGTGGGGCGCCGCCGTTCGAGACGTTTGTTGATCGACGACGCAGGAGGAACGGGATCGATGCTGACCCGTCACCAACTCGCACCGCTCAACCGGACGATCGCCGGCCACCGCGCCGGACGCGTCAATCGCCGTCGGGTCGTGGAGGCCTTCGGCGCGCTCGGGCTGTCGGCTGCGGCGGCGCCCTGGCTCCTCGGTCGAGGCGCCGCGGCGACGACCGCGCCCGGTGGCCACGCCGGCCACATGGGGGTGGCCGCCGCCCAGGAGGGCTCCCCGGCGGCGACGCCGGCACTCGGCGAGCAGCCCGACGGCGGCTACACCCACAAGGTGGTCGCCGGCGGCGGCGCGCTGGAGGAGATGATCGAGCTCCTCGCCTTCTTTCCGACCGAGATCACCGTCAACGCCGGCGATTCCGTCTACTGGGAGGTCCGTGGGTTCCACAACGTCCACTTCCTCTCCGGGGCGCTGCTGCCGCAACTGATCGTGCCGACGTCGGAGTTGGCGGGGGCAGGCAGCCCGGCGGCGAGCCCCGCCGGGGGGACGCCGCAACTCGTGCTCA
>CADCWL010000083.1 GCA_902806405.1 uncultured Thermomicrobiales bacterium | reverse complement strand
CCGCCCGCACCCCGCCCGCTGCCGGTGGGCATGTGGTTCGACGACGATCGCTCGCGCCCGCCCGGTCGCCCCCACCACCTGGTGAAGCGCAACGGCGAGCGGGTCGCGGAGCGGCTGCGGGAGTGCTCGCTCTACCGGCCGGAGCTCGACCTCGGCGTGCGGACGGAGGCCGGGAAGGTCGCCGCCCACTGCCTCTGCTGGGTCGACCCGATCAACGGGGTCGGCCTCTTCGAGCCGGTCCGGGCGGAGGACGCCTACCAGTGGAGCGGCATCGGCCGGGCGCTGCCGACGGAGGGGCTGCGGCGGATGATGGCGGCGGGAGCGGGGCTGATCAAGGTCACGAGCATGAGCGGGAACGGCTCGGCAAGGGGACTGTATGCGAGCGTCGGCTTCGCGGAAGCATTCCCCACGCTGCAGTACCTGCGCTAACGGTCGGTGGCGGCGGGGCGGGCCGCCCCGCCGCCATGCTCGTCTCCGCTGCCGTCGTTCCCCTTCCCCGCTACGCTCCCTTCTCGATCGGCACCCCGACCATGCTCCCGTATTCGGTCCAGCTCCCGTCGTAGTTGCGGACGTTGGGATAGCCGAGGAGGTGGGTGAGCACGAACCAGGTGTGGCTGGAGCGCTCGCCGATCCGGCAGTAGGAGATGACGTCCTGGTCGGGGGTGATGCCTTCCCCTTCGTAAAGGGCGCGCAGCTCTTCGACCGGCTTGAAGGTACCGTCCGGGTTGGCGGCCTTGCCCCAGGGGATGTTGCGGGCCCCCTTGACGTGGCCGCCACGCTGGGCGCCCTCCTGGGGGTAGCCCATCATCGAGATCACCTCGCCGCTGAACTCCTGGGGAGAGCGGACGTCGACGAGGGCGGGCGCGCCGGCGCGGACGGCCGCCAGGACATCGTCGCGGAAGGCGCGGATCGCCGGGTTCGGCTCCTGCGCCGAGTAGGTCGTTGCCGGGTACGACGGCATCTCTCGGGTGTAGGGGCGGCCTTCCGCCTCCCATTTGGTGCGGCCGCCGTCCATCACCCGGCAGTCGGCGTGTCCGTAGTAAGTGAAGAGCCAGAAGGTGTAGGTGGCGTACCAGTTGTTCCTGTCGCCGTAGAAGACGACCGTGGTGTCGTTGGCGATGCCCGCCCGGGCCATCAGCGCCTCGAAGCCCGCCTTGTCGACAAACTCGCGGGCGACCTGGTCCTGAAGGTCGGTCTGCCAGTCGAGCTTGACGGCGCCGGGGATGTGGCCGATCTCGTAGAGGAGGATGTCCTCGTCCGACTCCACGATCCGGACCTTCGGATCGTCGAGGTGGGCGGCGACCCACTCGGTGGAGACCAGGACCTCGGGGTGGGCGTAGCCGGTGGCGGCGAGGTGGGGATCGGTGGCGACCATGGGTGCTCCTTGGTGACGCGGGCGGCAGACGCGATCGGTGGGGCGATCGGGAGGACGGTCTCTGGCGAGGTCGTCATATTGACGCACATTGCCATTGTAGAGTTGTTGATCGACTTCGGCCATTAATAAGGGGCTGGCACGGTTCGGATTAGGTCCCGATGCGGACGATCCGAGCGTCGGGCCCCGGGAAACCCTTGACCTTGCTCCTTACCAGGATCGCGCCGACCGCCACCGCGGTCGCCGCAACCGGCGCCCGCGGTGGCAGGATCGCACCTCCTTGCCGGGCGTCGTCCCGGAAGGCGCCGCCGCGCATCGCCACCTCCGGCATGACCGCCGAGGATTTGAGATCGGCAGGAAAGGCCGCCTACATCCCGCGTTCGCCGGGCCGCGGACCGTGACAGAACTCGGCGACGTTGCCGCCAAAAACGCCGACAACCTCCGGGCTTCGCGGCCGATTCCGGAGCCAGGTCGCCGTCGGCACCCGTTCGAGTGAGACATCGACCGAGACCGGGCTGCAGAGCAAGTAGGGAGCCCCATCGGCCGCGACGTCGCCGAGGAGTCCGACTCGCTCCGTTGCCTCCAGCCCCGGCGGAGGTCGCGCAGCCACTCGGCGGTTGCCTCGCGCGTCTCCCACTCGGGGCTACCGCCTCCCGTCGACGACCCGGTCACCCGCTCGAGGGACTCGACCCGGCGGAGGCGTTCACCTTCTCCTCGACCGCGTCCGTGATGATTCGGCCGCGACGCCGCTTTCCGACCAGCGCATCGACCTCCCCGACCAACTCCTCCGGCATCGCGGCGTGGACACGCCGGTGCGCCCTGGCGGCGATGGCCATGCTCTCCCCTCCTTGCCCGGGCGGGAGCGTGGCCCAGTCGCGTGGGCTTTCCGTGGGACCGCGACCGAGGACGTCGCCGGTCCCGCGGCCGATCGTCTACGACGACAGATAACGCAGCGTCGTCGCCACAACGGATTCGATGCCGATGCCGAGGGCGGCCTCGTCGATGTCGAAGCGGGGGTGGTGGTGGCCCCAGACGAGGCCCCGCTCCTCGTTCTTGCTGCCGACGAACCAGAAGCAGCCGGGGACGCGCTCAAGGAAGTAGCTGAAATCCTCGGCGCCCATGTGCTGGGGACCGTCGATCACCCGCTCGGCGCCGACGACCGCACCGACCGCGCCACGGACCAGCTCGGTCATCGCGGCGTCGTTGACCGTGGGCGGGTAGCCGAAGCGGTAGCGGAAGTCGACCTCAGCCCGCATCGCGGCGGCGACGCCGCGGACGATCGCCTCGATCCGCTCGGCGAGCAGCTGTCGGTTCTCGGGGGTGAAGGAGCGGACGGTGCCGCGCAGCTCGGCCGTGTCCGGGATCACGTTCGCCGCCTCACCGGCCCGGAAGGCGCCGACGGTGACGACCCCCTGGTGGGTCGGGTCGAGCTCGCGGCTGACGATCGTCTGGAGGGCGACGACGATCTGGGCGCCGACGGCGATCGGGTCGACCGTCGCCTGCGGCCGAGCGCCGTGGCCACCCTTGCCCTGGATGACGAAGGTGAAGCTGTCGGAGGCGGCCATCGCCGGTCCGGCGCGCAGCTCGATCGTGCCGACCGGCACCTCCTGGGCGACGTGGATGCCGAAGGCGGCGTCGACCTTCGGGTCCTCCAAGACCCCCTCGTCGATCATCACCTTGGCGCCGCCGCCCCCCTCTTCGGCCGGCTGGAAGAGGACCTTGACCGTGCCGGCGAAGGTATCGCGGCGCTCCTGAAGGAGGCGGGCCGTGCCGAGCAGCATCGCGGTGTGGCCGTCGTGGCCGCAGGCGTGCATCACGCCCTCGTGCTGCGAGCGGTAGTCGACCGCGTTCTCCTCCTGGATCGGCAGGGCGTCCATGTCGGCGCGGAGCAGGACCGTCCTGCCGGTGCCGCCGGCGGTGCCCCGGATCAGGCCGGTGACGCCGGTCTTGGCGATCCCCGTTCGGACATCCTCGACGCCGAGTGCGCGCAGCCGCTCGGCGACGATGCCGGAGGTGCGGACCTCCTGGAAACCCATCTCCGGGTGCTGATGGAAATCCCGCCGATCGGCGATCACCCCCGGCAGGATCTCGTCGATGTCGTTCCGCAGCCGCGTCTCCGTCACCATCTCGTCTCGCCCCTCTCCACGAATCCGAACCGAACGTGCGACTGACGATAGCAGAGAACCGGCGCGATCTGACGGTACCGTATGGGATGATCGACCCGACACGGCCAAAGGGAGAGGGAGGAGGGCGCGGATGGGCGACGCGGATCGGGAGCCGCTCTCCCAGGAGCGGGCGACGGAGTTGGCCGAGGCGGCGGTCGACCTCGCGGGGGGCGCGCGGATGATCTACCGCAACCCGCGGCAGTCGTTCAGCCTGGAGGCGACGAAGACCGTCGAGGTGGACGGCCACCAGGTCGAGGTCCGGTGGGGGGAGATCAGCTCGCCGGCGGTCGCCTCGGTGGGGGGGTACGTCTTCGAGATCGTCGAGGCGGGGATCGAGCTGCTGATCCGGCCGCCGAGGCGGAGGGGGCCGGAGTAGGGCGCGGGAGCGGGAGGGGGCGAAGGAGACCGGTGGGACCGGCTGGCTCCGGGAGGCGACGCGGCACGGCCCACCGTGCCGAGCTGCGGACCTGAACGTGGGGGCTTGCCGCCCCGGACGAGGGATGACGCGTCTCCAGCGCCCCCGCTCAGTCCTCGCCGCGCGTCCGTTTCGTGGCGCGGGCCAGGAGGTCGCTCGTCCAGCCGACGGCGGGGGCCGCAGGAGGGGCATCGGAGGCCGGAGGCGGCGTCTCGGGCGGGACGACGGGGCGGTGGGGGGCAAGTTCCGAGGGATCGACCGGGGTCGGGTGGAGGGGAACGGGCAGGAGGGGACCGCGCATCCAGCGCCAACCGGGTGGGGTGGTGTCGATCCCGCGCTGGGCCTGGCGTCGGGTCGCGAGGTAGTCCGTGAGCACGACCTGGACGGCGGCGGCCACGGGGATCGCTAGTAAGGCACCGGCCAGGTTCAGAAAGCTGGTACCGGCCAGGATCGCGACGAAGACGGTCATCGGCGTCAGGCCGACGGCGCCGCGCATGATGCGCGGCACCAGGACGGTGTTTTCCAGCAGCTGGATGATGACGATGAAGCCGATCACGAGGAGGCCGAGGTTCCAGGATTTCGTCAAGGCGAGGACGACCGCCGGGATGCCACCAATCCAGGGGCCGGCGATTGGGATGACTTCGGTCAATCCGGCCCACAGCCCGAGCACGGGCCAGAATGGCACCTGGAGGACGGCGTAGCCGACCGTCGCCAACAGCCCGACCGTCAAGGAGAGCAGCAACTGGCCGCGGAGCCAGTCGCCCACCTTGGCTTCGACGTTGTCCCAGACCCGGTTCACCCGGTCCCGGCTGGCCGGGGCGATCTCGAGGAGAACCAGCCGGCGGAGCCAGGCCTTCTCCATCAGGTAGTAGAAGGCGATCACGAAGACGGTGAGGGTGCTGACGATGCCGCCGCCGACGCTGGTAGCGACGCCGATCGCCGCCTCCTGGTTTACGTCGACGTTGGGGGTGGGGTCGCTGATGATGCCGATCCCCTGGTTCACCAGGTTCGCACCGGCTCCGTTCAGGAGCGGATTGCCGCTCTCCCGCCACTCGTCGCGCAGCAGCCGTAGCTGGTCGGGAGCCTGCTCCCGAAAATTGCCGGCCTGCTCACCGATCTGGGGCGCCAGCGACGCGGAGAAGAGGGCGAGCCCGGCGATGATGGCGATGTAGGTGATGAGGATCCCGAGCCCGCGCGGCACGTGGCGTCGCTCCAGCAGGTGGACGGGGCGCTCGATGATTGTCGCCAGGAGGACCGACATCAGGACCAGGATCAGGACCAGCTGAACCTTGTAGAGGACGTAGGCGACGAGCAACGTCAGAAAGAGGCTAAAGGGGGTCAGGCCCGGACGCCGCTCCCGATCCATCGTCTCGGAAGCGGGGGCACGGCCAACGACCGGCGGCACCCCCGTGGGGGGAGCGACAGGGATGCCGACGGAGGGTGTCGCGTCGACCGATCGGCTCACCGTCGCCCCCCGGGCCGGCCCCGCCGCGCCCCCAAAGCCAAAACCGCGCACCGTGAACCCCGCACCGCGCATCTCGGCCCCAGCGGGTCGATCGGTCTGCATTGCCGACGGGTCGTCCGCTAGCCGGCGTCGGCCCTCCGGCGGACGCGCCAGTAGCGGGGATCGAGGGGATCCACCCGTTGCCGCCTCGCCGCGGGCGGAAGATCGTTCCAGACGGTGGGGAAGGAATAGACGTCCTGGCCGTCGATCACCAGCCGCCGGGCGACCCCGAACGGCTTGTTGACCGCGAAGATCTCCCACGGCGGCCGTGAGATGACCTCGGTCTGGAACCAGCCGTGCTCCGGGCAGCGGCCGGCGTGCAGTTGCCAGATCAGGTCGGCGGTGACGCCGCCGAGGTCGCGGATCAGCGTCTCCTCGAGCTCGCCGTCGCAGATCGGGCAGCGCAGTGGCGTCGGCACGCGGACCCGATCGCGCGGGGGGTTGTGCGTCTCGACAGGCTCCATGGGTCGGCGACGCTCCCTGGTGGTAGCCGGCCCTCCGCCGCACTCCTGCTGGCGCCGCCGGTCGGGACGGGTTTCGATACGCCGAGTCTAGCATCGCCCCTGCTGGGCGACCACGGCGTTGGGGAAGGCCGGGGGCTGTTGGCGGCGCGAAAGGGCGGGCGTACAATCGCGGCAAGCGTTGTGCGTGGAGCGGTGAGCGATCGCGGCGAGCGGGGCGCGCCGGCGGAGCCGGTGCCGATCATGGTCGCCCGGTCATAGGGGTACCAAATGCCGGACCAGGAGCTGATCAACGGCCTGATCGCCACGTACCGGGAATTGAACGCGAAGGTGCGGCCGCAGCCAGAGGATCGTCTCCAGATGCAGGGGGGATCGGGCGGATCGGTGCGAGAGGTCGTCTCGCGGCTACGTGACAGCGAACTGCGCTTTACCCAGGCTTTGAAGGAGCGCGTCACCGGCGTCCCGATGCCCGAGATGTTCGGGGAGGACGACACCCCGGTGATCGGTACCGAAGGGCCGGAGGACACGACGGCGTCGATCCTGTCGCAGTTCGGCACGGCGCGGGAATCGACCCTCGCCCTGCTGCGGACGCTACCGGACGAAGACTGGGACCGGCCGATCGAGAGCGGCGAGCCGATCCGGACCCGGATCAGGGAACTGCACGCGAACGATCGCCGTCAGGTGGAACGGATCGTCGGTCTGCTCGGCTCGCCGTAGCCGGGCCGGCGCACGCCGCCCGCGCGAGGCGCGGGTGGTCGGGGGCAGGAATGGAGCGCAACGGGTCGGACCGGGCACAACTGCTCGGGCGGGGGCTCGGACGGTGGCTCCTGGGGCCGTCGGGTCTGGTGCTGCACCTTGGTGCGTTCCTCCTTGGCGCCATGCTGCTGACACTGCTCAATCTGCTGCGATCGCCCGGCGAGATCTGGTTCTGGCGCCCGTTGGCGTGGTGGGGGGGGTTACTCGCCGTCCATGCCGGGCTGACGGTGGGCGGGGCCGTCCGAACCGCGGGAGCAAGGGGCTCATCACCTCTCGAGGAGCACCGGGCGGCCTCGCCACGGCCGCGGTCGGCAAGCGGTGGCTCGCGGTTGCGCGGCGGGCTCGCCGCCCGAGCGGGAACTCTCGCCTCTTTCCCAAGCGGAAACAGCGCCACGGCGGCAACCCGGCGAGGAGACGCCGGTTCACCACCGGACGGCTGGACCCTGGAGGACGACGCTGCCTTCGCTTCCTGGGCGGAAGCGACCGACACTTGGTCGGCTCCCCGGAGCGATGTCGTCCCGATGGACGCCAACGGCGAGGCTCGGCGGTCCCCCGCCCCGGACGGTGAAGGAGGCCCCGCGCCCCGCGATGGCATGTCCAACGGTTGGGGCTGGGCAGCTAACTCGGCCGACCATGCCGTCGTCGACCGCGCGAGCGGCTCGCCGCCGGCGACCGGGCGGTTCCTCGCCGACGGGTCGACGCGCCCGGGAAGGGCGACGGGCCCCGCATCCGAGGTCGTCACGGAGGAATGGGTGCCGGCCGACGTTGCGGCACTCTGGGGAGCGGCGACCTCCGCCCCCCATGCCGCCGAAACCGCGGCGCTCCCGGTGGCGCCGACCCGCCCGACGGTTTCCTCTGATGGAGCGACGGCCGCCGCCGAGCGCCGATATGGTCGGTCGAATGGGCGGGACGTGGTCCTGAATGGTCCCGTTCCGATCGATCCGAACGATCCGCAGTGGACGCGTCTGGAGGCGGCCGCCGAGGCGTGGCTCGCTCGGCGCGAGACCGGCCCCGCGCCGACCCCGCTCCGCCCGCCGCCGGTGCCCACCGGCACCGGCCACGCGTCGACGTCCCAGGCCTGACCCCGTTCGGCACCGGGGCCGTCCAAAGGCGCGGTCCCGTCGGCCCCTCCCCTTGGACCGCAGACGACCGCGCGGGGCCGTCCGATTTCCCGAGGTGCCCGCTAACCTCGGCGCCATGTCGGGTCGAACTGCCCGGAGGCATCGAATCTGGCCGTCCTGAGCTCCGGGCACGCCGATCATGCGCGTCCGGGGCAAGGAGCCGGCTCCCCTGATGGTAGGGCGCTCCTGCGCGACTTTGCTCCGCGTGGCGCTCCCCCGAGAGAGCATCCCGATCGGATGAATCACCTTGAATGCACCGAACGCGCTCGGTCGTTCGAAACCGGCAGGGCGCAAGAGACCAGTGCTGTCGGTCCTGGTGGCGACCGCACGCGGGCTGTTTGCGAACAACACCGCGGAGTGGGCGGCGGCGATTGCCTACTACACCCTCCTCTCCGCCTTTCCGCTCCTGCTCGTCGCCGCCTCGCTCGCCGCGCTCCTCGTCGACGCGAGCTGGGCCGTCGCGCGGTCGGCCGCGGTTCTCGGCGAGTTCTTGCCCGGCGGGGGCGAGGAGGTCGAGCGGATCGTGCAGGGGGCCGTCGCCGCGCGGGGTCAATTCGGGATTCTCTCGGCTGTGGCCCTAGTCTGGACGGGCGGACGCGCCTTCGCGGCGCTCACGCTGGCCCTGAACGCGGTCTGCGACGACGACGCGCCGGAGGACGCGCCGCGCCGTTTCCTCGTCTCGCTCGGCTTGCTGCTCGGTGTCGCCGCCGCTTTCGTCGCCGCGCTCACCGCGGGGACGCTCGTCGACGACCTGTGGAGGGTGACGGAGTCCCTCCCTGGGGAGACCGGCGTCATCTTTGCCGTTGTCCGGACCGCGGTCCAGGCGCTAGCGCTCCTCGGCGCGTTCTGGCTCGTCTACCGGTTCGTCCCGCGGGGCCGCCAGAGCCCGCGCGCCGCGCTGGTCGGGGCGGCCGCGGCGACAGCGCTGTTCCTTGTCGCCAGGCCCCTCTTCCTCTTCAGCCTGCAGCGCTCGGAGACCTACCGCGTCGCCTTCGGACCGCTGGCGTTGGCCGCGATCCTGATGGTCTGGGCCTGGGTCGTCGCCTTCATCACCCTCTTCGGAGGGCAACTGGTCGTCCGCACCCACGCGCTCCTGCGAACGGGCGCCGCCGAGGCGTGCGAATCGGACCTTGCCGTCGCGTCCCCCGCGGTCGGCGGGCCAAGGCGGCCGGAGCCGACCCCCGCCGACTGAGCAGCCGGAGCGCCTCCCGCGCCTATCGCGTCGGCCGCTCGCCGAGGGTCACCTCAAGCCGGAGCTCCTCGTCGCCGCGGCGAACGGTGACCGGAACCGTCTCGCCCGGGCGGTGCTCGTAGAGGGCTTCGTTGAAGGAGGTGTCGGCGTCGATCCGGTCGTCGCCGATGGCGAGCAGAAAATCGCCGGCCTCGATCCCACCGGCGTCGGCCGGCCCGCCCGGCACCACTTCGGGCACGTAGAGCCCATGGTCGACCGGGATATCGTACTGGCTGACCAGCTCCGGGGTGATCGGGACGGTTCTCTGGACACCGAGCAGCGGGTAGGCGACGCGCCCCTCTTCGATCAGCTGGGCGGCGATCCGCTGGACGGTGTTGGACGGGATCGCGAAGAAGAGCCCCTGCGCCGGCACGCCCTGGTCCGTCGTCGGGATACCGAGCGTGTTGACGCCGATCACGCGGCCGGCGAGGTCGAAGAGCGGCCCGCCGGAGTTGCCGGGGTTGATCGCCGCGTTGTGCTGGACCAGGTTGCTGTAGACCGGTTCGCCCTGAGCGGCGGAGCCCGGGAAGTCCCGGTCGAGCGAGCTGACGATGCCGTCGGTGACGGTGCCGGTGAAGTCGCCGAGGGGCGAGCCGATCGCCAGCACCGGCTGGCCGACCCGAAGCGCCTCGGAGTCGCCGAAGGGGACGACCGCCGGCAGCTCGCCCTCGACGCGGACGATTGCCAGGTCGCTCAGGCGGTCGGAGCCAACCAGCTCCGCCGGGCGCTTTTCGCCGTCGGCGAGAATGACCTCGAAGCGGTCGGCGCCCTCGACGACGTGCCAGTTGGTGACGACGTGGCCCCGCTCGTCGACGATGAACCCGGTGCCGCGGCCGGCCTCCAGGGTTCGCCCCTCCCCGAGACGGCCGGCCTGGCGCTCGTTGATGACGGTGACCACCGCGGGGCTGACGCGTTCGACCACCTCCACCGCGTTCAACGGAGCAGACACCGCTCCGTCCGAGGCGGCCCCCGCCGGCCCGGTCGTCACAAGGGCCGCGGGCGCCCCGGCGGCACCGTCGGCCGCGGTCGTGCCGCGCGATGCCACCTGGACCACCGGTGCACCGGTCGCCTCCGCGCCCGGCCCGGGGGACGGCGCCAAGGTGGCGACCGCGGCCGGCTCGTCGCCCTCCTCGCCGCCACCGCAGCCCACCAGCGCCATCGCGAGCCCCGCCAGGACGAGACCGCTCCTGCCCTTGCGCCCTACCACCGACCTTCTCCCCGTCATCGACGCCCCGCTCGCCCGCACGGTCGTCTGCCATCCGTCGCCCGCGCATGGCCGTCCGGCACGCCCAGTATGGATCGGAGAGGCCGCCGGTACGAGGCGTGCGTGGACGCTCTCCATCCAAGGCGGTCCCCGACGGCGGCGGAGCGCAAGCGGCACGGCAAGGACCATCGGTGGCAGGCCTATACCCGGTGCCGGCAACGAGGAGCCCCGCTGCGGCGGGGGTGTGACCGGGATGGACCGGGCTCACCGCTGTCTACTCCGGAGCGAGACGGCGACCGTCGCCGGCCTCCGCTGGCATGCCCGCGTCGGCGCGGACACGGCGCCGTCGGGGGCGCCGCCGATCGTCCTCGTTCACGGCCTCGGCGTCTCAAGCCAGTACTTCGAGCCGACGACGGAGCGGTTGGCGCCCCACTTTCCGACCTACGCGCCCGACCTCCCGGGCTTCGGGCGGAGCGAGCGGCCGCGCCCGGCGTTCGGAATCTCCGGCTTGGCCGAGGCGCTCGTCGGTTGGATGGACGCCCACGAACTGCCGACGGTCGTGCTCCTCGGCAACTCGGTCGGCTGCCAGATCGTCGTCGAGGTCGCGTTCCGTCATCCAACCAGGGTCTCGCGGCTGGTGCTGACGGGGCCGACCGGCGACCCGACGCGGTCGCTGGGGAGCGCCCTGCTCCGTCTGCTGGTCGACATCCCCCGGGAGTCGGTCCGGATGGTGGCCGTCGAGGCGGTCGACTACCTCCGCGCCGGGCCGCGCCGGTTGGTGGCAACGGCGCGGTCGATGGCCGCGGACCCCTTCGCCGCCAAGCTCCCGCTGATCCACCAACCGACGCTCGTGATGCGGGGGGACCGCGACCCGATCGCCCCCCAGCACTGGGTCGAGCAGGTCGTGCGGGCGCTGCCGGACGCCCGCCTGGAGGTCGTGCCCGGTGCCACGCACGTCGTCAACTACAGCGCGCCGGATGTGCTCGTCGCCGCCACCCGCGCTTTCCTCGCCGAGGGTCGTCCCGTCCGAAAGCCCGCGACGAGTGGGGGCTGACGTCGGGGACGACGGGACGGCCGACACCCCCCGCCCCCTCTCCCGAGCGAGAGGGGCTGCGTAGGGCGCCAGCGGGCCGGGAGGGCTCGGGCACGCGTCCCGGCGCTACGTCTCGAACAGCGCCGCCGGCGGCGCTGTTGCCGCCAACCGCGAGAGCAGGGCGTCGTCGACGGCGACGCCGGCGGCCTCCAGCGCCAGCAGGACCGCGCCCGCGACCGGCTCGAAGCGGCTCCGGATCGGCCGCGCCCCCGGCGCCGCGAGACGGACGCGCGCGACCAGGGCGTCGGCGAGGTCGGTCGCCGGGTGGCGAAAGACACCGCCGGTCAGGACGAGCGGAAAGGGCGTCTCGGCGATTCCGACGCGGCGGGCCGCGACCAGCGCGTAGTCCCCGAGCTCGGTGCCGGCCCCCCGCACGATCGCGCACGCGACGTCGTCGCCCTCGGCCGCCTCGTCCATCACCACCCGTGCCAGCCCGCCTGGGCGGGTGCCGAGGGAACCGGCGCCGCGAGCGGTCAGGAGGTGGAGGACACCTTCGACGCTCTCCTGCCCGAAGTGGGCTAGCACCCGCCCGGTCAGGCTCGTCGCCGGCTCGAGACCGAGCTCGCTGCGGTAGACGGCGCGAAGGGTGCGTCGCCCCAGCTCGTGGCCGCCGTTCGGCTCCTGCCAGAAGGAGGAGTGCCAGGCGCGCCCGTCCCCGGCGCGGGCGCCGGTGGCGATGCCGGTGCCGCAGGCCACGACGACCCCGGTGCCGTCCGGCGACCCCGCCCGCAGCGCGCCCAGGGCGTCGTTGACGACGAGCGTGGTCCGGCCGAGCCCGCGCCGCCGGAGCGCGTCGTCTAGGAACGAGATGTCCTCCGGCCAGTCGGCACCGGCCATGCTGAAGGCCCCGGCAACGAGGTCCTCGGTCTCGATCCCGGCGCCGTCGAGCGCGGCGGCGACGACGCAGTCGACCTCACGCAGGGCGGCCTCGGGCGAGCCGGCGCCGTAGATCGCCGTGTCGTCGCCGGCGGCGTAGATGTCGCCGCAGCCGCCACGGCCGGCGCCGAGGATCGTCCCGTCGCGCGCGGCGATCAGGGCGACCGTCTTGGTGTTGCCGCCGTCGACGCCGAGCACATGGTCCATCGGCCCCTACCCCCGCCCCACCGCCGCACTCGGTCCCCACGCCGCGCGATCGGCGAGGAGCGTGACGCCTTCGATCCGTTGCAGCCAGGAAGCGGGTACGTCGGGGGTGACCGGCCCCGCCACCGCCCGCTGGAGGATGTGCCGCTTCGGCTCCCCCGAGACGAGCAGGAGCGTCCGCCGGGCGGCCAGGATGATATCCAAACCGGCGGTGACCGCCCGCCTCGGCACCCGCTCCGCGCCGCCCCAGTAGCGGGCGTTGCTGGCCACGCTCTCCGGCGTCAACGTGACGGTTCGCGTCGGCGCGTCGGCGGGGGCGGGTGGCTCGTTGAAGCCGAGGTGGCCGTTCGGCCCGAGGCCGAGGACGGCGAGGTCGATACCGCCGGCGGCGCGGAGCGCGGCTTCGTAGGACGCGATGGCCACCTCCGGGTCCTCCCCGTCGGCGGCGAGGCGGATCACGTTCCCTGTCGGCACCCCGAGCGGCCGGACGACGGCTCGCTCCATCCAGCCCCAGAGGGAGCGGTCGTCGTCCGCTTCCAGGTCGAGGTACTCGTCGAGCTGGACCGGCCGCAGCCGGGAGAGGTCGCGCGGGTTGCGGGCGAGGGCCTCCGCCAGCTCCCGGTAGGCGCCCATCGGGGTCTCGCCGGTCGCCAGGAGAAGCGTCGCGTCGGGCTTGACGGCGATCGTCTCGAGGATGCGGGCGGCGGCCTCGCGACTGAGGGCGTCGTAGTCGTCGAGCAGGACGAGGTCCACGGGAAGTCTCCTGGAGGCAGCGGATGGCGAGGGGACGTGCGAGGGGTGACGCGACGGCCGGATCGACCGGGGTCCAAAACCTCGGGCGAGGCCGAGGAAACTCCTGACGGAGGCCAGGGCTGCCGTCGGCGGCGGCCTCCGCCCGGAGCCCGGGTGACGGCGCGGCGTCGGGAAGCCAAAGCCGGACCCCGCCGCGGCCCATCCCTCAGTTCCGCAGCAGCCGCTCCGGCAGATGGTGTCGGTGGGCTGCCGCCAACTCGTCGTAGATCGCCTCCGCCTTCGGCAAGGAGAAGCACAGGGGGTTGGTGGCGAGGGCCTGGATCGCGTCGCGCCGGGTACCCGACCAGGCGGCCTCGGCGGCGAGGGCCTGGTACTCGCCCAGCATCCCCACGAGGCCGGCGACGGAGCGCGGCAGCGGGCCTTCGGCGAGGGGGGCGATACCCGCGGCGTCGACGTAACCGACGCACTCGACGACGAGGTCGTCCGGCAAATCGGCGACGGCACCGCGGTTCGGCACGTTGACGGGCCAGACCTCCTTCCGGTCGTTGTAGATCGCGTCCATGACGTCGATCGCCAGCTCCAGCTCGTTGATGCCGCCGCGGGAGCGTTCGGGGTCGAGCTCGGGGCAGTCGCGCGCGGCCTGCTCGCGGTAGTGCGCCCAGTAGTCCGGGACGGCGGCCATGATGTCCTGGGAGCGGGTGGTCGGCTTGGTCTGGAGCTCGGCGAGGACATCGTCCTTGAAGTAGTAGTACCGGAAGTAGGAGCTCGGGATCGTCCCCATCGCCGCCGCCAGGCCGAGCATCTGGATCGAGCGGGGGTCGACGCCCGGGTCGATCCGCTTCCGCTCGTACGCCTCGCGCAGGAGCGGGATGACGTCCTCACCCTCGTATTGGTGGCGAACGGTCCAGCTCCCGTGATTGAGACCGACCGAGATCTTGTCGAGCTTGGCCGGGTCGAGGCCGGCGGCGGCGACGACCTCGCCGGGGTAGAGGATCGGCCCCTCGCAGAGGGAGACGACGGGGATCTCGGTGTGGTGGGACACCGCCTCGGCGACGATGTTGACGGGGTTCGTGTAGTTGAAGAGGCGTGCCTTCGGGCAGACCGCCTCCATGTCCGCGACGATGCCGCGCATGACGTGGATCGAGCGGAGCGCCATGAAGAAGCCTCCCGGCCCCTGCGTCTCCTGGCCGATCACGCCGTGCTTCAGGGGGATGGACTCGTCGAGGTAGCGGGCCTCGAAGCCGCCGGGGCGGTAGCTGGTGAGAACGGCGTCGCAGTCGGCGAGGCCGGCGCGGCGATCGGTCGTGGTGGTGATCGTCAGATCGACGCCGCGGCAACGGGCGATCTTGTCGGCGATCGTCTTGACCAGCGCCAGGCGCTCGGGACTGAGGTCGATCAGGACGACCTCGGATCCGGCGAAGTTGTCGCCCTGCTGGATCAAGGACGCCATCGTTCCCGGGCCCCGGGTGCTGCCGCCGCCGACGTAGGCAAGTTTGATCCGCGCCACCTGTCCCGTTCCCTTTCCGGGGCGTGCCGGCGCCCAGTTCTCCATTGACAACGTCCGGCGCCTCACCTAGCCTACCGTACCCTGACCCGACCCCACCAGGCGCATCCACCGCTCTCCGACCCCGGTTCACGAAGGGGATGCGCCCACGCGACGACGCGCGAGGAGACCACAATGAGCCACCGCACCCGACGCCTGCCCAGTCTCTCCCGGCGCGACGTGCTCCGCGGCGCGGGCGCCATCGGCGCCGCCGCCGCCGCGGGCGGTCTTCCCCGAGCGGGCCGGCGGACGGCGGCGCAGGGGGAGGTGACGCTGAAGGTCTGGGACAGCTACGCCCGCGACGCCGAGAGCGGGGTGATCGACACCCTGAACGAGGAGTTTCAGGCGTCCCACCCCGGCGTCAGCATCGAGCGGGTGGCGCGGCGGTTCGACGACCTGAAGGCGACGGCGCGCCTCGCACTCAGCTCGGACGACGGGCCGGATGTCTGCCAGATCAACCAGGGCCTGTCCGACATGGGCGTCATGGTCGCGGGCGGCATCCTGACCGATCTCACCCCGTACGCGACCCGGTACGGCTGGAACCAGAAGCTCTCCGCGGGGGTCATCGCCCGCAACAGCTTCACGCCGGATGGGGCCAACCTGGGCGAGGGGAGCCTGTTCGGGATGCCGGTCACGGCCGAATTCGTCGGGGTCTACTACAACAAGGAGAAGCTGGCCGCGCTCGGGGCCGAGCTGCCGGCGACGTTCGCCGACCTGGAAGCGCTCCTGAAGGGCTTTCAGGAGGCGGGCGAGGTACCGATCGCCTTCGGTAACGCCGAAGGGTGGCCGGCGATCCATACCTACGGCGAGATCCAGAACCTCTACGTCGACCGGACCTACATCGACAACTTCATCTATGGTCGCGGCGGGGCCAGCTTCGCCACCCCGGAGAACGAGCGGGCCGCGGCCAAGCTGCGCGAATGGACGGAAGCGGGCTATTTCTCCCCCGACTTCTCCGGCATCGACTACGACACCTCCTGGCCGCCGTTCGCCGATGGGCAGGCCGCAACCCTGATCACGGGCAGCTGGATCAGCGGCGAGCTCTACGGCCGCGGTGTCGAAGACCGGTTCGGCTTCTTCCTGACCCCGCCGGAGATGGCCGGGACGCCGAAGCTGTCGGTGGCCGGCACCTCGATGGGCTACGCCATCCGCAACGGTTCGCCGAACGCCGACCTCGGCGCCGAGTATATCGACTCGATGGTCTCCGCGCGGGCGGCCGAGCTCTGGGCCGAGGCGGAGACGGTCCACATCGGGGTCGACCCGACGAAGGCCGAGCCGGGCACCCTCTACGCCGACATGGTCGCCGCCTGGACCCGCCTCAACGAGACGGACACCGTCGGCCACTACCTCGACTGGGCGACGCCGACCTTCTACGACACCCTGACCGCCTCCCTCCAGGAGCTGCTCGGGATGGCGGTCGAGCCGGCCCAGTTCGTGGAGCAGGTCGAGGCGGACTACGCGGCGTACCTGGCGGAGAAGGGCGCGTAATCCCCGGCAGCCACGGGGATGTTGGGTGGGGACGTGGCATGCGCCGCCCCCGCCGACCCGCCGTTACGACACCTCGGCCGCGATCGGTCGACGGGAGGCCGGGGGAGTCGATGCGCGTGACGCGGGCACGGGCGCCCGGCTTGGGGTACCGGCCGGGGGAGCGGCCCTGGACGGCGCTCCTCTACGTCCTGCCCGGGTTCGTGATCTACGCCCTCTTCGTCCTGCTGCCGATCGGGCAGACGGTGCGCTACTCCTTCTTCGACTGGGACGGGTTCAGCACCCCGGAGTTCACCGGTTTCGATAATTATGTCACGCTCTTCCGGGACGAGGTATTCCGGCTGGCGCTTCGCAACAACCTCGTCCTGCTCGTCTTCTACACCCTCTTCCCGATCGCCCTCGCGCTGCTCCTGACCGCGCTCCTCACCCGCCGCCGCATCCGGGGACTCGGCTTTTACCGGGCCGGGCTCTTCGTGCCGCAGGTGATGTCGATGGTGGTCGTCGGCGTTGTCTGGCGGTGGATCTACAACCCAACCTTCGGGCCGCTCAATCAGGGATTGCGGGCGGTCGGCCTGGACGGCTGGGCGCGGCCGTGGCTCGGGGATTTCCGGTTCGCGCTGCCGGCGGTCGGGATGATCGGGACCTGGGTCGGGTACGGCTTCGCGATGGTTCTCTTCATCGCCGGCGTGCAGCGGATCGACGAGGACCTCTACGACGCCGCGAAGCTCGACGGCGCCGGTTCCTGGCAGCAGTTTCGGGCAGTGACCCTGCCGGGATTACGGAACGAGGTCACGATCGCGCTCGTCACCACCCTGATCGCGGCGCTGCGGACCTTCGACCTCGTCTACGTCACCACCCGCGGCGGCCCCGCGAACCGGACGCGGGTGGTCGCCTTGGAGATCTACAACAACGCGTTCGGCATCAGCCGGGTCGGGTACGCGGCGGCGATCGCGGTCGTCCTGACGCTGGTGGTGCTGGTCGTCTCCTACGCCGTGATCACGCTGCGCATGCGCACGGCGGAGGGGTAACGTGGCCCAACTTGGGGAGACGGTCGACGGTTTCGGCCGTCCGGATGCGGCCCGCGGCGCGCGCGGTGGGGAGCGGACCAAGGCCCGCTGGGAACCGCGGCTGGTCCTGACCTACGGGTTGCTGACCTTCTTTCTGCTGCTCGCGATCGGTCCCTTCGTCATCATCGTCCTGGCGGCGTTGAAGACGGGCGAGGAGATCGGCCGCAACGTCTTCGGGCTGCCGGAGGTCTGGCGCTGGGGGAACCTGGCCGACGCCTGGACGCAGGGGCAGTTCGCACGCTACTTCCGCTCGAGCGTGATCGTCGCCGTCCCGGTCGTGGTCGTCTCCTGCTTCCTCTCGATCCTGACCGGCTACGCCTTCGGCCGGATGCGCTTCCCCGGCAGCCGTCTCCTCTTTTTTCTGCTGCTGCTCGGGATCATGGTCCCCGGCGAGGCGGTCGTGATCCCGCTCTACCACAATCTGCGACGGATGGATCTGCTCGACACCTACTGGGCGATGATCCTGCCGGACATCGCCTTCAGCGTCTCGTTCGGCACGCTCTGGATGCGCGGCTTCTTCTCCCAGGTGCCACCGGAACTGGTCGACGCGGCGACGGTCGACGGCAGCAACTCCTGGCAGACGCTCTGGCGCATCCTCCTCCCGAACGCCCAGCCGGCGATCCTGACGATGGCGGTCCTCTTCTTCGTCTGGACCTGGAACGACTTCCTGCTGCCGCTGGTCGTGATCACCGACGAGAACCTGCGGACGCTCCCGCTCGGACTCGCCTTCTTCCAGGGACGTTTCACGAGCGATCTGCCGCTGACCGCGGCGGGGGCAACGATCGTGGCGCTGCCGACGATCCTGGTCTACGCGGTGTTGCAGCGACACTTCATCCGGGGGCTGACGTCCGGGGCGGTGAAGTAGCGGTAAAGGGCCGGCGCACCACGTGGGGCGATCCGGCCTCCCCGTCGCCAGGGCAGAGAACCGCGGGCCGAACCGCCGACGCTCCCCATTGGGGCCGAGCACAAGACCCGGCTTACGGTACCGGTGCAGCCCCGGTCGTGGCGGCCGGCGTGGCCAGGGGGGCCGGGATCGGGGACGGAAGGGCGACGGCGGTATCGGCGGCCGGAGCGGGGTTTTCCGTCGCTCGGTGGCGGGTGACGAGGGCGGCGAGCGGGCGGCGCAGCCGATCGAGGCCGGCGGCGAGCCGCGCCCGCGGCCCGAGGCGCGCCTGCATCGCCTCGACGTGCTCCGTCGCCCCGGCCCACGGCTCCCGCGTCCGCCGGTACTGATCGTACAGTTCCTCGCGGTAACGCATCGCCCAGAGGTAGACGTCCGCCTCGGTCAGATCGGGAAAGCCGTCCATCACCCCGCGTTCGCGGGCAACGGTCACGATCGGGAGGTAGACCCGGTCGTACCAGCGCTCGACCGCCTCCCGGGTGTCGACCGGCCGGCACTCGAACTCTTCCTCCAGCCAGCGCCGATGTCCCTCGATGTGCTCCCAGATCTCGTCGTAGCGACCGAGGGCGGTCGGCCGGACGTCGTGGTCGGGACGGAGGCGGTCCAGATCGCTGCGGTGGAGGAACTCGGCGTACTCCGCCTGCAACAGCAGCGCCTCGGGTCTCATGGTGGCGAAGAGGGGGGCGCGAATGTGCCCCTCGATCACCTCGGCGTCGATCAACTCCTGTCCCCGCTCCCGGGCGACGGAGACGCGATGGTGGCCGTCCTTCACGAAGTAGACGTCCCCGATCCGGTAGAGCTCGACCGGGGGGAGCTCCCTGCCCTGGTAGTGGGCGCGGTCCACGCTCTGCCATCGCCCGGCGGAGTGCCGGCGGCGGGGCAGGAACTCCCGGTTGAAGTCGCGGGAGCGGTCCATGCTGCCGACGATCTGGCCGATGGGAACGGCCCGCTGGCCCCGGTAGCCCTCCCGCTCGGGCGAGACGCGGCGGCGGAGCTCGTGGTAGGGGACAAGGTCGTGGGGGCGGCCGCCGAGGGATGCCAGGATGTCGTAGAGGAACGCCTTTCGCCGGGCGCTGGCGAAATCGTCGGTGACCTGGCGGGTCGTGATCAGGTCCTTCATGGGACGGAGGGGACTCCAAGATGGCGCGAAGGCGTCGGACTCTGCGGCCGACCGGGGCCGCGGCGGGCTATCGCGTGGGAAGGCATGTCGCGTGCCAGGCGGGGCCGACGCCGGATCGTCCGTCACTCTCCCCGATGCCGCCGACCGGGACGCCGCGCCGAGATCGGAACCGTCCGCCTTCACCCTCGGGTTCGGGAACCGTGTGGTTGCGCGGCGACGGAGCGCACATGGCGGGGTTTACCTGTGGTCCGCTTGGACACCGTCCCCTGGTGACGCAGCCCACCCCGTCGTGGTCCACTGGCACGTTCCCTGCACCGACCGGGGCGGTGCCGCCCCTGCACGGCGCCGTGGCCCGCTTGCCCGGAAGGATCGTGCTCCCATGTCCACGTCCAGATTCGCCGCTTCCCGCCGCCTCCCCGCCCCGGTCACCGTCGGCGTCGGCCTCGGCATCGCCGCCCTCGTCCGGGGGACGGCGGCCCGCCTGATGGAGGACTCGTTGCAGGGCGAGGTTGCGCTGATCACGGGCGGATCGCGCGGCCTCGGACTGGCGCTGGCGCGGGAGCTGACGGCCGAGGGCTGCCGGATCGCGATCTGCGCCCGGGACGAGGACGAATTGGACCGGGCGCGGCGGGATCTGGAGGGGCGCGGCGCGGAGGTAATGACCGTCCCCTGCGACATCCGCGACGAGGCGGCCGTCAACGCGATGGTGGCGGCGGTAACGTCGCGGTTCGGGCGGGTCGACCTGCTCCTCAACAACGCCGGGATCATCACCGTCGGTCCGGTCGAGGCGATGACCTCGGCCGAGTTTGCGGACGCGATGGCGACCGACTTCTTCGGCGTTCTCTACCCGACGCTGGCGGTCCTGCCGCAGATGCGGCAGCGCAAGCGGGGCCGGATCGCGTCGATCACCTCCCTCGGCGGCAAGATCAGCATGCCCCACCTGCTGCCCTACAACAGCGCCAAGTTCGCCGCGGTCGGCTTCTCCGAAGGCCTGCGGGCGGAGGTCGCCTCCGACGGGATCACCGTGACGACGATTGTGCCCGGCGAGCTGAAGACCGGCTCGTTCCTGGCGGCGGAGTTCGGCGGCGACCGGGAGGGGGAGTACCGCTGGTTCGCCCTCGGCGCCAGCGCCCCCTTCACGATGAGCGCCGACCGCGCCGCCAGGATCGTGGTCCGCGGCATCAAGCGGGGCAGCGCCGAGCTGACCTTCCCGATCTCGGCCAAGCTCGGCGCCCGTCTGAATGGCCTCTTCCCGGGCGCGACGGCGAATGTCCTCTCCCTGGTCGACCGCCTGTTGCCGGCCGCGCCCCCAACCGCGCGCGGCATCGTGCCCGGCGCGGTTGTCGGGGCCGGCACGGATTCGGCGATGCTGGAGAAGGGGACGGCGCTGGGGCGAGCCGCCGCCGAGGAGTTCAACCAGGAGCCGTCCTCGCTGGCGCGAACGGCGCCCGTGGCCAACGGTTAGAAGCGCCAGCGCCGTGGCGTGGTGCTGAGTAGCTCCGCGTCGGCTACCGTGCGCAACCCCGTGGTCCTCTGCACCGAGTGGTGGGGATCCGCGCCCGTGCCGCGAGGTCGTGGAACGCGTTCGAAGCGGTTCATAGGAAGGGACGGCCGGGTAGTCCGGCATCATCAACGGAGGGAACGCCGATGTCACGCCAACCGGTGCACGAGGACGATCCGATCGCGGCCGCGCCGACCGGTGAGATGACCAGGCGCCGCCTCCTCCGCGTCGCCGCGGCGGGTGCGGCCCTGATTGGGGTCCCGGGCGTCCTAACCGCCTGCGGCGGCGGGGAAGAGGATGAAGAGGAGGAGGAGGAGGAGAACGAAGAAGAGGATGACTGAATCGAGGCCGGCGCTCTGCCCACCCCCGGACCGGGGAGGCCGCCGGGCGGGGGGACGGCGGAGGGACGAGGGAGGCAGGGGCAGCGATGGTTTCGATCGGCTACACGATGATGTGCGAGCAGCGCTCGCCGAAGGACCTGGTGGCGGACGCCGTGCTCGCCGAGGGGGCGGGGTTCGACTTCGCGGTGATCTCCGACCACTACCACCCATGGGTCGAAGCCCAGGGACACGCCGGCTACGCCTGGTCGATCCTCGGCGCGGTCGCCCAGGCGACCGATCGCATGCCGCTGATGACCTACGTGACGGCGCCGATCCTCCGCTACCACCCGGCGATCATCGCCCAGAAGGCGGCGACGATGGCGCTCCTCTCGGACGGCCGGTTCACGCTAGGTCTCGGCGCCGGGGAGCAGCTGAACGAGCACGTCGTCGGTCGGGGCTACCCGCCGGTCGACGTCCGCCACGAGATGCTGACCGAGGCGATCGAGATCATCCAGCGGCTCTTCGCTGGCGGCTACGTCACGTTCCACGGGCAGCACTACGACGTCGAGGGCGCCAAGCTCTTCGACCGGCCGGCGACGCCGCCCGCGATCGGCGTCGCCGTCAGCGGCAAGCGGTCGTGCGGCATTGCCGGCCGGATGGCGGACCTGGTAATCGCCACCGAGCCGAAGGCGGAGTTGATCGAGCTGTTCGGCGCGGCCGGTGGCGTCGGCAAGCCGGCCGTGGGCCAGATCCCTGTCTGCTGGGGCCCGGACGAGGGAGCGTGCCGGACGCTGGCGAAAGAGCAGTTCGGTTGGGCGCTCGGCGGCTGGAAGATCCAGTCGGAGTTGCCGAACCCGGTCAACTTCCAGAGCTTCGTCGACGTGGTGGGCGAGGACCAGATCGCCGAGCTGGTGCCGTGCGGCCCGAGCGTCGAGGGGATTGTCCAGGGCGTGAAGCAGTTCACGGACGCCGGCTTCGACCAGGTCGCGCTGGTCCAGATCGGGCAGACGCAGGCGGAATTCTGCGATTTCTACGAGCGGGATCTGGCGTCGGCGCTCAAGGCGCTCTGAGCCAAGAACAGCGCGGCGCATCGCCCGACGTCGAGGCGGCTCCCAGAGTCCTCCGGTGGTATCGGTCGACGGACGCGGCACCCCGTCGCGGGCACCGCCCGGGGTATCGGCCGCGCGGTCGCGGTCGCCTCGGTCCGGCGACGGTGGGATCATCGCTGTCGCCTCCCAGCGGGTCGGGGAGCCGGACGCGCGAGGCAACCGATACGATCCGCATCGGGGGCTGCACCGGCGCGGCGGTGCGGGGTGATCCACAACCGGCCGGCGCCGGATGCGTCGCGTGGCTGCCCTGGCGGCGTGTGCCGACCGGACGGGAGTGGTTTGCACGTTCGCGCCCGTCCCCTCCGGCCCACGAGGAGTGACGCCCGCCGTTTCCGGCGCTCTCCGGGGGCGCCGCCCGGGTAGCGCTGGCACGCCCCCTGCATCCTCGGCGGCGGGTGTCCGCCGCAGCGGAGCGGTGCCGCGAACCCGACGAGGACTCGACGGAGGCGACACCATGTCGCGCGCGGCGCGCGCCGAGCCGGACCTGGCCGGCGAACTGGGCCAGCAGATCCTGACCCTTTCCTACCCGCTCGCGGACGCCGAGGACCTCGATCCTCTGCTCGACCGCGTCGGGGACGCTCGCTATGTCCTGCTCGGCGAGGCCTCCCACGGGACGCATGAGTACTACCTCTGGCGGGCCCGCATCACCCAGCGCCTGATCCGGGAAAAGGGCTTCAGCTTCATCGCGGTCGAAGGCGACTGGCCCGCCTGCCACCGGCTCGACCGTTACGTCCGGGGCGAGATCCCGGGCAGCACCGCGGGCGAGGTCCTCGCCGAGGCCTTCGACCGGTGGCCGACGTGGATGTGGGCCAACTGGGAGATCGCGGCCCTCGCTGACTGGCTGCGCGGCCACAACGACGGCCTCCCCAAGGGGGAGCGGGTGGGCTTCTACGGCCTCGACCTCTACTCCCTCTGGGAATCGCTCTCCGCGGTCATGGACTACCTCTCGGAGCACCAGCCCGACGCCGTGACGGCCGCCTACCAGGCATTCCGCTGCTTCCAGCCGTACGCCGAGGACCCCCAGCAGTACGCCCTCGGCACCCTCCTCGTCCCGGATGGCTGCCGGGAGGAGGTCCTCGCGCTCCTCGACGCCGTTGCCCAGCGCGCGGCCCGGGAGGCCGCCACCGACGAGACGAGCCTCGACGCCCTGATGAACGCCCGGGCCGTCAAGGACGCCGAGGCATACTACCGGACGATGGTCGCGGGCGGCGCCGCCTCTTGGAATCTGCGCGACCGGCACATGGCCGACACCCTCGACCGCCTGATTCGGTTCCATGGCCCCGACGCCAAGGCGATCGTGTGGGAGCACAACACCCACATCGGCGATGCGCGTCAGACCGACATGGCGGACGAGGGGATGTTCAACGTCGGCCAACTCGTCCGCCAGGAGCACGACGTCGACGGCGTCATCCTCGTCGGCTTCGGCTCCCACGAGGGAACGGTGATCGCCGGCCGCGAGTGGGACGGGCCGATGGAGGTGATGCCCGTCCCGCCGGCCCGCGCCGGCAGCTGGGAGCACGCCCTCCACCTGATGGACGCCCGCGATCGGCTCCTCCTCTTCCGTCGCCCCCCGGACGCGGGGAGCGCCCTCGCCGTCCCCCGGGGCCACCGCGCGATCGGCGTCGTCTACCACCCGGAGCTGGAGTGGGGTAACTACGTCCCGACCGTCCTCCCGCTGCGCTACGACGCCTTTCTCTATCTGGACCAGACGAGGGCGCTCCATCCGCTACGGGTGGAGGTTCAACCCGGACGGGAGGTGCCGGACCTGTATCCCTGGGGCGTTTAGCCCGGCCCATGCCCGACGCGAGACTCGGCTCGGAACGCCAGGCAGGCCCGTCCGATTGCGAGGTCTCGTCCGGGGCGTCGCTATCGCATACCGAAGGAGTGCGAGAGATGCAACTCAAGCCGATCGCGGAACAGGTTGTGGTCATCGTCGGCGCCTCGAGCGGGATCGGGCGGGAGACCGCGTTGCGCTTCGCCGAGCGCGGGGCGAAGGTTGTCGCCGTGGCGCGCAGCGAGCGGGGTCTTGCCTCGCTGGTGAGCGAGATCAACGCCAGCGGCGGTCAAGCCGCCTCCGCTGTCTGCGACGTCGCCGACTTC
Organism: uncultured Thermomicrobiales bacterium; assembly: GCA_902806405.1. Classification (GTDB taxonomy): domain Bacteria; phylum Chloroflexota; class Chloroflexia; order Thermomicrobiales; family UBA6265; genus CADCWL01. The sequence goes on along the minus strand of CADCWL010000083.1, from coordinate 7,740 downwards.
GCGCAAGTCGAGGCCGCGGCCGATACGGCGGTGCGCGCTTTCGGGCGAATCGACACGTGGATCAACGCCGCGGCGGTGTCGGTCTACGCCCACTTCGAGGAGACTTCGCTCGAGGAATTCCGGCGCGTGCTGGACGTGAACTTCATGGGCCAGGTACACGGTGCCAAGGCGGCGCTGCCGCACCTGCGGCGGGAGGGACGCGGCGCCCTGATCACCGTCTCGTCGGTTGAGGGCATCGTCTCGCTGCCGCTGCACAGCGCCTACGCCGCCTCCAAGCACGCCGTCGAGGGCATGTTCGACGCACTGCGGCGGGAACTGATCGCGGAAGGGGTGCCGATCTCGGTCACGAGCGTGAAGCCGGCCACGATCAATACGCCCTTCTTCAACAACGCGGGCACCAAGCTCGGGGTAAAACCGAAGGGGCCACCGCCGATCTACGAGCCGGCGGTGGTCGCGGACTGCCTGCTCTACGCGGCGGAGCACCCGGTCCGCGATCTGTTCGCCGGCGGCGCCGCCAAGATGATGGTGGTGAGCCAGATGACAACCCCGGGGCTGGTCGATGCCACACTCGCGCGCTTCGGCGTGGAGGCGCAGCGGACCGACGAACCGATGCCGGGCGACAACCCCGGCGCCCTTTTCGCGACGCGCGACGACGACCGGACGCGGGGGGACTACGGCGACCTCGCCCGCCGGGTCAGCCTCTACACCTGGCTGGAGACGCACCCATTGGCGAGGATCCTGGCCTCCGGCGGCGCGCTGGCGGGCGCCGGGCTATTGCTCGCGAGGGGCAGGCGGAACGGCTCCGCGACCTAACCTGGGTGCGGTCCGAAAGGGCCAGGTCGCGCGGGTGTCTCGGGCGGTGTCGCTGGGCGATCCGACGTCGTTGTGGGGCCGAGGCGGCCGGTCGGGGTGATGGACGGTCCATACCGGGAACGGCGCGCCGAAGGCGGGGCGTGTGGTGCGGGACAGGGCGAAACCGCGTGCCCGCCCTCAGGACCGTCGGGTGGGGGTCCAAGCAGATCCGTCGTCGGGGACGACCGCGACGGGTAGGGGCGGACCCGCGTGTCCGTCCGTGGTCCGACCACCCCCGACGCGTTGGATTGCCGCCCCGACGAAGGCGGAACAAGTGGGGCCGTTCGCCAGCGACGGCAGGCGGTCCCCTGGTAGCGCCAATCCGTTAGGCCGCCGGCGTGGCCGCCCTGCCCACTGTCTGCTACGACTCCGTCAGGCGCTCCGCCACGCAGACGACCGCATCGTTGGCGACGTTGACAACGGTGACCATGCCGAAGAATTCGTGGGCCACCCCGTGGAGAGCCGGTACTCGATGCCCGCCTCCTCCAGCGCGTCGGTATCGACCCGGCCCTGGATACGGTGGGGGTCGTTCTCGGCGGCGATGCCGTCGGCCGGCGGGAGACCGCCCAGATCGTCGGCCTCCAGCGGGGAGGCGTCCGGGTCGGTGGCGTCCGCCTTGTCCCGAAGGGAGTAGGCGCCGAACCACTCGAGCAGGGCCGAGTAGAGGAACAGGGAGCCCACGTTCTACTCAATCGGCTCGGCCGCCTCCCCCTGGGGGGCGAAGCCGGTCGTCGGGTGAACCAGCGGCTGGTGGACCGCCCGCGCTCTCGCCGGCGATGCGAACCGAGCCGGGTCGCCGCTCACCTCGGCGGCGTTCTCGAGGAGGTCGGGCGTCGCTGGGGATGCATCGCCGACCGCGGTCGGAAACGGATTCTCTAGCGCTTGGCGGTCGGCGATCGAGACGACGGCCGCCTCGGCCTCCGAGGCGAGGGTGCGGGCGGAGGAATCGCAGGTACCGAGCGTGGCGATCGCGAAGCCGCCGGGGTGGAAGGAGACAGAGCCCGGGGACGGGCCGGACCCGGCCGCCGGGGAGTAGACCCAGCCCAGGATCTCGCCGGGACAGCGCGGACGAGGCCGTGGGCTGGGGCGGGGAGGCGCGGCGCAAGGCGTCGGCGCCGGGGTAGGGTCGGGGCGTCGTTCGGCACGCAGTCGGAGGAGGGAACGGACGGTCCCGGGCATTGGAGCACGGGATATACTCCCGGCCAACGGTCGAGACGACCGAACAGATCCCTATTCGCCGTTCACGTCCCCGCCAACCGCGGGGACTGCCCTCCGTGGCCGTCCTCGGGAAGCGACTGCGCCTCATCGGACCGTTCAGCCCGGCGCCGCTTTACCTTAGGCGAGTCCGCCGCCCAACCGCACATCCTGGCCATCAACAATTCGAACGACGTCCTCAGCCTCTTCCGCGAGTTGTTGGAGGAGGAGGGCTTCCGGATATCAACCCAATCCTATTCGTTTAAGGATCTGGAGGAGATCAGACGCCTCGGGCCCGATCTGATCAGCCTTGACTACATGTGGGCGGAGGAAGACTCCGGCTGGTCGATGCTCCAGATGCTGAGGATGGACCGCAAGACGGCGAAGACCCCGATCGTGCTCTGCACCGGCGCTGTGCGCAGGGTCGAGGCGATGCAGGGCCACCTGGCGGAGATGGGCATCAAGGTCGTCCTTAAGCCGTTCGACATCGACCACCTGCTGACCACCATCAATCAGGCGCTCGGCCGGCCGACGGATGACTGATACGGAGGCGCTGCACACCCATCCACGGCGGCCGAAGCACGGGGCCGATGCCGAGGCACCCGAGATCCCGGGCCGAACCCACAAAGCTCCACCGACGGCTCAGCACCGCCTCCGAGGAACGAGCGATCGCCCGGGTTCGAGTGCGGGAAAGCCGGCGGCAGAGTGACACGCAAGCGAGGGATGGCCCCTTACGACCGCATCCCCTGCAGCGCCGCCCGCGCCTCCGGCACGACGAGCGGCGCGCTGGCGAAGCTGGCACCGGCGCCGACCAGGCACCAGAAATAGAAGGCGCGGTGCTTGGTCCACTGGTCGACGGTTAACTTGGCGGCAACGGCGACGTCGATCGCCACCTTGCCGGCCAGCGCCAGCGGGAGCCACGGGCGCTCCGTCACCCGCGTCGCGCTCCCCGCCGCCGCAAGGCCCATCGTCAGGGCGTAGCTGCCGATCCCGAGCACCGCGTCGGGCGTCTGGAGCAGCGCGTAGGCCTCCCCGGAAGCGTCGACCTTGTCGGCGTCCAGGCCCGGCAGCGGCGGCTCCGGCAGATGGCGGATGAGGCCCATCTGGTAGAGGACGATCGGCCCCATCGCGGTCGCGCCCAGCAGCGACCAGGCGACGACCGCCCGCCGCCGCCGCAGATGTTCCCCGGTTCCCCGCCGCAGTTGGTGACTCAGCTCCTCCGGCGTCATCGTCCACCCCTCCGCTGCGCCGGCGCGGTCACCCGGCCCGCGCCGGCGCCGATCGCCGCCGGCGGGCCCATGGCACCCGGTACAATGGTGTCATCCTCAACCGGTCGGACGCCATGCCCGGAACGACGGAGACGGTTCAGCGATGCCCGAACGCGCCGGCAGGTCGTTGTTCTCCGCCGCCCCGGCGATGCTCCTCGTCGTCGCGCTCCTGGCCGGCGTGTGGCCGGGGCCGGTGCTCGCCGCCGACACCCCAGGCGACTCCCGGTCGGAGCCGGTGCCCCTCGGTGCGGAGGTGGCCGCCGGCCCGCTCCGGATCGGGGTCGGCGAGGTGCTGGTCGGGGAGGAGGCGACCGCCGCCGTTGCCGCCGCCGCGCCGACCAATGAACCTCGGCCCGACGGCGTCGCCTACGTCGTCGTCGAGGTCAGCGTCCGCAACGCGGGGGACCGGCCGGAGACGGTCGACCCCGGCGACTTCGCCCTGACCGGCGCCTCCGGTCTCGTCGGCCGCTTCGCCGGCGCCGCGCCGCCGGAGCCGGCGCTCGCCGGCGTCGTCGCGCCGGGCGACGCCCTGGACGGGTGGATCGTCCTCGCCGCCCCGGCCGACGAGACGGAGCTGCTCCTCCTCTTCGACAGCCTCTCTATCCCCGGCGCGTGGGCGGACCGGGTCTTCGCCCTGGAGGAGGGGGCGGCCCTCCCCGCCCCCGACGCGGTGAGCGCGGAGCCGAACGACGCGGGCGTCGACGCGGCCGCACCCGCCGGGCCCGGGACGGCGGTCGTCACCGCCGACTGGCGGGTCGAGCTGCTGGAGGTGGCAAGCGGGGCCGAGGTCTTCGCGTTGGTCGACTACCGGACCGGTGCCCTCGGCCCCGACGACGCGACGGGCAACGACGCCGACGGCAGCGCCTGGGTGGCGCTCCGACTACGGATCACCAACGTCCATGGAGGCGACGCGCCCGCCTTTCTGCCGCCGAACGCCTTCGCCCTGGTCGACGAGGCGGGCGCGCCGCTGCCCGATCTCCTCACCCTGACCCCGCCCGACCCGGACGCCGCAGGCGCCTACTACCCCGGCGCCTCCCGCGACGGCTGGGTCGCCTTCGACGTCTCGGTCGCCTACGCCGCGAACACGGTCCGCTTCCTCCCCTACGCGACCGATCGCGACCCGCGCTACCTGACCTACGGATAAGCCGGCGGGCGGTAGCGCGAGGGGACGGAACCGGCTCACGGCGTGCTCGGCGGTTCGGCCGACGCCGTGGTCGGGAAGCGTCGCCGCCGGGCGTGTCACCCGGATCTCCTCCCGGCTCGGTCAGCCGGGTCATCCCTGCGCCGGCCATTCGTTGACAGGGGCACACGTTCGATCGACGACGGCATCCGATTGGACCAGAGCCCGGCGGCCGGGACAAGGGTGGCCGACCGCGATCTGCGCCAGCGCGGCCACGCCGTTCGGCGCTTCAACCGGTTCTCCACGCGGCGGATCGGCGTGCTCCAGGAGGGGTACCTGGAGCGTCGTTCGGGCTGACCGGAATGCGCGTGCTCGACGAACTGGCTAACAGCCGGGAGACCCCCGCAGCCGAACTGGTCCGGGAGCCTGACCTCGACCCGGGCTGCCTCAGTTGCATCCTCGGCGGCTTCCGGTGGCGCACGTTCGTCAGGGAGACCGTTTCGGGTATGCGGGCGGCGCCCCTCTTCCGCCCGACGCCAGCCGGGCAGGACGCCTTCGCGCCCCTCCAGGAGCGCTCCCCCGCCGAGGTCGGCAAACTCCTGACCGATATCCCGGCTTCCGACCGGTATCACGACGCGGCGACAGGGGCCATGGAGCGGCTGCTCAATCCGCCGACGGCGACGCCGGTGCCGTACCTGCTCTGCCCGGCCGGGGCGAAGTCGGAAGCATCGTTGAATGCGCGCAGACGGGCTAGGAGGATCAGGGTGGGAGCGACCCGTAACGGAGGGTCGCCCGGACTAGACAGGGGTGGAACCGTTCCGCCCGCTTGGGGGAGGCGGTGCACGACGCGACTGCCCCTTAGCAGGGTCACTCCACTTAGGTGGATACGATCGCGCGGCGATGCCATCGGCCGGTTGGGTCTGGCGACCGCGCTCGTTGCCCTCGACGCCTCGGAGCTGCTTCGCGCCGCAACCGGGGGGTACACGGTCGCCGCGACCGACTTCTTCGCGCCGCCGACGGACGACCGCCGGACGGAAACGCTGCTGGTTGCCAGCGAGATGATCATGGACGTCCGCGTCCCGCCACAGCCCGCGGGCGTGCGCTCGACGTGTCCGAAGGGATTGGGCCGAAAGGTCTGACCGTGCGCCCTGGTCGCCCTGGCGGCGTCGGTCTCCCTCGCCGGCGGACGGATCGCCGACGCCCGGTTTGTCATGGGCGGCGCCGCCGACATCCCATGGCGGGTGCGGGTGGCGGAGCAGGTGCTGGTCGGCCAGCCCGGTGATTCCAACCTCTTCGCCCCCGCCGCGGCCGCCGCGCGGGCAGAGGCAGCGCCGCTGGCGAACGACGGATACGACGTGCCGCTTGCCAGCGCCCCGATCGGGCGGGCGCTTGCGACGGCTTCCGCAGTACCGGGGTTGGCTGCGGCGCAATGAGCGAAGGTGACCTGGTCGATCAGGAGCGGCCGTATGCGAACGCGCCGGGATGCGGCATTGTCCGCCCGTACCGGAGCGGAAGGAAAGGGTTCTGCCAGCGACCGAGGTTGCCGAGGTCGTTCGACAGGGATGGGAGCAGATCGTGCTCTCTTCAGACGCATTCCGGCTCCCGGGCAGTCAGGGCCGGATCCACCAAGTCGGGGAAGGACTCCTGCTTGAAGCGGTCGGGACGGACGCCGGTGCCTGGTTCATCGCATTGGAACGTTTCGCTGACGTGCTGTGTATGAAGGATGCTCGACTGCAGCCGCCGATGACGCCGTCCACCGCGCCGCTCGAGTGACCGATCAGCCCGGTACCAGCGCCGCTGTAGCGGTCCTCGAGCACAGTCGGCAGCGGTACGTGAGCGACTGAGGCCGGCCTTGGATGACGCCGTGCCAATCGCTGTCTCGTCGATTGCCCGGTCCGAGCTGTGGTTCGGCGCCCTTGTGGCAACCGTTCCCGGGAGAGTACGGAGCGTCTTCAGGTGGTCCTTACGGGCGGTATTGCTGTCTCGCCATTCGACGGTGGGCCGCCACGACGGCCGGCGTTGGTCGGTCCAGACTCGAAGCGGCCGGCGCGCCGATGGGCTCGTACGACGTCATGACCGCGGCACCTGCTCTTCGGAGGGGCAACACAGGTCACGGCGTCGGCGGCGGATCAGTCCGGGAGGACAGGCTCCGCTCGGAAGATCGGTCGGCTGCTGACGGAGCCGGAGGACTCCGGGCCGGCGTTCGAGCGTTACGACGCGGGCTCCATGGTCGTGCCGGCGCCGCTCGTGCCGCCGGTCGACGTCAGCAACCAGGTGACAAGCAACACGATGACCACCCCACCCGCCCCCGCGTACGCTGCCAGCCAGCCAAAACGGCCGGCCACCCAGCCGACGAGCGGGAAGGCCCAGATCATCGTGACCGAGCAGAGGAACCCTTGGACGGAGAGGATGGTTGCCCGCTGGGCCGCCCCGACGTCGGCGTTGACCCGCGCGGCCAGGAGCGGCTCGTAGATGCCCGCGACGAACTCGGCCAGCAGGTAGGCGCCGACGGCGAGCGCCAGCGCGCCGCCGCCGAGGCCGAGGCCGCCGCCGACGATCGCCGCCGTCGCCGCGACCGTCCAGAGCGGGAAGGCGCCGCGGGCCGTCTGGCGGTGAGCGAACCAGGAGCCGACCGCGGTGCAGAGGAGGGAGGCCCCGATGACCAAGCCGATCCTTGGGGTGTCGAGGCCGCGCTCCGCCAGCACCGCCTGGGCGTAGAGCCCGATCAGGGTCAACAGCGTCCAGAGCGCGGCGGCGAAGCCGAGCAGGACCTCCAGAACCGATCGTCCACCCACGATCCGCAGCACCGCGCCGATCGTGCGCCGCATGCTCCGATGATGCTCGGTTCGCTCTCGGGCCGGCTCGTGGAGACCGGCCGCGAGGTAGGCGGCCGCCAAGCCGACGCCGACGGTCAGGGCGTAGGGCCAGGCGAAGCTTTTACCGGTCAGCGCCGCCCCAAGCCAGGTGGTCGCCGCAATGACGACGTAGGAAACCGACAGCAGCCGGCCCAGCAGGCGGGAAAAGCCTCCCGTCGTCTCCCGCTCGGCCAGCGCGTCGTAGAGGAACGCCTGCTGCGCGCCGGAGCGGAAGGCAAAAGACGCGCCGGAGAGGAACATCGCCGGCAGCACAAGCCAGACCGAGCGCGCCACCAGCATCAGCGCTGCCGAGACCGCCACCAGCAGCGCCCCAACGGCCAGCGACCACTTCCGGCCGAACGTGTCGGCCAGCGACCCAAATGGCAGCCCCAGCGCGATCGGCGCCAAGTGGAAGCACGCCTCCGCCAACCCGATCTGGGCGAGGGACAAG
>CADCWL010000082.1 GCA_902806405.1 uncultured Thermomicrobiales bacterium | reverse complement strand
GGCCACCGACGTCCCGGCTACCGACGTCCCCATCGCGACCGACGTGCCGGTCGACTCCGGGACGCCCGCAGCGTAACTACGTCGAGGACCGAACAGTGGAGCGGGCGACGGGGTAACCCGTCGCCCGCTCCGCTGTCACGTTGTAACCTCAGCGTCGGGCCAGCAGCTGCTCCGCCTGCGATCGGATCAACTGCTCGACCCGGCCCTTGAACGGCGTCGCCGCCATCGGCAGGTCGGCGTCGATCGCCACCTCGGCCGGGCGGACGGCGACGCCGCCGGCCACCCTGAACCCCATCGCCTTGACGGAGAACCGCCCCTCGTTGCCCGACCAGCGCTCCTCCAGGTCCGAAAAGGAGGTCGCGTAGCGGGTCTTCATCTCGGAGAGAAGGTTCTTGATCCGGCCCAGTGCCTCCTCCTCGCTCAGCTCGTGCGGCACCACGATCGCCAGCTTCGGCATCGATCCCTCGCCCTCGTCCTCTTCCGTCGTCGAGGCCGCCGGTCGGCCACACCATTGCCGGTCACCTTAGCACTGCCCGTACGCGACCGTCGCCGTTGACCCCTCCCCGCCCCGGCGGTACCCTCGCGAGCATGTGGTTGGGAGCGTCGGAGCGAGGGGGCGGGCGGGTGCCACGGGAACTGGTCGCGGTCGCGCCGCGCACCCCGGAGCTGCGATCGTACGAGGAGCCGCCGCTCGGTCCGCGACAGATTCGCATCCGGACGGAGTTCGCCTCCCCCAAGCACGGCACCGAACTCGTCGCCTACCGTGACGACCCCGCCGCCGCTCGCCCCTACGATGAGGCCTGGGGCGCCGTCATGCCGCGTCCCGCTGCCGCCGGGCAAGGGTTTCCGCTTCGCCTCGGCAACATGGCGGTCGGCGTCGTCGTCGAGACGAGCCCGGATGCGAGCCGCTTCCGCCCGGACGACCGCGTCTTCGGCCACTTCCCGATCCGAGAGACCCAAACCGTCGCCGAAGCCGACGCCGACCCTTTGCCCGACGGGATGTCGCCCGAGGCCGCCGTCTGCCTCGACCCGGCGGTGATGGCGCTGGCGCTGCGCGACGCCCGGATCGCCCTTGGAGACCTCGTCGCCGTCTTCGGCCTCGGCGCGATCGGCCTGATGGCCGTCCAGCTTGCCCGTCTCGCCGGCGCCGAGCGGGTGATTGCCCTCGATCCGATCCCGGCCCGCCGCGAGCTGGCACTCGCCCTCGGGGCCGACGAGGCGCTCGATCCTCGCGCGGACGGCGGCGACGCAGGCCTCGCAATCCGCCGCCTCACGGCGCGCCCCGGCCGCGCCCTTGGCGCTCATCTGCCCGGTTCGCGCATCGTCGGCGGCTACCGGGAGGCGCCGACCGTCGCCGGGGACCTCGGGGTCGACGTTGCCGTCGAGGCCTCCGGCAGCTCCCACGCCCTCCATCAGGCGATCCGCGCCACCCGCTTCGGCGGGACGGTCTGCGTTCTCTCCTTCTACGGCGGTGAGGCGACCGGCCTCCGCCTCGGCGAAGAGTTTCACATCAACCGCCTCCGCCTCATCTCCGCCCGCGCCCAGAGCCTCCCCGCCGCCGACGCCCCGGGCTGGACCCTCGCCCGCCTCGTCGAGCTCGCCCTCGCCTGGCTCGCCGCCGGCCGACTCCGGGTCGATGGCATCGTCACCCCGATCGTCCCCTTCGAGGAGAGCGTCGATGCCTACCGGCAGATCGACGAGCACCCGGAGCGGTCGATCAAGCTCGGAATTCGGTTCGGCTAGGGGGACCGGCGTCGCCGAGGGAAGCGCTGGAGACCGCCTTGCCAACCCGCTTGTGGCGAGATCCGGTCGCCCTCGGCCCCCTTCGGGGCGCTTCGTTCTCGTCGACCGGCCGTTAGCGCCCCTGGCGACCAGATTCCGAAACCGCGGACACCGAGCGACCGTTGCTGTCCTCGGCGGCCGAGCGTCGACGCCTCGTGGCCGACTTGCTCCCTCGTCGAGCGCTTGTCGCCGCCAACGCCGTGGGTCGGCCTCCCGATTCACTTTGCGGCGGATAGCGCACTCCCCGGCGGCGGTCAGCGCGACCGCCTCGCGCGACGGGCGACGCGGTCGCGGGCGAGGGCAGGCACGGAGGTCCGCGCTTCGACGGTCGGGACGAGTTGGGGTGAGCCGTTCTATGCTTTCGCCCACGACTCCCGCAGGATCGCCGCGCTCTCCCGCAGCGCCTCCTCGAACGGCCCCTCGACCCGGCACTCGATCCCCAAGTAGCCGTCGTAGCCGATCGCCTTGAGCGCGGCGAAGCCGGGCCGGAAGTCGAGGTGGCCGCGCCCGGGTTGGAGCCGGTTGCTGTCGGCGACGTGGACGTAGACGAGGTGCTGGCCGGCCTCCCGGATCGCCGCCGGGATATCCGCCTCCTCGATGTTCATGTGGAAGAAGTCGGCCATCACGCCGATCCCCGGTCCCGCCTCCGCGGCGAGCGCCGCTCCCTGTCCGACCCGGTTCACCAGGTGCGCCTCGTACCGGTTCAGCGGTTCGAGAAAAAGCGGCACCCCCGCCGCGGTCGCCGCCGGCGCCAGTTCCCGCAACCCGAGCAGGAAGAGCTCCCGCTCCAGCTCCTTCGCCGTCTGCAGCGGCGAGAGGTCGGGCAGCGCCGGTGTCCGACCGAATTGGGGCACCAGCAGCACCCCCGCCGACCCCAGTTCTCCGGCCAGCGCCAGCCGCCGTCGCACCAACTCCCGGCCCGCTTCCCGCTGCCGAGGGTCCGGGTCGAGCAGCGTTCGCGCCCCGTCGACGTTCGCGGCCGCCACCGCCGAGCCGGCGAAGATCGCCCGGAGATCGGCGATCGGCAGGTCCAACGAACGACCGGTCAGCTCGACCCCCTCCAGGCCGACGCGCTCCAGCCACGCCACCTTCTCCGGCAGCGACTCCCCGGGCGTCATCTCCTCCCGCAGCGCCAGCTTCATCCCCGCTCCCTCCCCGGCTCCACGTCCGCCACGGCGCGAGGGGCCTCTCGACCGGCGCACGCCCCTATGCTATAAGCGGGGTCCATTCTCGCGCTCGGCCGGCGCCCCCGCTACGGCGGCGGGGACGCCCCGCACGCGCCGTCCGTTCCGTGTCGCCCCGGTTGCCGGGGGAAGGAGCAAACGCTGATGTTTCGCTCAACGTCGCCGCTGACGACGGTGACCTTCGCGCTCCTGTTGGCGCTGCTGGGTGCCGCGCCGCAGATCGCCGGCTCGGCCCAGGAGGAGGTCACGCTCCGGGTCTGGGACCAGTTCACCGGCCCCGAGAGCGAGATCGTCGACGAAATCTACGACGGCTTCACGGCCCAGAACCCGAACGTCACGATCGAGCGCGAGGCGTTCGACACGGACCAGATGCGGCAGACCGTGAACACGGCCCTCGCCTCCGGCACCGGCCCCGACGTCATCTTCTACGACACCGGCCCCGGCTACGCCGGCGTTCTCGCCGACGCCGAGCTGCTCCAACCGCTGGACGCGATGGCCGACCAGTACGGCTGGCGCGATCGGCTCGTGGAGTCGGCGATCCAGGGCGCCTCGATCGACGGGCAGCTCTACGGCCTCCCCCTCCAGATCGACCTGATCGGGCTCTACCACAACCGGACCCTGATGGAGCAGGAAGGTTTTCAGGTGCCGGACACGGTCGACCAGTTGCTGGCGTTCTGCGGCGAGGCGAGCGAGAAGGGCTACATCCCGCTCGCCTTCGGCAACCAGGAGGGATGGCCCGCCTTCCACCAGTTCTCGGTCGCCACCAACCAGACGCTCGGCCCCGACGCGATGCGCCGCCTCCTCTTCGAGGGCCAGGGGAGCTGGGACACCCCGGAGACGACCACCGCGATCCAGACCTTCTTCGTCGACATGCGGGAGGCGGGTTGCTTCGGTGAGGACCCGAACGCCCTGACCTACGACGACGCCAACGCTCTCTTCTACTCCGGCCAGGCGCTGATGACGCCGACCGGGAGCTGGCTGATCGGCGACATCGAGGCGAACATGCCCGACGCCGACGTGGCACTGGTCCCCTTCCCGGCGATCGGCGGCGGCAAGGGGAGCAACTGGGTCTCCGGCCTCGGCTCGGCGTACTACCTCTCCGCCAACGGTCAGCACCAGACCGAGGCCGGGCAGTTCCTCGACTACCTCTTCTCCCCCGAGACGGCGACGCGTTGGCTGGGGGAGGCGCGCTTCTTCCTGCCGATGACGGTCGACACCGCCGGGCTCGAACTCTCGCCGCTCCAGCAGTCGGTCCTCGACGTCCTCGGGTCGGCCGCGTCCGGCCAGACGCCGCTCGGCTACAACATCGACGTCCTCACCCCGCCCGGCTTCAACGACACGATGCTCAATGGGTTCCAGGCGATCCTTGCGGGCGACAAGACGCCGGAGCAGCAGGCCGCCGACCTCCAGGCGGCGTGGGTGGAGGGGACGGCGGCGACGCCGCAGCCGTAGCGCCGGCGGGACGGGCGGACGCGGTCGATCCGCGCCCGTCCTGCGATCGGAGCGAGCGCCATGGCGGACATCGTCCTCGGCACGACCGCCCGGCGGGGTGGTGCCCGCCGCCATTGGGCGCGGTATCGCGCCGGCTACCTCTTCGTGCTGCCCGCCTTTCTCCTCTACGCCGTCTTCATGATCTACCCGCTCGTCCAGTCGATCTACCTTAGCTTCACCGACTGGAACGGGGTCGAGGCGACCAAAAACTTCGTCGGCCTCGCTAACTATCGGCGGCTCTTCGGCGACGCCCTGCTCCGGGTCTCGCTCGGACACACCCTGATCTGGGTCGTCGTCGGCACGATCGGACCGCTGGTCATCGGTCTCCTGCTCGCCGTGCTCCTCTGGCGCCGTCCCCGCGGCTTCACCCTCTTCCGGACCGCCTTCTTTATGCCCCAGGTCCTCTCCTCCGTGGTCATCGCCATCGTCTGGGGGTGGATCTACAACCCGGTCTTTGGCATCCTCAACCGCGGACTCGACTCGGTCGGCCTCGACGGGCTCTCCCGCGGCTGGCTGGGCGACCCGAGCCTTGCCCTCTACGCGGTCCTGGTCGCCGCGATCTGGGCCGAGACCGGCTTCGTCTTCGTCGTCTTCCTGGCCGGCCTCCAGAACGTCAGCAAGGATCTCCTTGAGGCGGCCACCGTGGACGGCGCCAACGCCTGGCAGCGGTTCCGGAACGTGACCGTTCCCCAGCTCGCCAACGTGGTCAACGTCGTCACCGCCCTCCTCTTGATCGGCGGCTTCAGCGTCTTCGACGTCGTCTTCGCGATGACGCAAGGGGGGCCGGCCAACGCGACCGAGGTGATCGCCACCTACACGTACAAGGAGGCGTTCACCCAGAACCGGATCGGCTACGCCGCCACGCTCTCCCTGGTCATCACCGTCATCTCCCTCGTCGCCTCGGTCGCCTTTATCCGCCTGCGCGAACGCGGGGAGTCCTGAGCGATGGCCACCACCTCCGCGCCCGCCGGCGCGAAACGGGTCCCCGGCCGCGCCGCGTGGTCGCGCCCTCGGGGCGGTGCGGTCGGGGTCGGGGTCGTCCGCTACCTCGTTCTGATCGCCTTTCTGGTCGTCTTCCTGCTGCCGTTCCTCTGGATCTGGTCCTCCGCCTTCAAGACCTCGATCGAGATCGCGCGCGACCCGTTCGCGCTGCCCTCCGCGCTGCGCTGGGAGAACCTCCAGCGCGCCTGGACCGTCGGCCGTTTCGACCGCTACATCTGGAACAGCGTCATCTACTGCACGGCGATCGTAGCCGGGGTCGTCGCCCTCTCCTGCCTGGCGGGGTACGCTCTCGCGCTCCTGCCGCTGCCGCGGCGCAACGCGATCCTCGTTCTCTTCCTGCTCGGCCTGATGGTCCCCTTCCAATCCGTGATGATCCCCCTGTACTACCTGCTGCGCGACATCCATCTGCTGGAAACGTACTGGGCCTTCATCGTCCCCGGTATCGCGCTGCGCCTCCCGTTCGGCATCTTCCTGATGCGCGGCTTCTTCCGCGGTCTGCCGCCGGAACTGGCCGACGCCGCCCGCCTCGACGGGGCGAACGAGTGGGCCGTCTTCCGTCAGGTGATGCTGCCGCTGGCCACCCCCGGACTCGCGACGCTGGTCGTCTTCCAGTTCATGTTCACCTGGAACCAGTTCCTGATGCCGCTCGTCTTCGTCCAGCGCGACGAGCTTCGCCCCGTCTCGCTCGGGACGATGTTCTTCTTTGGCCGCTACACCGCCGACCGCGGCATGATCGCCGCCGGCGTCACCATCGCCATGCTCCCCGTCGTCCTGCTCTACCTCGTCCTCCAGCGCCGCTTCATCGAGGGGATCACGGCCGGTGCGCTGAAGACGTAGGCCGGACCGGTCCCCGCCCGGTCGGCCGCGGCGCCCGTCGTCGCGCCCGCGGTGAGCCGACGAGGTCCGTTGCGACCGGGCTCACCCCTGTTTCTCGGCCACCGTTTCTGGCTACTATCCGTTCGGCGGAGTGCCGCGGCGGCCCGATCGCCGCCCGCGGAGGCGCGCCACCGCCGTCCCGGTGCCGAGAACGACCGAGGAGCCGCCCCACGATGCCCCGCTTCCGCTTCCCGATGGCGACGGTCGCCCTCGTCGCGCTCCTCGTGTCGACCGTCGTGGCACTGCTCGGTGCCGCCCGCGCCCTGCCGGCCGCCCAGGACGACGCCGTGACGTTGCTCGTCTGGGATCAGCCGACCGGCGACCCGGGCGTCGACGCCGCGATCGGGCGCGTCTACGACGCCTTCGTCGCCTCCCACCCGACGATCGCGCTCGAGCGCGAGCCGTTCGGCGGCGACGAGGCGGAGCCGGAGGCGTTGCGGACGCGGCTCGCCACCGGCACTGGGCCGGACCTGCTCTCCTCCGGCGCCGGGACCGATTTCGTCCGCCCCCTTGCCAGCCGGCGCTACCTCGTCGCCCTAAATGAGCTGCCCGTCCGCTACCGGTGGAACGAGCGCCTCTACGAGCC
>CADCWL010000081.1 GCA_902806405.1 uncultured Thermomicrobiales bacterium | reverse complement strand
GCACGACGCGGGACGGGGCACGGTCGTCCCCTCATCCAATCCGCCCGCCGCGGGAGGTGCCGGGTGCAACCCGAAGTGGTGGGGACGGCGGTGGCTCGGCGCCGCCTGCGAGGGGTGGGGCGGGGGGACATCGGCCGACGCGACACCGGGACGCGCGCCGGGCAAGGGCGACGCGTGGACATTGCCGGCCATCAACGCGTCGTGGCCGACCGTCAACAGCGCGATCGCGAAGCCAACCGCGAGGCGCCATCGCCGCCGGGGATCGCTTCTCTGGGCGGCCGGCCGTCCGCGCATCCGGGTTCTCTCCGCGTGGGGATCGTCGAGTCCGGTGGCGGACGGCCGCAAAGGGTGGGTAACCGAGAGGTCGAAGAGGAAGCAGTCACCTCCCCGCCGACCGCTCAACCGCGGAGGTCGAGCCGGCGCAGGAGTTGGGCGTTAAGGGCGACGACGATCGTCGAGAGGCTCATCAGGAGCGCTCCCACCGCCGGCGCAAGGAGGATGCCGACAGGGGCCAGGACGCCGGCCGCCAGCGGGATCGCGACCAGGTTGTAGCCGGCGGCCCAGCCGAGGTTTTGGACCATCTTCCGGTAGCTGGCGCGGGAGAGTCGGATCACGCCGACGACCGCTCGCGGGTCGCTCGTCGCCAGGATCACCCCGGCCGACTCGATCGCGACGTCGGTGCCGGCGCCGATCGCGATCCCGACGTCCGCCCGGGCCAGGGCCGGCGCGTCGTTGACCCCGTCGCCGACCATCGCCACCCGTGCGCCGCGCCCTTGCAGCTCGGCGACCTTCGTGTCCTTGTCTTCCGGCAGCACCTCGGCGAAGACCTCGTCGACGCCGAGGTCCGCGGCGACCGACTCCGCGACCGACCTGGCGTCACCGGTGATCATCACGACCCGCACTCCCCGCCGGTGGAGCGCGGCGACGGCTTCGCGGGATTCGGGCCGGACCTGGTCCTCGAGCGCCAGCGCCCCGACCACGCGGCCGTCGTGGACGACGTGGAGGACCGCGGCGCCGCGTCCTTCCCACCGCCTGGTCCGCTCGGCAAGCTCGCCGGGAGCCGTCAGCTCTCGTTCCCGCAGCATGGTTGGGCCACCGATCGCGACTGCCGCTCCATCGATCGTCGCCTCGACGCCGCGGCCCGCGATCGCCCGGAAGTCGGCCGCCCGCGCCACCGGCAGCCCCCGCTCCCGCGCTTCGCGGACGATGGCGCGGGCGAGGGGGTGCTCACTGTCGGCCTCAGCGGCGGCTGCGAGGGCCAGCAGCTCGGCCTCGCTCCCCTCCGCCGCGGCGACGCCGGCCACGGCGTGCTCGCCGCGGGTCAGCGTCCCCGTCTTGTCGAACAGGACCGTATCGATCTCCCGCATCCGCTCCAGAGCCAGCCGGTCCTTGACCAGGATGCCCTGCTTCGCCGAGATCGAGGTCGAGAGCGCGATCACCAGGGGGATGGCCAATCCGAGCGCGTGGGGGCAGGAGATCACGAGGACGGTCACCGTCCGGGTCACCGCATCCTCTGGCCGGCCGAGAAGCGTCCACGCCAGGAACGTGGCGGCCCCGGTTCCGACCGCGACATAGAAGAGGAGCGCGGCGAAGCGGTCGGCCAACGCCTGGGCGCGGGAGCGGGACGCCTGCGCCTGCTCGACGAGGCGCTGAATGCCGGCCAGCGCGGTCCCCTCGCCGACCGCCTCGACCCGGACCCGGAGGGCGGAGCCGGCGACCACCGTGCCGGCCACGACCCGGTCCCCGACCCCCTTCTCGACCGGGCGCGACTCCCCGGAGATCGTCGACTCGTCGAGCTCGGCGCGGCCGTCGACGACGCTCCCGTCGGCCGGGACGCGGGCGCCGGGCCGGACCAGGACGACGTCGCCGATCCGGAGCGCGGCGAGCGGCACGGTCTCGATGCCCTGCTCGCTCACCCGCTCGGCCTCGTCCGGCAGCAGGGAGGCCAAGGCGCCGAGCGCCCCTTGCGCCTGGCCGATCGCGCGCATCTCCTGCCAATGGCCGAGGAGCATGATCGTGACCAGAAGCGCCAGCTCCCACCAGAACTCGAGGTCGAAGAATCCCAACGTCGTGGCCCCGCTCGCGACGAAGGCGACGACGATGGCAAGCGAGATCAGGAGCATCATCCCCGGCTTCCGGGCCTTCAGCTCCTCCCAGCCGCCCTCGAGGAAGACGCGGCCGCCGTAGAGGAAGACGACCGTGCCGAGCCCCGGGGCAACCAGGTTGCTGCCGGGGAAGGTCGCCGTCGAGAAGCCGAGCCACTCCTGGACCATCTCGCTGAAGAGGACGATCGGGACCGAGAGGGCGAGACTGACCCAGAAGCGCCGCCGGAAGAGATCGGCGTGGTCGCCGTGGCCGCCGTGGCCCGCGTGGTCGGCTATCGCTTCGTGGTCCAGGTCCCGCGGATCGCTCAGGTCGCCGGTGTGGATCGGGGCCGCGGATGCCCCCGGCG
Organism: uncultured Thermomicrobiales bacterium; assembly: GCA_902806405.1. Taxonomy (GTDB): domain Bacteria; phylum Chloroflexota; class Chloroflexia; order Thermomicrobiales; family UBA6265; genus CADCWL01. The sequence goes on along the minus strand of CADCWL010000081.1, from coordinate 4,469 downwards.
CCGCGGGCGCGAGGTCGTGGCGGTGGCCGTGGACGGCGGCGGGTCCGGCGTGGCGGGCGGCGTCCTCGGGCGCGCGTGCCGCCGCCCGCGGCGCGGTGACGTGGTGGGCGTGATCGGTGTGAGGGTTCATCGTTCTCGTTCCTGGCGAACGGGCCGGCGCGGTCGTTGCCCCGGCCGACGAGTCGAAAAAGGAGGCGGCCCGAAAGCGGCCCTACCTCGCGATGGGGTACCCCACCTCGGCCAGGGCCGCCGCGATGCTCGCCACCGTGGTCCGGCCGGGGTCGAACGCGACGACGACCTGCTTCGTCTCCGCGTTCGCCTCGACGGCGTCGACGCCGTCAAGAGCGGCGACCGCCTCCCTGATCGTCACCACGCAGTGGCCGCACGAGATGTCCGGGGCCGCCAGGGTCGCCTGCTCGATGGTGGCGCTCATCGCCGTCTCCTTCTCCACAACTGTCTTGACCGACACCCGTGGAGGGTAGCTTGGTAATCGTCGTCGGGCCTCTCGACCCCATCACGTCCTGTGGCGCTAGACGTCGCTGACGGTGATCAGCCCCCACATCCCGGCGTCATAGTGCCCCGGCACGTGGCAGCCGTAGAGCAGCGTGCCGGAATCCTCGAAGGTGTAGACGAGGGTGGCGGTCTCGCCTGGGGCGACCGAGACCGCGTTCGGCGGACCGTCGTCGTGGTCGCCGTCGGCGCCGGCCTCGGCCATCTCCGCCTCGTGGGCCTGCTGGGTCGCCGCGTCGCCGATCACCAATTCGTGCTCTGCCTCGCCGGTGTTGGCAACGACGAAGGCGACCGTCTCGCCCGCGCGCACCGAGATCGCGTCCGGGGAGAAGCGCATCGTGTCGGCAGCATCGAGCCGAACGGTCCGGTCCGGGAGGGCGAAGCGTGCGGCACCGTTGGCACCGGCCTCGGCCGCCGCGTGCCCGTCGTCCGCCATCGTCATCGCGTCCGCGCCGCCGACGCCCATGCCGGCGCGCTCGCTCAGCCAGAGCGCCCCTGCGCCGACCACCAGGGCCAGCAGGCCGATCGCCACGAGAAAGCCGGCGTCCGCGATCCGCGCCCGCAGCGGCGGATGGAGGATCTCCCGCGCGCTCGCCGGCCGCGCGAAGCCGCGCAGCCGCAGCGCGTTGGTGACGACGCTGACCGAGCTCATCGCCATCGCCGCGGCGGCGATCACGGGGTTCAGGAGGATGCCGAAGACGGGGTAGAGCGCCCCCATCGCCACCGGGATCAGCGCGACGTTGTAGGCGAAGGCCCAGAAGAGACCCTGCTTGATCGTGCCGACCGTGCGCCGGGAGAGCGCGATCGCCGTCACGATCGTCCGCAGGTCGCCGCCGATCAGGGTAATGTCCGAGGCCGCCATCGCCACGTCGGTGCCGGTCCCGATCGCGATCCCGAGGTCGGCCTGGGCCAGCGCCGGCGCGTCGTTGATCCCGTCGCCGACCATCGCCACGGTCTTGCCCTCGGCCTGGAGCGCCGTGACCTTGTCGGCCTTCTGCTCGGGCAGCACCTCGGCCAGGACGCGCGAGATGCCGACCTCCCGCGCGATCGCCTCGGCGGTCGCGCGGTTGTCGCCGGTCAGCATCCAGACGTCGAGGCCCAGGGCCTGCAGCTGCTCCACCGCGTCGCGCGACTCCGGGCGGAGCGTGTCGGCGACCGCGATCAGGCCGGCGCCCTCGCCGCCGACGGCCACGTACATCGGCGTCGCGCCGCTCCGGGCCAGCTCCTGCCCGCGCTCCTCGAGGCCGTTGAGGTGGATCCCGGCCTGCTCCATCAGCGCCCGGTTGCCGAGCACGACGTCCCGTCCGTCGACCCGGGCCGTCACCCCCTTCCCCGTGACCGAGGCGAACCCGTCCGCCTTCGGCAGATCGAGCCCCAGCTCCCGGGCGCGGGCGACGATCGCCTCGCCGAGCGGGTGCTCGGAGCCGACCTCGACCGCCGCGGCAATCCGCAGGAGGTCGCGCTCGGGGAGCCCGTTGGCGGGGATGATGCCCGTCACCGCCGGCCGGCCGCGGGTCAAGGTTCCGGTCTTGTCGAGGACGATCGTGTCGATCCGGCGCGCCTGCTCCAGCGCCTCGCCGCCGCGGACCAGGATGCCGTGCTCGGCCGCCTTTCCGGTGCCGACCATGATCGCGGTCGGCGCGGCCAGCCCGAGGGCGCACGGGCAGGCGATGACGAGGACCGCGATGGCGGCGGTCAAGGCGAACGTCGGCGACGGCCCGAAGACGAGCCAGGCGCCGAAGGTCAGCGCCGCCAACCCGAGGACGGCCGGCACGAACCAGCCGGAGATCGTGTCGGCCAGCTTCTGCATCGGGGCCTTCGAGCCCTGCGCCGCCTCGACCAGCTTGACGATCTGGGCCAGCGTCGTCTCCGCTCCAACCTTGGTGGCGCGGAAGACGACGCTTCCGGTCTTGTTCAAGGTGGCGCCGATGACGGCGTCGCCGGGCCCCTTCTCGACCGGCAGGCTCTCGCCGGTCAGCATGCTCTCGTCGAGCGTCGACCGCCCCTCGGCGACGACACCGTCGACGGGCACCTTCTCGCCCGGTCGAACCCGGACCAGGTCGCCGACGACCACCTGCGTGATCGGGATGTCGTACTCGGTGCCGTCCCGGATCACGCGCGCGGTCTTCGCCTGCAGGCCCATCAGCGCCTTGATCGCCTCGCCGGTCCGCTTCTTGGCCCGGGCTTCGAGCCACCGGCCCATCAGGATCAGGGCGATGACGATCACCGCCGACTCGTAATAGAGGTCGTAGGCGAACCCCCATCGCGCCGAGAGATCGGGCCAGAGGGTGACGAAGGCGCTGTAGCCATAGGCGGCGGAGGTGCCGACCGCGACCAACGTGTTCATGTTGGTGCCGCCGTGCCGGGCCGCGGCCCAGGCGGCCTTGTAAAAGATCCCGCCGGCCCAGAACTGAACGACCGTCGCCGCGATCAGCAACCCCGGCGCGAGGTCCATCATCGCGACCGGCAGCGGGACGTACATCAGCCCCATCATCGCGATGCCGACGGCGAGACTGACGAAGGATTTGCGCTTCAGCTCGCCGATCTCGCGCTCCCGGTCCCGCTCCCGCTCGTCCTCGGAACCGGGGACGTCCCCGGTAGTCGGCACGGCGACCACCCGTGCGATGGGCGCTGCCGGAGCGTGACCCACCCGGTAGCCGGCCTTCTCGACTGCCGCCCGGAGCTGGCCGATGCCGGACGCCGTCGGGTCGTACGTGACCGTTGCCCGCTCGGTCGCCAGGTTCACGTTCGCCGTCGTCACGCCCGGCACCTTGGCCAGCGCCCGCTCGACGCGGCGGACGCAGGAGGCGCAGGTCATCCCCTCGATCGGGAGGACCGCCGTGCCGTCTGCTGCCGGCTCCGCCGCGGGCGAGGAGGTGACAACCGGCGCCGCCGGCAGCTCGCGGACCCCGTAGCCGGCCTTCTCGACCGCCGCCCGCAATCCGGTCGGACCGACGACAGCCGGGTCGTAGGTGACGGTCGCCCGTTCGGTGGCGAGATTGACGGCGGCCTTATGGACGCCATCGACCTTGGCCAGTGCCTTTTCGACGCGGCGAACGCACGAGGCGCAGGTCATCCCCGTGATCGGCAAGGTGGCCTCGGCCGGGACGGCTGCCCGGGGAGCCGGAGCGGGGGGCAAGACGGCGGTGTCGGCATCCGACATGGGGAACTCCTCGCTAGGAGAGCGGCGCCGATGCCGCCCAGTTCAAACTCTGCAATCATTGTACCCCCTGGGGGTATTCACGTCAAGAGCCCGCGACTTGGGGCGCCCTCATTCTCTGGTGTAGCTGCTGTCCTGCCCTCGGTGGAGCCAGAAACGCCGTGCAGAACGACCGCCCGTTGCTGCCCCTACCCTGGAGGGGTATAATGACGCGCATGAACGGTCACGATTCCGCCCCACCCGTCGAAGCCGCGCCGACGAGCGCCGGCACGTTGCCGCGTCGCTCCACCTCGTACGCCGCCGACAAGGCGAAGCTGCTCGCCCGGCTGCGCCGGGTCGAGGGCCAGGTGCGCGGGGTGCAGCGGATGGTCGAGGAGGACCAGTACTGCCTCGACGTCCTGACCCAGCTCTCGGCGATCATCGCCGGGGCACGGGCGACCGGGCTGCTGGTGCTGGAGGACCATATCCGCGGCTGCGTCGTCGGCGCGGCGCCGGACGGCCAGGAGGAGGCCCTGGCCGAGCTGACGGAGGCGATCGAGCGCTTCACGCGGACCGTCGGCTAGGTCCGCGTGAAGCGCTCGATCGCCTCACCCCTCGCCGGTGCCCACCTGGCACGTCGCGTGCGAACTTCCGGTACGGGTCCCATCGCCGCAATCTTCTCGGTCGCCTCGTGCCAAGGCCCGTCGCGACACCCGACGACCGGACCCGCCAGCGAGCAACCGCCGATCGATTCCGCCCGCGCCGCACGCCGGGGCGGGCGCCGATCCGAGGACGATGTCGATTGAAGCGACGTCGTTAA
>CADCWL010000080.1 GCA_902806405.1 uncultured Thermomicrobiales bacterium | reverse complement strand
GGCATCGCGGTGTCCGGCCGCCGCGGCGAAGGCGGCGAGCGCGGCGTCGTACTCCCCGGCGGCGGCGGCCGCCTCGGCGCGCGCGTAGGCACGGTCCCGGCCTGCCCGCTCCGCCTCGCGGAAGAGGAGCAGGACGGCGACCAGCGCCACCAGCGGCGCCGCGGCCAGCAGCGATGACAGCCGGCTCCCGGACGACACCGTCCGGGAGCCGGCGTCCGCTACCCGACCGGCGGTCGGCGCGCCGGCACCGGCGAGACGGCGACCGCAGCCGCGGCAGGCGTCGGCAGCGCGGGGGTTCAGGGCGGCGCAGGCGGTGCAGAACATCGGCGACCCTGCGGTGAGCCTGGTGGGCGCGGGCCAAGGGAGAATGGCACCGCGCGGCGGGCACGGTCAAGGACGGCGCTGGGTGTCCTCGCCGCGGCCGGGTCGCTCGGGCGGGATTTGCGGTCCACCCCTCGCCACCGCGCCAGCGGTCGGGTTGCCGCCGAGGGTGGAGGCGCGGGCCTGGCCCTTAGGAGCCGCCTGATACGTCGCACGCGAGCCGCGGGAGGGGTGCTCCCAGAAGGAAGAGGACCTAGCCCCACGTTCAGAGCGGGGATGCCGCCGTTCACCCCCTCGCGATGTCCGAGCGCTTTCCCCTCTACCGCGCACGGCAGAAGGGCTGGGGGGTAGGTACCTTCCTCCCCCCCCGGACGCCCCGTATAATCGGACCGGGGTTCGCCGCCGGGTGAGCGCCCGGCCGTGGGGGAGAGTCGGACGTGCCGGACCGCATCCGCCAACTGCTCGATCACATCGTGGATCAGGTGGTGATCCGCGACGAGCAGAAGGACATCGACCTGAACGCGCCGCCGACGGAGTCGGGCGAGGCGCTGGAGTCGGACAAGCGGGCGGCGGCCCGGCGGGAAGCGGACCGGGCGGGGAGCCTGGCCGACGCCTTCCGGCACGGCCTCCTCGCGGCCCACCGGGCCCGCCTCGCCGGCCAGGCCGAGATCGCCCTCGACGACCGGCAACCGGACGAGGACCGGATGGCCGACGCGCTGATCCGCTTCCTGGTCAGCTTCGACCTCGCGCGCTCCCGCTCGGAGGCGACCGAGCCGCTCCACTACGTCTACCACGTCGCCGTCGATTGGGACGCCCTCGGCGGGGTGGCGCGGGGCGCCGGGATCGACCTCGATCTGGCCCTCCGCCAGCTTGCCGGCTGAGCCGGTGGGGGATGAGGCGCGTCCGGCAAGCGCGGGAGCCGAGAAGGTCGTCGCCGCGGACGAGGCCCGCCCCGAGCGGCTGGCGGCGGCGCTCCGGCTCACGTTCCGCGACCCCGATCTGCTGCGCGTGGCCCTTACCCACCGCTCGATCCTGCACGACGTGGTCGCCGCCGGCGGCGACCCGATCGCCGCCGCCGCGCGCACCAACGAGCGGCTCGAGTTCCTCGGCGATGCGATGCTCGGCGCGGTCGCCGCGGAGTACCTCTACGCGCTCGACCCGGCCGCCGACGAGGGGACGCTGACTAGGCGCCGGGTGGCGCTGGTCCGCGCGGAGACACTGGTCGCCTGGGCGCGCGAGATCGACCTCGGCGCCTACCTCTTTCTCGGCCAGGGGGAGCGCCCCAGCGCCGGCGCCCGCGACCGGATGCTGGCCGGCGCTTTCGAGGCGCTGGTCGGGGCGATCGCGCTCGACCGCGGGTACGCCGGGGCGAAGCGGTTCCTGCGGCGTTTCCTGGCGCGGGACGCGGCGGCGATCGTGGTCGAGGCCGAGGGGGCGGCGAACCCGAAGGGGCGGCTTCAGGAGCTGACCCAGCAACGCTTCCGCCTCTCCCCCGTCTACCGAACCGCCGCCGCCACCGGGCCGGACCACGCCCGGGTCTTCACGATCGAGGCCCTGCTTGGGGAGCGCCTGCTGGGCATCGGCAGCGGGGTCTCGAAGCGGGAGGCGCAGCAGGAGGCTGCGGCGGCCGCGCTGCGTCTCCTGGCGGCGGAGGGGCCGGTTCGGGCCGACGAGGCGGGCGGTGACGGGGAGGCGGGGTACGGTATGCTAGGCGACGTGGAGGGGTAGCGCGGGTACCGGCGAACGGGGCGATGCCGCCGCCCGCGGCTGGGGCGTGTGGGGCCGAACCCTGAGACCCGGCACGAGCTAACCGAACACGGGTTCGACCGCGGCAAACCCGCGAGCCTGGACCGCTGCAAACGGCTTCGTGGGCCGAGTCCGCGGTCATTCGCCCCCGCGGCGTCGACGCGTCGCCCCGCCGCGGAAACGGCAGGTCCCCATCGGCGTTGGTTGTGTCGCTTCCCGAAAGGAGCACCGTGTGGCCGGCCTCTACGACCAGCTCACGATCCTCGCCGGCAACGGCAACCCGGAGCTGGTCGACGCGATCGCCGACTACATCGGCATTCCCCGGGGACGGGCCGAGGTCTTCAAGTTCGCCAACGACAACACCTTCGTCCGGATCGGCGAGAGCGTCCGCCACAACGACGTCTTCGTCATCCAGCCCTTCGCCTGCCCGATCAACGACGCGATCATGGAATTGCTGATCCTGATCGACACCCTAAAGCGGGCCTCGGCCGGCCGCGTCACCGCCGTCATCCCCTACTTCGGCTACGGTCGGACCGACAAGAAGGACCAGCCGCGGGTGCCGATCACGGCCCGCCTCGTCGCCAAGTTGGTCGGCGTCGCCGGCGCCGACCGGGCGCTCACGCTCGATCTCCACGCCGGCCAGATCCAGGGCTTCTTCGACATCCCGGTCGACGAGATGAGCGCGATGTCGCTGACCGCGAACTACTACGCCGAGCAGCGGCTGCCAAAGCCGGTCGTCGTCTCGCCCGACCTGGGGAACACCAAGCGCGCCCGCAACTTCGCCGAGATCGTCGACGCCCCGCTGGCGATCATCGAGAAGCGGCGGACCGGGAACCAGGACCGCTCCGAGGTGTTGAACCTGATCGGCTCCGTCGACGGCTGCTCGGCGATCATCGTCGACGACGAGATCGACACCGGCGGCTCGATCACGCAGGCGGCCCGGGTCTGCCTCGACAACGGGGCGGCGGCGGTCTACGCCAGCGCCATCCACCCGGTCTTCTCCAGTCCTGCGGTCGAGCGCCTGGCGGCGAGCCCCTTCCGGGAGGTGGTCGTCACCAACAGCATCGCCCTCCCCGCCGAGAAACGGTTCGACAAGCTGACGGTCCTCTCGGTGGCGCCCCTCCTCGGCGAGACGATCCAGCGCATCCACACCGGCGTCAGCGTCTCGGCCACCTACCGCACGGCGGAGACGATGGCGGCGGTGCGCTGATCCTCGCCGCCCGCTCGCCTCGGCCGGCGATGCGGCGCTCCCGGCCCCCGCTCGGTGGCGCCAGCGGCGGGTGAGCGTTCACCGCGGCCGTGCACCGAACCCCGACGGCGATCCCGCTCGGTCCGCCACACCCCCTCGCGCACCGTCCGGCGCGAGCAAGCGGTCGGGCAGCGTCTCCCACGGGCGAGGTTCCAGGACCGGCACGCTCCGCCGCGCTTCCCCTTCCAGCCAGCGGCCGAAGAGCCAATTTGCCCTCGCCTCCGTGCGGAGGCTCGCCGCGCTCCGGTCCGCGATGCCCCGCTCCCGCGCCACCATGTTGGCGTACAGCACCGCCTCGTCCGGCTCGACCAGGAACGCCGCGCGGACGCGCATGGCCTCCATCCGCTCGCGGACCGGCGGCCGGTCGAGGAGCGACGGCAGGATGCCGTCCCTCTCCATCACGACCGGGGCGTCGGTGTCCACGTGGTTGGCGACGACGATCTCGATCGCCGGCCCCACCGCCGCTCCGACGCCGATCAGGGCGTCGCGCAGCCGCTCCGGTGGCAGGCGCCAGAGACGCGGCGTGTCGAGGAAGATGCGGAGTTCGGCGGTGCCCCGCGGGAGGACCGCGCCGCTCTGCTGCAAGGCAAGGCGGAGGTCGTCGACCTGGAGCCACGAGACGCCGAGCCGGCGGCCGATCGCCGCCGCCTCGGACTTGCCGGCGCCGGACGGGCCGCCGGGCAGCAGGACACTCCAGGCCGGGCGGTGTATCGTCACGACGACATCGTCCTTGACCCGGCCAGTCGGGTACCGTAGTGTACGTACACAGCAAGGCGAGATCCAGTGGGCTCGCGGGGGCAATCCGCGGTCGGGCGTGCGGGGGCGGGCGATGATCCTCTCGGACCGGGACATTCGGCGGGCGCTGGCGGACGGGCGGATCGGGATCGACCCGATGCCGGACCTCGACGCGCAGCTCGGCTCCGTCTCGGTCGATTTTCGGCTCGGGCCGACCTTCATGATCTTCGAGCACAGCCGCCATCCGTTCATCGACCCGCGCCACCCCGGCTCGATCGGCGACGCGATGCGGACGATCGAGGTGGGCGAGGACGAGCCGTTCATCATGCAGCCGGGGGACTTCGCGCTCGCCTCCACGGTCGAGTCGCTGACGCTGCCGGACGATCTGCTGGGTCGCCTCGAGGGGCGCTCCAGCATCGCGCGGCTCGGGATCACGGTCCACTCCACGGCCGCGGTCTTCGAGCCGGGCTGGGTCGGGACGGCGACGATGGAGCTGAGCAACCTGGGCCGGATGGCGGTCGCGCTCTACCCGGGGATGCGGATCTGCGCCTTCTCGTTCGAGCAGGTCAGCTCGCCCGTCTCGGTCCCGTACCGGGCGAAGCGGAACGCCAAGTACGTCGGGCAGCGGACCCCCCACGCGAGCCTGCTCGCGGAGGAGAGCCGAACAATCGCGGGCGGCGGCATGAACGGGCGCGCCCGGTAGACCGTCCCACCCCCTCCTCGCGTTTCACGTGAAACCGGACGGTGCGCCCGTGCCCCCTCCGGCTCTGGACGGTCTAACTCGGTCGGGGCCATAATCGACGCTACGTTGCCGCCTGCACCGTGCAGCGGAATTCCGTCCGCCTTCGGCGGTCCGGCAATGCCCGAGCGGAGCGGACGACGGACCCGCCAGGGACCGTTCGCCGCAGGGCTCGGTCGCAATCGTTCGCACGCGGTGGAGGGGTCGGGTGTCGGTTCACGAGTTGGCGTCGCTCCGCGATCGCATCCTGCCGATGCTCCGGTTCGCCGGCCAGGAGTACGGTCACCGCACCCCCGACGGGTACCCGGTCGTGGTCGACACGCCGGAGAGCGGCGCGGTCGGCCTTGAGCTCGACCCGAACTTTGCCCTCTACGTCGTCTCCGATGGGGACCAGATCTACGCCGACTACTATTACCGCTCCGCCCGCAACGATGCCCGTTCCAGCGCCAGCCGCCAGAAGCACGGCGGCCTCCCCTTCTCCGACCGCCGGCCCCTGGCGCACGACGTCTCCGACCAGGAGCTCCGGAACTTGGTTGCGGAGCTGATGTCGCGCTGGAACTTCCAGCCGGGCGTGATCCACATCACCGATTCGTAGACGCGCTTTCCCACGCCGGCACACGCCGCACGCGCCGGGCGCACCGCGCTCGTCCTCGAACGCCGGTGCCGGCGCGTGCCGAGAGCCGCGACGAAACGCGACTCGGCGGCAGCAACCGGCGTGAGGCACGACCCGATGCCCGGCCATGCCCTCCTCGGGACACGCGTCGCCGGTCGCGCCCCGACGGTCGATCTCCGAGGTCGGCACGCCCCTCGGACGAGGTTCGCACACCGGGATGGTCTCCTCCCTCGAGCAGCTGGACGCGCTGATGTCGCCCCCCGGCCGGGCCCTCCTGGACCGCCTCCCGGACCATGATCTCTCGGGGACCGAGGTCCTCCGGCTCGGCGCCGAGATCCGCCGCGAGTTGCCCGCCGAGGTCGTCGCGGCGGCCTTTACGCTCCACGCGCTCCGTCGTCGCGCCCGCGCCAAGTTCGCCCGCGCCGGCGAGATGGTCTTCACCCGCGCGGGCCTGGAGCAGGCGTCGGCGGAGCCGGTCGCGCGCCACCGCGCGGCCCGCTTCCGCGGCGCCGGCAGTCTGGCCGATCTCTGCACCGGGATCGGCGGCGACCTCCTCGTCCTCGCCGCCGAGGCGCCGACGCTCGCTGTCGACCGCGACCCCCTCCACCTCCGGATGGCGGCGATCAACGCGTCCATCTACGGCGGGGGCGCCGGCGTCACGACGCTCCTCGCGGACGTGCGGGATGTCTCCCTTGCCGGGATCGAAGCCGTCTTCGTCGACCCGGCGCGCCGCGACGGCGGCGGCAGGACCGGTCCCCGCCGCTCGGAGCCGCCGCTGGAGTGGTGCCTTGGCCTGGCCGAGCGGGTGCCGAGGGTCGGGATCAAGGCCGCGCCGGGGTTGGACGTCGCCGCCGTGCCGCCCGCCTGGGAGATCGAGTTCATCGCCGACGAGCGCGAGCTCAAGGAGGGGGTCCTCTGGTCCCCCGGCCTGGCGCGCACGCCGCGGCGGGCCACCGTCCTGCCCGAGGGCCACACGCTCCTACCGGTGCCGGGCGCCCCGGTCCCGATTGCGCCGCCCGGCCCCTTCCTGCTCGACCCGAACCCGGCGGTGACCCGGGCGGGTCTGGTCGAGGACCTGGCCCGGGCCCTCGGCGCCTGGAAGATCGACGACCGGATCGCCTTTCTCAGCGCCGACGGGCCGACGGCGTCTCCGTTCGCGCGGACGCTGCGCGTCCTCGCCTCGTTGCCGTGGCACCCGAAGCGGATCCAGGCCCGCCTCCGCGAGTTGGACGTCGGCGCCGTCGACATCCGGCGCCGGGGGTTGCCCGGCGACGTGGAGGAGATTCGGCGCCGCCTTTCCCTCCGCGGCGCCCACCGGGCGACCCTCGTCATGACCCGCGTCGAAGACCGGCCGTGGTGCTTCGTCTGCACCGATCCGGAGGAGTCCCACGTGAACCCGTCGGGGATCGAGGGCGGGCCCGGGGCACGCGGCGACGGGGATCGGGCGTAGCGCGCTTCCCCCGGCGGCCGTTGCCCCGGGGGAGGCGGGGTCGGCGAGGGAGGGCAGGCTCGCGGGTCTGCCCCGACGTAAACCTCCCGGTCGTCCCAGGGAAGCCGCAGCCAACGCGGCATGCAGACGCGGTGGCGTTGCCGCCCGCGGGACGA
>CADCWL010000079.1 GCA_902806405.1 uncultured Thermomicrobiales bacterium | reverse complement strand
CTTCAACGGTCACGGCCGTCGTCGTCACCGTGGTCCTCCGGATCGTGAGCGGGGGTGCGCTGTGAGGATGAACGCGGTCGGCCCGCTCTTCGGGATCGGGTTCGGCGTCGTCCTCTCCGGCGCCCGACTTACCGACTACGACGTCATCCACCGCATGCTGCGGCTCGAGGATCTCCAGCCGTTCCTCGTCCTCGTCCTCGGCTCGGCGATTGCGGTGGCGGCTCCCCTGCTGCGGCTCCTGAGCCGAAGCGGGTGGCAGACGCCGCTCGGCGGCCCGCTGACGCCATCGCCGTCGCCGATCGGCCGCCACCACGTCCTCGGCAGCATCCTCTTCGGCGCGGGGTGGGCCGTGGTCGGAACCTGCCCGGGGCCGGCCCTGGCGATGGTCGGGTCCGGCCATCTCCTCGGCGCCGTCGTCGCCACGGGCCTTTTTGCCGGCATCGCCCTGCGCGACACGGTGACGGCGGGAGTCACCACCCAACGGAGTGGATCGAACGCCGGCGAGCCGCAGTCGGTCGGCCTCTAGACTGAGCCGACGGGCGTTTGCCACGGCCACACCACCCTACCGGGCGACGCGGGCGGGTGGCCATCGCCGGGCGGATACCGTCCTTGACGGTGGTGCCGAGCGACACTGGTGAACGAGGAACCCGAGGCGACGACGGGCGCCGTCGGCGCTGCTTCACCCGTCAACGCGCCACCACGTTCACCAGTCGGCCCGGCACGTAGACCACCTTCGTCGGCGCCTTGCCCGCCAGGAACGCTTGCACCCGCGGGCTCGTGAGCGCGAGCTCCCGGGCGGCGTCCTCCGTCACGTCCGCCGGCACCGTCAGCTTGTCGCGGACCTTACCGTTGACCTGGACCGGGATCTCGATCAGCTCCTCCCGGATCAGTTCCGGGTCAAAGCTCGGCCAGGCCTGCTGGTGGACGGAGTAGGGCTTGCCCAGCCGCTCCCAGAGCTCCTCGGCGACGTACGGCGTGCTCGGCGCCATCAGCAGCACGAGCGTCTCCAGCGCCTCCCGCCACTCGGGCGTGCGGGCGACCGGGCCATCCTTCAGGCGCATCAGCCCGTTCACGAGCTCGATCAGCGCCGCCACCATCGTATTGAACTGGAAGCCGTCGAGGTCCCGCGTCACCTGGGCGATCGTGCGGTGCGTCAGCCGTTGCAGCGCCCGCACCTCGGCCGCCGGCGCCTCCCCGTCGGAGGGGCCGGTCCCCGCCTCCGTCGCCAGCGCGAAGGCGCGGCGGAGGAAGCGCTCCATACCCGCGATGCCCCGGTCGTTCCACGGCCCGCCCTGGTCCCACGGGCCGAGGTACATCAGGTGCAGCCGCAGCGCGTCGGCGCCGTGGTCCCGGACCAGCTCGTCCGGGCCGACCTGCGTCCCCCGGCTCTTGCTCATCTTGGTCCCCTCCGCCGCCAGGATGATTCCCTGGTTGCGGAGGCGGACGAACGGCTCGCCGTGCCCGACCAGGCCCAGGTCGCGGCAGACCTTGGTGACGAAGCGGGCGTACAGCAGGTGCAGGATCGCGTGCTCGATCCCGCCGCAGTAGAGGTCGACCGGGCACCACCGCCCCGCCCGCCCCGGGTCGAATGGGAGCGCCCCCTCGCCGGGGCTGGTGTAGCGGAACCAGTACCACGAGGAGTCGACGAAGGTGTCCATCGTGTCGGTCTCCCGCCGCCCCGGCCCGCCGCACTTCGGGCAGGTCGTGTGCAGGAAGGCCGCGTGGCTCACCAGCGGGCTCTGACCGGTCGGCGTGAACTCGGCGTCGAGCGGCAACTCGACCGGCAGTTGGTCGTCTGGCACCGGCACGACCCCGCAGCCATCGCAGTAGACGACCGGGATCGGCGTCCCCCAGTAGCGCTGGCGGGAGATCAGCCAGTCGCGCAGTCGGTAGGTCACCTCGCGCCGGCCGCGTCCCGTCGCCTCGATCCACGCTAGGACGTCCGGCATCCGCTCCGGCACCCGCAGCCCGTCCAGTTCGCCGGAGTTCACGAGCACCCCCGGCCCGTGGTAGGCCTCGGTCATCGTCGTCGGGTCGAGCGGCTCCTGGTCTTCCGGCTGGACGACGACCCGGATCGGCAGGCCGAAGGCGCGGGCGAACCGGAAATCGCGCTCGTCTCCGGCCGGCACCGCCATGATCGCGCCGGTGCCGTAGCCCATTAGCACGTAGTCGGCGATCCAGACTGGAATCCGCTCGTCGGTCACCGGGTTGAGGGCGTAGGCGCCGGTGAAGACCCCCGTCTTCGGCCGCTCGACGTCGGTCGACTGCCGCTCGATCTCCGTCTCCCGGCGGGCGCGCTCGGCGTACGCCTCCACCTCCGCCCGCCGGTCCTCGGTCGTGATCGTCGGCACCAGCGGGTGCTCCGGCGCCAGGACCATGAAGGTCGCCCCGAAGACCGTGTCGGGCCGGGTCGTGAAGACCTCCAGGGTATCCCCGGTCTCCAGCGCGAAGCTCAGCCTCGCTCCCTCGGAGCGGCCGATCCAGTTCCGCTGCATCGTCTTGACCCGCTCCGGCCAGTCGAGCCCCTCGGCGTCGCGCAGCAGCTCCTCGGCGTACTCCGTGATCTTGAAGTACCACTGCTCCAGGTCGCGCTTCGAAACCTGGGCGCCGCACCGCTCGCAGACGTTCCCCTCCAGGACCTGCTCGTTCGCCAGCACGGTCTGGTCGTTCGGGCACCACCAGACGCTGCCGTTGGCGCGGTAGGCCAGACCCCGCTCCAGCATCCGGAGGAAAAGCCACTGGTTCCAGCGGTAGTACTCCGGGGTGCAGGTCACCACCTCGCGCGACCAGTCGATCATCGCCCCCATCTGGCGGAACTGCTCCCGCATCGCGGGGATGTTCTCGAAGGTCCACGTCGCGGGATGGATGTTGTTCCGGATCGCGGCGTTCTCGGCCGGCAGGCCGAAGGCGTCGAAGCCCATCGGGAAGAGGACGTTGTGGCCGCGCATCCGCTGGAGGCGGGCGAAGACGTCCGGCACCGCGAAGGCGTACCAGTGGCCGATGTGGAGGATGCCGGAGGGGTAGGGGTACATCGTCAGGGAGTACCACTTCGGACCCGGCGCCGCGTCGTCGGTCCGGTAGAGGTTGTCCGCCTCCCACCGCGCCCGCCACTTCGGCTCGATCGCGGCCGGATCGTACCGCTCCGCCAGTTCCCGCCGCTCCGCGACCTCGGTCATCACCCTGCTCCTCGAACCCGACCGCCGGGAAACACGAAAAAGCCCTCCGCCCCCTCAGGGACGAAAGGCTGACCTTCCGCGGTACCACCCCGCTTGATCGACGCACCACCAAGGGCGGCATCCGGGTCGTCCGGCGGGTGGAGCTGAGGGGACTCGAACCCCTGACCCCGACACTGCCAGTGTCGTGCTCTCCCAGCTGAGCTACAGCCCCGGGAGGACGACCCGAGCGCACTCACCGCGCGCCGATCCGCTTTCGAAGCCCGCTAACGGGGGCGACCCGGCGACGACTACCCGGACGATGCCGGCTCACCGCCGCGGCTTGCGGGCGAGTTCGGCCCGTCGCTGTCGCCTTCCACCACGCGGCGACTCTCTTGACGTGGGGGCCTACTACTCCCGGTCGGAGCCGGCCGGACCGCGCCGCGACCCGGCTCTGCGCTTGGTGTGCACGTTTCCAGGAACCGACGGTCCACCGGATCGGGGGCACACGGCGGAGTCTAGCAGTCGGCGCGAAAGGGTGTCAAATAGCGCGACGGCCACGTCCGCGTCCTCTGCAAGGTGCAATTCGCGAGGGTGCGGTCGGGGCATGGGGAGCCGGCCGAGGTGGACGCGCGGGTCGTGCTCGGGCCGCCCGTCACGGACCGCCTCATCGCCAACGTCGGCAAAACCGGCGGCTGGATGCCGGCAGGCCCGGGCCGCTGCGGACGTTGGCGACACCGAGGTGCGCGGGCGCTGATGCGCCGCGCGGGGGAACGCACGCGCGCCCGGCGGAGGGGCCGGGCGCACGGGATGCGGACGAGACGGGCGCCGGGCGCTTCCTCGCCCGGCGCCCGCCCTACGACGTCGGGGTGCCGGCAGCCGGCGTGGCGCACTCGAGCAGCGCCTCGGGGGAGGCGTCCGGGGACGCGACCGGTGAAGCCGCCGGGGAGGCAGCCGGCGTCGCGCACCCCCCGCCCTCGCCCGGGTCCGCCGCCTCCTGCTGCCCCTCCTGGGCGGCGGCAAAGCCGAGTCCACCGAGCGCGAGCGTGAGCGTCGTCGCGGCGATGGCGATCCGACGGTGCATACTGCAGTTCCTTCCCTGTCGACGGGCGGCCGCCGCGGTCGCGGCCGTGTCGCCTATCCTACCAGTCGGCCGCGGCGGAGGCGCAACGCGGCACCGCCGGGACGGCTAGCGGGCAAGGGGAGCCGACGCCGCGGAGTGTCGGGGGTGTGACGTTCGCCAGCGGACGCCGAGGAACACCGTCCGGTCGCTCGCTCCTACCCGACCGACGATCGACGCGTAGAAGGATGGGGGGGACGCGGTCCCGGCCCGACCACGCCGCCTGCGGCCGCCGTTCGGGTTTGCCATACCGTTCGGCATCGGCGGCCCCGGGCGAACACGTGGGCGATTCGTGAAGCGCCCTGATCGGGGCCGCCTCCCGTCCCTGTTGGCGCATCGCACCGCACACCCCGTCGGAGGTTCGCCCCGTGCCCGCTCACGCCCCGGTCGCCCGCATCACCGAGGACATCGTTCGCCGCTTCGAGTCCCTCTCCGCCACCCGCGACCGGGCGCTCGGCGAGGGGCGGCAGTTGGTCCGCCTCGCCGCGAACAGCGTCCGCGCCACCCACCGCGGCGAGCTGGCCGAGGCCGACCGCCTCCTTGCCGAAGCCCGCGCCCGGCTCGACGCCCTCGCCGCCGAGCTGCGCCCCTTCCCGAACCTCTACTGGGCCGGCTACGTCCAGGACGCGATGAAGGAGGTCGCCGAGGCGGCGATCGCCCTCGCCGTCGTCGCCGACCGCTCCCTCCCCAGCCCGGAAGAGTTGCGGATCGAGGACGCCCCGTATCTGAATGCCCTCGCCGAGGCGGCCAGCGAACTGCGCCGCGAAGTCCTCGACCGCCTCCGCGCCGGCGACCTCCCCCACGCCGAACGCCTCCTCGACGCGATGGACGAGATCTACGCCGCCCTCGTCACCGTCGACTTCCCCGACGCCGTTACGGGCGGTCTCCGCCGCACCACCGACGCCCTCCGCGCCGTCCTGGAGCGGACCCGCGGCGATGTCACGCTCGCCGCCGTCCAGGGTCGCACCGAGCGGGCGCTGCGCCACGCCCTCGGCGCCGAGCCCAGCGCCGCATCCCCGGCCGCCGTCGAAGGCGAGAACGACGCGGCCCCGTAGGTCATGTCCCCAAAGGGCCGGTGCCCTTGCGGGATGGGAAGACGACACGAACCGACCGACGCCGAGAGGGCGCGGCTCGCCCCGCACCGGCCGCCGCGACGGGCGGCCATGGGCCGGGCCGGCACAAGCCACCAGGCCGTACTCGACGCCATTCCCCGGCGACCGCGGCGGCTTCTCGACCAAGCTCCACCTCCGGGCCGGGCGGGGCGGCTGGCCGGCCCGCTTCGTCCTGACGCCCGGACAGCGCAACTAGGCGACACCTCCCCTTTTGCCCACGAGGTCATCAAAGTTCTGTGCGCCGTCGTGTAGCGCCTAACCGAGGCGCTCTGCTACGCCGCCTGAACGGCTAGAGTCGTGCTGAGTTCACCCTCGGCTGGGTCGCCATTCCCACCGCCTCGGCCGGTCGCGGCGCTGCATGCTCGGGCGTGTACCAGAGACGGCCCCTGGTGAGGAGTATGGCGAGTACCGCGACCACGGCGAGCACCGCTATGGCAATCCCTGACGCCTCGGGTCCTGGAATGAGCTCACCCGTGAACTGCATGCCCCCCGAGCCGGTCGCCGAGTTGAAGGCGCTGTGGAAGAGCGCCACGACGAGCACGCTGCGCCCAGTGCCATTGTAGAGCCACATGATGACCACCCGGAGGAAGATCCCGACGATCGCTTGAACGGCGAGCAGAGCAAGAGCGAGGGTTATCCGGGGATCTTCTAGGAGAGTACCCGTCAGGTGCGCCAGCGCGAAAGCGGGCGCCACCATGATGCTCGCCAGCAGGGGTCCGTGCCGCTCCTGCAGCGTGTGCTGCATGAATCCCGTCCAAGCTGCCTCCTCGAACAGCTGGATGAGCACGAAGGCGATCAAGACCTCCGGCAGGAACATCGTAAAGACGAGCGGCCACTTCTCCACAAGTGCCTCGAACGGTGCTCCGCCGAGGAACACACGCGCACCTAACAGCGTGGCGACGAGAAGGCCGAGAAGCGCCAGCACGTACCAATGTAGGCCCACCCGCCACCTGAGGCACCGACGCAACAGGTCGCGCACCCCGGCCTCGCCGCTCGTAGCCGCCGTCACCAGGAAGGCCGGCGGCGCCAACCCGAAGATCGCGCCGAGCGAGGAAGCTAGCCGTAATGGCAGACCGAAATAGTTGGCAGCAAGCAGGATAGCCCCCCCGAAAGCGTACGCCATGACCAGGAAGGCCGCCACCGGGTGGCTGCGGATCGCCTGGCGAAGCGACAACGTCGCGCCGGGGTGCGCTGCCCCGATCGGTGTCTCCATGGGTCGCTCCTCTCGGTGCTCCTCGCGCCCGTCCGGCTCGGCCGGCGCCTAGTCGCGGCCGTGGTCGTGGCCGTCGCCGTCCGCGACCGCCATCGCGGCGTTGCCTTCGCCGCCACTGACGTCGGTGATCCCGACCCCGCCGCTGGCCGCGATGCCGAGGCCGGTCCCGGTGAGGACGGCGCCGCCGTCGACGGCGACCGCGCCGTCCGCCACGTCGTCGACCGCGATCTCGCCGCCGGTGTTCGCGCCCGAGGCGACCCCGCCGACGAGCACCAGGCCACCGTCGGCCCCGGCGAGGGCAGCCCCGCCGTTGCCGGCGAAAGCGTCGGCGTCGGCGTCGTGGGCGGCGGCGCCGGCGGCGGCGCCGACCGAGAGCAGCGCGGCCACGGCGAGGCCGAGCAGGCTCCGGCGAAGCGGTCG
>CADCWL010000078.1 GCA_902806405.1 uncultured Thermomicrobiales bacterium | reverse complement strand
CGACGCGGACGAGGTGGTCGTGGCCGCGCACCGGTTCGGCCCGACGCGCGTCGGGGAAGAAGGCGCGGGCGGCCTCCGCCAGATCGTCGGCGACGGTGGGCGTCGGTTCGGCCGGTGACGGGGGCGGGGGGTGGTGGTGCATCGGATGAGTATAGGGGCGCCATCGTCCCGGCGCGCCCAGCGCCGAGTGGGCCCACGGACACAGGGCATGCCCACTCGATGCACGCTCTTGACAGGGTGACGCCGACGCGGATAACGTTCTGGGAATCCTGAGTGCGGAAGTCGGATATCACCCGCGGCCGCCAATTTGCCCCGCAGCCAGCCCCGGAGGGCCAGGTGCTGACGCTCCGCCCCCGCGCCGCCCGCGCCACGATCCTACCCGGTCTGCCCGGCCTTGGGCGGGAAGAGACGCGCGCCCTCGGGGCGGGGGCATCACTGCGTCCGTCGCGCCGTCGGGGCGGCCCCCCGGTCGCGATCCTGGTGCCGGCGGTGCTGGTCGGGCTGGTGGCGGCGCTGCCGCTCCTCTACCTCCTGATGCGGGCCGTGGAGGCGGGGGGCGGCGTCTGGGACCTGCTGGTTCGGCCGCGGACGGCGCGGGTGCTGGCTAATACGGCGCTGTTGGCGACGGCGGTGGCCGGCGCGACGACGCTCCTCGCCGTCCCCCTGGCCTGGCTGACGACGCGGACCGATCTGCCAGGACGGCGCGTCTGGGCAACAGCGGCGGCCCTGCCGCTGGTGATCCCGTCCTACGTCGGGGCGCTGGCGGTCGTCGCGGCGCTCGGGCCACGGGGAATGTTCCAGGGCTGGCTGGAGCGCTTCGGGGTGGAGAAACTGCCGGCCATCTACGGGTTCTGGGGAGCCTGGCTGACGCTGACCCTCTTCACCTACCCCTACGTCTTCCTCGCGGTGCGGACCGCCCTGCGCGGGCTCGACCCGGCCCTGGAGGAGGCGGCGCGCTGCCTGAACCGCGGCCCCTGGCGGACCTTCGTGAGCTGCACCCTGCCGCAGCTGCGGCCGGCGATCGCGGCCGGGGCGCTGTTGGCCGCCCTCTACAGCGTCGGCGACTTCGGGGTCGTCACCCTGCTCCGCTTCGACGCCTTCACACGGGCGATCTACGTCCAGTACGGGTCGGTCTTCAACCGGGCGTCGGCGTCGGCACTGGCGCTGCTGCTCGTCCTCTTCGCCGCGGCGCTGCTGCTGGCGGAGGCGCGGGTCCGGGGGCGGGCAAGCTTCCATCGGGTCGGGGGCGGTGCGGCACGGCCGGCGCGGCCGGTGCCGCTCGGGCGCTGGCGCCTCCCCGCCCTCGCCTACTGCGCGGGGGTCGTCGGGCTGGCGCTCGGGCTGCCGCTGGCGGTGCTCGGGTACTGGTTCGTCCGCTCTCTGGGCCAGGGGATCGACGTCGCGGAGTTGGGCGCGGCGGCGCTCCACTCGGTGACACTCGGCGGGTGGACGGCGGCGACGGCGACCCTCGCGGCGCTGCCGGTGGCGCTGCTGGCGGCGCGCCACGGCGGGCGCGTCGGCGCCCTGGCGGAGCGGGTCGGCTTCCTCGGGTATGCGCTGCCGGGTATCGTGGTCGCCCTCGCCTTCGTCGCGATCGGGGTCCGCACCCCGTTCCACCAGACGCTGCCGTTGCTGGTCGTCGCCTGCGCCGTCCGCTTCCTGCCGCAAGCGATCGGCGCGACGCGCCTCTCCCTGCTCCAGATCGGGCCGCGCCTGGAGGAGGCGGCGCGCTCGCTCGGCCGCTCCCAGGCGGGGGCGGTCAGGAGCGTGACGGTGCCGCTGGCGCGGCCGGGCGTGCTGACGGGCGCGGCGCTGGTACTGCTGACGACCATGAAGGAGCTGCCGACGACGCTGCTGCTGAGCCCAACCGGCTATGACACGCTGGCGACCGAGATCTGGACCGCCGCCGGCGACGCCGCCTACGGCGCGGCGGCTGCCCCCGCCCTGCTCCTGATCGCCGTCTCCGCCCTGCCGACGCTGCTTTTGGCGGCCCGCGATCGGGCCGAGGGGTAAGCGGGACGACGGAAGGCGGGAGGACGTGACGGTAGGGGCGCGGATCGCGGGCGGTAAGCGGACGGCGGGTGGGGAGGGGAGCGGCCCGGCGCTGCGGTGCGACGGGTTGGTCAAGCGGTACGGGACGACGACGGTCGTCGACGGACTCGACATCGTCGCCGAGCCGGGGGAACTGGTCGCGCTGCTCGGACCGAGCGGCTGCGGCAAGACGACGTCGTTGCGCCTGATCGCCGGCTTCGAGGAGCTCGACGGAGGGACGGTTGCAGTCGGCGGCCGGCTCGTCGCCGACGGGCCGCGGGGCGAGCCGCCGGAGCGGCGGCGGATCGGGATGGTTTTCCAGGACTATGCGCTCTTTCCCCACCTGAGCGTGGCCCGCAACGTCGCCTTCGGGTTGCCAAAGGGGGCGGGCGGTGGGCGGGGCGAGGGGAAGGAGCGCGCGGCGCGGGTGGCGACGGCGCTGGCGACGGTCGGTCTGGCGGGCCTGGAGGAGCGGATGCCGCACCAGCTCTCCGGCGGCCAGCAGCAGCGGGTGGCCCTGGCGCGGGCGATGGCACCGAAGCCGACCGTGATCCTGCTCGACGAGCCCTTCTCCAACCTCGACGCCGAGCTGCGGGCCAGCGTCCGCGCCGAGGTCCGCCAGATCCTCGCCGCGGCCGGGGCGACGGCGGTGCTGGTGACCCACGACCAGGAGGAGGCGTTAAGCCTGGCCGACCGGGTGGCGGTGATGCGCGCCGGCCGGGTCCTCCAGGCGGCGGGGCCGGAGGAGCTCTACCACCGACCGGTCGACCGCTGGGTGGCCGGTTTCGTCGGCGACGCCCAGTTCCTCCCCGGCGAAGGCACCGGCCGCCGGATCGCCACCGAGCTGGGCGACCTGCCGGCCCACGCCGCTACGGCCGGCCCGGTCGACGTCATGCTCCGACCGGAGGCGCTGCGTCTCGCCCCCGACACGGACGGCGGCGACGAGGACGCCAACGCCGAGGTCCTGGCCCGCGCCTTCTACGGTCACGACCAGCTCCTGACCCTCCGTCTCGACACCGGCCGGATCTTGCGCTCCCGCCTCGGTCCCTACGGCGGCATCCGCCCCGGCGACCGCGTCCGCGCCTCGGTGCGGGGCGCGGTGCTGGCGTTTCCGCGGGAGGAGTGATGGCCATGCCGGAGCAAACACCAGGTCTCGGGCGGTCCTTTATGGTCGAGGACGGACGGAACGTGACGTACTACTTCGTGGACGATGGGTCCGCCGCCGACCTCCTGCCGCCGGCGGTCGGCGCGGTCGACGAACTTTGGGACGCTATCTCGTGGTCAGTGGCCCGTTGAGCGCCTACCTGCTCGTTCACGCCCAGGCGTTGTCGCTTGTCAAGCCGTGGATCGTGGGGCGGGGCGCCGGGATCACGTTGCTGAGCTACGGGGAAGTGGTCGCATATACGAGGGGGCTCCCCGATTCCTTACGGCGGCAGGGCGAACTGCGGCGCCCCCTAGGCGAAATCCACCTCTATCCCCTCAACTACGCGGTCCAGGAACGCGACGCGGACGTCCGTCGCCACATGCACCCGCCCTCCGGCTCCGGCCCGATCGGCGATGTCGACACGTTGATCGCCGCCACCGCGCCGGAGCACGACCTCACCGTCGTCACGATGGGCAGGCACTTCGAGCGGGTGCCGGACGTCGATCGCATGGCCATCGCTCGGGGGTCGTAAGGACGCCGATCGGCCCCGCGGTTGGCAGCCCGCGCCGCACCTCGCCCGGACGAGGGACGGCAACGGCGGTTCATCTCCCGTCGTATACCCACTCCCCGCCGACCATCGTCGCCACCGGAACGATCTCCCGCAAATCGTCCACGTCCACCGCCACCGGATCCCGGTCGAGGACGACCAGGTCGGCGAGCTTGCCGACCTCGATCGAGCCGAGGCTCGCCTCGCGGCCGATGGCCCAGGCGGCGCCGAGGGTGTAGGAGCGGAGCGCCTCGGCCGGGGTAAGCCGCTCACCGGGGCCAAGCTCGCGGCCGGCAACGGTGGTCCGGGCGACGGCGGCGTGGATGCCGACGAAGGGGTTGTGGTCGGTGATCGGGGAGTCGGATGAGCCGGCGAGGGGGACGTCGGCCTCCAGATAGGTCCGCATCGGCATCGCGCGGGCGGCGCGCTCGGGGCCGACGGCGGCGACGAAGCTTTCGCCGAGGGCGGCCAGGAACGGGGAGGAGACGAGCGCCGGGATGCGGTGGGCGGCCATCAGGCGCAGCGTCTCCGCGGTCGGGAAGTAGGCGTGGTGGACACGGTGGCGCAGCCACGGCTTTGGGTTCGCCGTCTGCGCCGCGGCGTAGGCAAGGACGACGACCGCCTGCGCCTCGTCGCCGCAGGTGTGGGCGTCGACCGCCCAGCCGAGGTCGTGGACCAAGCGGATCAACCCCGGCAGGCGTTCGGGCGGCACGACCCAGGTGCCATGGTTCTCCGGCTGGTCGAGGTAGGGATCGGACATCCGCGCCGTACGATCACCCATGCCGCCGTCCGGCATCAGCTTGACCCCGCCCAGGCGGAGCACGTCGTCCCCGAAGCCACCGCCGACGCCGATAGCGGCGAAGCGCTCCTCCAGGCCCGCTTCGTCCGCCGCCGCGCCGAAGCCCCAGCCGGCGAGGAGCAGGTCGGTGCGGACGGTGAGCGCGCCCTCCCGCCGGGCGCGGTCGTAGGCGCGGACCTGGCCGGGATAGAGACCGGGGTCGGCGACGGCGGTGATGCCGGCGGCGTGGTAGGCGCGGCAGGCGCGACCGATCGCCGCGACCAGCTCCTCCTCCGTTGGCGGCGGCACATGGTCGACGATCAGCGCTTTGGCGCGGTCGCGGAAGAGGCCGGTCGGCTCGCCGTCGGCGTCGCGGTCGAAGGAGCCGGCGTAGGCGGCGTCGGCTGGCGGATCGGGGCTCTCCCGGCCGATGCCGGCGAGGCGGAGCGCGGCGGAGTTGCAGACGAGCTTGTTCCAGACCCGGTGGAGCACGACCGGGTGGTCCGGCGAGACGGCGTCGAGGTCGCGCCGCGTCGGGTGCCGCTGCTCGGCGAGGAGGCTCTCGTCCCAGCCACGGCCAACGATCCAGCCGCCATGGGGCGTCCGACCGACGCGCTCGGCGACGCGGGCCCGCACCTCCCCGATGGAGCGGCAATCGTAGAGCCGAACCTGGCCGAGCGCGAGGCCCGTCGCGAGCAGGTGGTTGTGGGGGTCGATCAGGCCCGGGATCACCGTCGCCCCGACGAGATCCTCAACCCGCGTCCCGGCGCCGGCGAGCGGGCGCACCTCGTCGTCCGCACCGACGGCGACGAACCGTCCATCCTTGATGGCGACGGCGCCCGTCCCGGCATCGGCGCTATCCATCGTTCGGACGCGGGCATTGAGGAGCACGAGATCGGGGGCGAGCGA
Organism: uncultured Thermomicrobiales bacterium; assembly: GCA_902806405.1. Classification (GTDB taxonomy): domain Bacteria; phylum Chloroflexota; class Chloroflexia; order Thermomicrobiales; family UBA6265; genus CADCWL01. The sequence continues at coordinate 27,161 of CADCWL010000078.1, read as the reverse complement.
TACGGTCGACACGGGACGTTTCCTCCGGCGGCGGGGGCCGCGGTGACGGGCCGGTGAAGCGCCTACTGATCCCGATTGTCGGCGGAATGAGGTGCCGTCGCCAGCCCAGCGGTCGTCCACATCATCGACCCTGGCCCGGCGCGCCTCGTCGGTCGGGGAAAGATTCGCGGCTTCGCGGGACCGGGCTTCAAGCGGGGCATCGCCGGCACGGGTGGGGCCGGGTCCGGCGCGGCGACGTCTGCTGTCATCGGCGACGACCGGCGTCGATGAGGAAGAGACCGTGCGGATCGGCATCATCGGGGCGGGGCGGATCGGCGGCAACGCGGGTCGCCTCTTCGCCCGCGCGGGACACGAGGTGCTGTTCGGCTTCTCGCGCGACGCGGCCAAGCTGGAGCGGCTCGCCGCCGAGGCGGGAGCCGGCGCGCGCGTTGGCAACCCGACGGAGGCGGTCGACTTCGGCGACGTGGTGATGCTCTCGGTGCCGTGGCCGGCGATCGAGGCGGCGCTCTCCGTGGCCGGCCCGCTCGGCGGCACGGCGGTGATCGACACCACCAACCGGTTCGGCCCCAACGGCCCGCTGGCGCTGCCCGGCGGGTTGACCGCGGCCGAGTTCAACGCGCGCCGGATGCCGGGGGCGCGGCCGCTCAAGGCCTACAACACCCTGACCGCCGCCTTCCAGACCGAGGCGGCGGGGCGGCCTGAGGCGGAGCGGGTGGCGCTCTTCTATGCGGGGGAGGACGCCGCCGCGAAGGCGACGGTCGCCGGCCTGATCGCCGACTCCGGCTTCGCGCCGGTCGACCTCGGCGGCTGGGCCGACGCCGCGATCATAGAGGCGCCCCGCCGCCCCGGCTCCGTCTACGGCGAGGAGTACCTGCCCGAGGCGGCGCGGGCCATCGCCGACGCTGTCCGCCGGGACCCCGCCGAGGCAGCGCGGTTGGCGCGCGAGACGGTGGTGGCGGGGTAGGAGGCGTTCGCGCGGGGATGGCCCACGTCGCGGTCGCCCCGGTCTGGCCCGCACCCGCGACGCCGCCCCCCGCCCCGCACGGCGGGAGGGCAACGTTCCGGCGACGGCGTGTCCCGCTATCCCGCCGCCGGCGCTGGCAGTGCCCCGACTCGGGGGCACGATCGTAGCAGCGCTCCCCCGCGCGCTCGCGGCGCCCCGCCCTGCGCGGTTGCAGCAGCTTGCGGCGCGGCGGACGGGTCGGTCGGCGGCACCTGGGCGGTCCGAGCGGACCGACGCGGTGGCCTCCCTCTCCCACGCGACCCCTTGCGGCGCCGGCCTGCTCGATCGAGGGGGGCGACGCCTACCCATCCGCGCGATGCGCGCGCCGTGGGCATCCGCCACCCTTGGGAGGCAAAACCGGGGATCGGCCCGGCGGACGACGGTGAGCGCGGGCGACGGGAACGACGATGCAGGGATTCTACTGGCTGATCGACGGGGTGCTGGCCGGCTGCGCGCGGCCGGGGGGTCGCGGCCGGCGGGAGCCGAGCGCCTCGGCGGCGACGGAGGCGGAGCTGGACGCGGACCTCCTTGCGCTGCAGGAGCGAGGGATCGGCGCCGTGCTGTCGCTGACGGAGACGCCGCTGACCCACGGCGCCCTCGACCGGCACGGGCTGGACGGGCTGCACCTACCGGTCGACGACCTGCGGGCGCCGACCCCGACCCAGCTCCACGACGCGCTCGCCTTCATCGACCGGCAGCGCGGCCTCGGCCGCCGGGTGGCCGTCCACTGCCTGGTCGGCCAGGGGCGGACCGGCACCGTCCTCGCCGCCTACCTGATCCGGGGCGGGCTCGACGCCTCGGCGGCACTGCGCGAGGTGCGCGCGGTCTGCCCCGGCGCGGTGAGCGCTGCCGAGCAGGAGCGGGCGCTGGCCGACTTCGCCGCTGCCCGGGACTGGATCGTCTGACGGGGTTCGGGGGGGGTGGGGATTGGTCGCGGCGGTATTGGCGGGACCGCGAGGGACGATTCGGTGGCGGATGACCGGGGCACGCCGGCGGGGGCCGGCCGCGACACGAACCGGCTGGAGACGTTCAGCGACGCGGTGATCGCGATCGCGATCACACTGCTGGTGCTGGAGATCCACGTCCCGGAGCTCGACGCAGTCAGCTCGACGGCGGATCTGTGGGGGGCGCTGCGCGACCTCTGGCCCGAGTACCTGGGTTACCTGATCAGCTTCCTGACGATCGGGATCATGTGGGCGAACCACCACGAGATTCTCAAGCTGATCGCCCGAACCGATCACTACCTGGTCCTGATCAACACCCTCTTCCTGCTCTGCATCGGCTTCTTGCCGTTCCCGACCGCCCTCCTCAGCCGGTTCCTCGGTCATCCCGGGGAGCGGGCCGCGATTGTCGTCTACAGCGGCTTTTTCCTCGCGACCGCCCTCTCCTACTTCCTTCTCTGGTGGTACCCGTCGCGCAGCGGCCGTCTCCTCTAGCCGGACGCCAGCCCCCGCGTGGTGCAGACGATCACGGCTCGGTTCCGGCTCGGCCCGCCCTCCTACAGGCTCGCCTTCGGGCTCGCGTTCGTCAACACGACGGCGAGCCTGCTCGTTCTGCTCGGGTTGGCGCTGCTCTACCTGCTGCCGAACGCCGCCGCCGATGGGTAGGCCGGGGGGCGCCGCTACGGTTAGGCGAGCCGCTCCAAGATCGCCCCGCGCCACCGGCCGGCCAGGGCATCGACGGCGGCGACCGCTTCCAGATCGGCGCGGGTCGCGTCGGCGTCGAACAGGGCACGGTGGGCGGCGAGCACGGTGACACAGGCCGGGTCGCGCTCCGCGACGAAGATCGGGCCGCCAACGGGCACTGGGCCGGGCGCCAGCACCCGCAGGTACCAACCGGTTCGTCCATTCGCGACCATGCGCTTACCCAGATCCGGCCGATTGGTGGCGATCGCCAGCTTGTAGCAGGGCGAGCGCGGCTGCGTCACCTGCAAGCGGGCCTCGCCCCAGGCCCAGACGTCGCCGATCCGAACCTCGTCCTCGTGCGCCCCTTCGGTCGTCAGATTCTCGCCGAAGGTGGCGGGTCCAAACGAGACATCCAGCTCCCGGTTCCAGGTCGGCAGGTGCTCGGACGGGTAGGCGTAGACCGCCTTGTCCGGACCGCCGTGGACGGAAAGGTCGGCCTGGCCGTCCCCCTCCAGGTTGAGTAGGTCGAGGACGAGCGTGTCGGTGGCAACGGGCCGCTTGCCGATCCCGCTCAGGACCGGCCGCCCACGGTGGGTGCCGATGACGCGGGGGCGGGCGACGTTGACCGAGACGAGCCGGACCTCGGCCGGGGGCGCCTCCAGCGTCGACCGGATGGTCCCCTCGGGCGACGGCGCGGGTTCAGATCGCGTCACGTGGTCCTCCACCTTCTGGCTTTCGTGGCGCCGAGCGCGGGGCCGGGGTCGGCACGGTCAACGATACCGCCGGTCCGCCCCGGTCGCTCACGATGCGTCTCGCGAGTCGTCGCTGAGGAAGGCGAAGCGGCGGCCCTCCTCCCGTGACTCATCCAGCGGGGTGAATTCGAACACGTCCCGGTAGAAGCGCGTCGAGCGGTCCAGATCGGTGACGTTGAGGCCGATGTGGCCGGTTTGGAGGCCCTGGGTCGTCGCCGTCGTCTCGGTCGTGGAGGTCGCGGTCATCCCGATCGTCCTTTCCCCGTTCTCCTGACGGTTCGCGCGTGCGCTGGCGCCGTGGCGTTGGGTGGGACGGGCCGATCGGCCCGTCCCGGGTATCCGTCGGTAGCGGGCTAGGGGCCGACCCGGTCTCGGTAGAACCGGTCGATGTGCCCGCCGATCGCGTGAGCGTGGTCCTCCAACGCGAAATGGCCGGTGTCGAGCAGGTGAATCTCGGCGTCCGGGAGGTCGCGGGCAAAAGCACGGGCGCCGTCCGGGCCGAAGATGGGGTCGTTCCGGCCCCAGACCGCGAGCAGGGGCGGTCGCCGCTCGCGGAAGTAGGCGTGCCAGGCGGGATAGGCCGCGACGTTGGTCCGATAGTCGTAGAACAGGGCGAGCTGGATCTCCTGGTTTCCGGGGCGGTCGAGGAACAATTGGTCGGTCGTCCACGCGTCCGGGCTGATTCGCGAGGGGTCACGGTACCCCTCCGTTTACTGAAAGATCGTCGTCTCGCGGGTGAGCAGTGCGCGCAACGGCGCCTCGTTCGCTGGAGACGGATCCGCCCAATAGGGCCGGAGTTGGTCCCAGAACGGCGTCAAGCCCTCCCCGTATGCGTTGCCGTTCTGGCTGACGATCGCCTCGATCCGATCCGGGTGACGGGTGGCGAGCCGGTAGCCGACCGGCGCGCCGTAGTCCTGGACGTAGAGGCTGAAGCGATCGATCGCGAGCGCGCAGAGGAAGCCTTCCACCACGTCGGCCAGACGGTCGAAGGTGTAGGCGAAGTCGGCCGGGCTTGGGGCATCGCTCCGACCGAAGCCGGGGTAGTCGGGGGCGACCAGGTGGAAGCGGTCGGCCAGAAGGGGGATCAGGTCGCGGAACATGTGCGACGAGGAGGGGAAGCCGTGGAGGAGCAGGATGGTCGGGTTCCGGGGGTCGCCTGCCTCCCGGTAGAAGACATTGACCCCCTCGACCGGGACGGTTCGGTAGAAGGTCTGCTGGGCGAGGGAGCCGACCGGGGCGGCCGTCGGGGTCGCGTCGGGCCGGGCCGTCTGGGCGGCGAGGCCGGACGCGGCGGCGGCAAAGACCGCCGTTCCCCCAAGGAAGCGGCGGCGGTCGAGTCGGTCGATACCCACGAAGGTCTCCTGTCGATTCGATCGCTGGCGACGGCTCAGGCAAAGCGGTCGGTCGGGGCAACGAGCGGTCCCGGCGCCGGGACCGCTCGTTGCCCATCCCTCGGCGCCAATAGGTCCCGCTCAAAATATCCACGTCTGGAATCCGATAGACCTGAACATGACCATAACCACCGATCATGTCCACGTCAATACATGATTTGATTGGTACAATGGAGCGAACCGACGGGGAGCTGAACGGGACCATCGCGACGGATGGGCGGAGACGGGGCGGGTTCGATGGGGAGAACGGCGACCGAGAGGGTCGAGGGGACGGCAGGCGGCTTCCTGTTCGTCGGCGAGGCGCTGGCGTTGGACCTGGTCAACACCGAGGTCGTCGTCCGCGGGAAACGCACCGATCTGCTCGACGCGCCGAACGCCCTCGCCGCCTGGTGGCGAGCGGCGAGGGCGCGGTACCCGGACGCCTTCGGCGGTGCAGGGGACCCGGCCGTTTCCCCGGACGACGGCGCGCTGCCCGCGGCCACGGCACTCCGGGAGGCCCTGCGGCAGATCTTCGGAGCCGTCGCGGATGGGAGGGACGGACGCGTCATTGCGGCGCCGGACCTGTCGGTGCTGAACCGGGTGCTGGCCACCGGCTACCAGGCCGTGGTGATTGACGGGGGTGGGGCGCTGCGACCGATCGTCGGCAGCCGCGACACCGGGCCAGACGGCACGTTGCTGCCGGTCGCCCGCTCCGCCTTCGAGCTGTTGACGACCAAGGATCCGGCCCGCCTGCACCGCTGCAGCAACGACCGCTGCGTGCTCCTCTTCTACGACACCACCAAGAGCGCGACCCGCCGCTGGTGCAGCGTCGGCTGCATGAACCGGGCGCGGTCGGCGGCACGGTACCGATCGCACCTGGCGGAGAAAGCCGCTAGCGCGCTCCCACCGGGGGCCGCGACGGGGGGTTAGGGGGACTCCCTGGGGCTGCGGCCGCGTAGCCGTCGCCGGGTGCTCCCGGCCTGGGTCCAACTGAGGCGGGTCAGGGCGACGCTGCCGATGACCAAGCCCGAGGCGAGCAGCGTCGGTCGGTCGACCGCCTCCCCGAGCAGCAGCGCCGCCCAGCCGAGGGTCAGCACCGGCTGCAGCAGCTGGATCTGGCCGACCCGCGCCACCCCGCCGAGCGCCAGCCCTCGGTACCAGGCGAAGAAGCCGAGGAACATGCTCACCAGCGAGACGTAGCCAAAGCCGAGCCAGGCGTCCTGCCCGGCGTCCAGACCGTCGCGGACGGCGACGATCAGCACCGGCGGGGTGAGCACCGGCCCGGCGAGGACCAACGCCCAGCAGATCACGCGCCAGCCGCCCATCTCGCGGGCGAGACGTCCTCCTTCCGCGTAGCCGAGCGCGCCGAGGACGACGGCCGCCAGCAGCAAGCCGTCCGCGGGTTGAGGGCGGCCGGCCCCCTGCGCCGCGGCAAAGACCAGCACGGCGCCGACCCCGACCGCGCTCGCCAACCAGAAGGCGGGCGGCGGCCGCTCGCCCGCCCGTGCCACCGCCATGATCGCCGTCGCCGCCGGCAACAGGCCGACGACGACGGCTCCGTGGACGGCGGGCACGGAGCGGAGCGCCAGGGCCGAGCAGAGCGGAAAGCCGATGACGACGCCGAGGGCCACGATCGCCAGCCCCCGTCGGTGCCGGCGCGCCGGTGGTCGCTCCCGCAGGAGAAGCAGGAGGGCCCCGGCCAGCGCCGCGGCGACGACCGCCCGCCCCAGCCCGACGACGACCCCGCCGAGCTCCGGCACCGCCGCCCGCGTCGCCGGCAGGGTCAGGCTGAAGGCGAGGACGCCGAGGAAGCCGTACGCTGCCCCCCACCCCTCCGCCCCGGGACCGGCTTTCCGCCCGCCCGCCCGTCCCGGACTCATCGCGGCGGCACGGCGACGGTGTCGACCTCGACCAGAAACTCCGGCACGACCTGTCCGGTCAGGACCATGACCGCGCCGACGGGCAGCCCCGGCGCCCGAAGGGCGCGGACGCGGGAAGCGTCGACCGCGTCCCGGAATGTCCGGTCGATGACGTACCCGTTGTGATGGACGACATCGTCCATCGTGCCGCAGGGGGCCTCGACCACGGCTCGGACGTTCGCGACGCGTTGGTCCGCCTGCGCGGTGTGGTCCCCTTCGCCGCCGAGGCGGCCGTCGCGGTCCCACGCCACCTGGCCGGCGATCCAGACCGCGGCGCCGGTGCGGCCGCCGCCGGCGTCAGCGAGGCGGTCGGTGGCACCGGTGTCGGGGCTTGCCGGATGGGTCCCCTCCCGATCCCCGTCGGCAAGGCGAGCCAGATCGGGCGCGGACGTTCGATCCACCGCTGATGCTCCCGGCCCGGTGATCCGGCTACCATAAGCGCAGGCGGCCATCTACCAGATCATCCACGGTTCTACTATAGCAGAATCTCCGTCTACGCCGGCACGGGGCCGATGGTCGTCCCCGCGCCGGAGGGTCAGGGGTATCGATGGAGCTGGGGGACGAGATCCGGTCTCGCCGCGTCGGGTTGGGATTGACCCTCGACGGCCTGACCACCCGCAGCGGCGTCAGCCGGGCGATGCTCTCCGAGATCGAGCGGGGGGCGAAGAATCCGACGATCCGGGTGGTCGCGCAGATCGCGGCGGGTCTCGGCTGCACCGTCTCCGCGCTCCTCGGCGAGCCGGCGCCGCCCGCGGGCGAGGTGGAGGTCGTTCGCGCGGCGGCGCGGCGGACGCTGCTCGATCCCGGCTCCGGCGTCGCGCGCCACGCCCTCTCGCCGGCGATGCAGCGGCGCGGCCTGGAGGTGCTCTGGTACGACCTCCCGCCCGGGGCCGACACGGGCGACTTCCCGCCGCACCGGCCAGGGGTCGTGGAGCAACTGACGGTGGTCCGCGGCGCGCTCGACTGCCGCGTCGGCGACCGGCGGCTCTCCCTGGCCACCGGCGACTCGCTCTGGTTTCGGGCCGACGTCCGCCACGGCTTCCGCAACCCGGCGGACGATCCCTGCGCCTACGTCCTGCTGATCGACGGCGGACGCGACCGGCGGGGCACCTGAAGCCGACGCCCCACCGCCACGCCGGCCCGGGAGCGGGGCGCTACGGGCGGGCCGCCCGCGCCTGCCCGAGGACCTTGCTCACCTGGGCGTGATGGCTCTGGTCGTGGGCGAGTCCCCAGGCGAAGATGCCCTGGGCGTTAACCCAGCCGGACCGCTTCCACGGCGCGTACCCCTTGTCGAGGTCCGGCGCGTCCGGCCACATCCGGAGGCTGGCGAGACGGATGCGCCGGCTTTCCTCGAGGCGCTCCCGGCATCGGGCGACGGTGGTCACGGCCCGCCACGGCGTCTCGTAGCGGGGGCGGCCATGGAAGTCGACGCCGCGCGCCAACTCCGCCGCCACCGCCGCGTACTCCTCGCCGGAGGCGGTGGCGTGGACCACGTTGTGGGCGACCGTCCAGGCGAGGCCGCGCTCGCCCGGATCGGCAGCGGCGGCGTCCTCCGCCTCGGGGTCGTCGGGGACGAAGACGACGTCGGCGTCGGCGGCGGCGGCCAGCAGCGCCAGGAAGGCGTCGATGGACTCGTCCGTGAGGCAGGCCAGCTCGTCCGGCGTCGGGTTCCACTTCCGAACGAAGCGGTCCATCGGGATCGCGTAGGCGTTGACCGGGGCGAAATCGGGCACGACAGACCTCCTCGAATCGAACGGTCGACTGGGCGCGCTCAAGCTGTGGTGTCGAGGGCGGCGCGGCCTACGCCGTCGCCACGTCCGTCCGTCCGGTGTCGACCGGGTCGGCTCGGTGCCGGGTGAGGAGGGTGGTCAGGCCCGCCGCGAGCCCGGCGGAGGTTGCGGCCGCGCCCCAGCCGTTCCCGGTGAGGTCCCAGCCGAGCGCGGCGTCGAGGGAGAACGCGCCGGCGCCGGTGAAGGCGAGGGCGGCGCCGACCAGGGCGTAGAGGAGTGGCAGCTCCCAGCCGCCGTCGCTGTTCCACGGCCCCTTACCGGCATGTCCGGCGTAGACATTAACCATCGTCGCCACCAGCAGCGCCCCGGCAACGGGGGTGCCAAGGCCGAGCGCGAGAAGAAGGCCGCTGCCCTGCTCGGAGACCCCCGCCAGGAGGGCGAAGGGCACCCCGGGGCGGTAGCCGAGCCCGGCGAGGTAGCCGCCGGTGCCGGCCAATCCGTAGCCGCCGAACCGGCCGAACAGCTTCTGGACGCCGTGGCCGACGAGCAGGAGCCCGACGACGAGGCGGAGGATCAACGGGCCGGTGTCCATTACGCTGAACCTCTCTGTGGTAATTGTTCGTACACCGATTGCATTTGCAACCATTTGCCGACAGCGTATCATCACGTCGTTGCAACGTCAACCACTTTCGGGGTACGCTTTCGTCATGGAAGAGCGCGCCGCGGACGAGCCCCTCGACGAGACGCGCCTCGCGGCGTGGCGTGCTTTCCTGACCGCGCACGCGGCGGCGATCGGCGCCATCGAGCGCGACCTCGCGTCGGCGGGCCTAATCCCCCTGGCGTGGTACGACATCCTGGTGCCGCTCTCGGAAAGCGCGGACGGGCGACTGCGGCTCCACGAGCTAGCGGATAGGGTGGTGCTGAGCCGCAGCGGCCTCACCCGGATGGTCGACCGTCTGGAGCGGGCCGGTCTGCTCCGCCGCGAGCCGTGCCCGGACGACCGCCGTGGCGCCTTCGCGGTGCTGACCGACGAGGGGGAGGCAACGCTGCGGCGGATCTGGCCGACCTACGCCCGCGGCATCGCCGCCCACTTCGCCCGTCACCTGAGCGACGACGAGATGCGGACCGTGACCGCGGCCCTGGGCCGGGTGCGCGATGGGGCCGCTGACGGACGATAGCGCCGTCCGCTGGCACGCCCGCGTCCGGCCCATTTCCGATGCGTCAAGCGGGGGCCCGGTCCGGAGTCGACGGTCCCGGTGCCCTTCGGTCTCACTCGGTGAGGACCCGTCGTCGCGCTCCTCCGACCCACCCTCCGGCCCGACGAAGCTCGACCGGCGGCGCGTCGACGAGGCGTGAGCGGACGCCCATTTGGGCGGCCCACGGGGGCCGCCCAGTTGGGCGTCCGGACGGGATCGCCTGAGGAGCGCAACGGGTGGGGGTACCGACGGGCCGGGTCGACGGCCGACGGCCGCGTCCCCCGCGCCCTACGCGGCGTGAACGTCTACAACCTGGCGCAGCTTGAGGTCGAAGTGGTGGCCGGGGCCAAGAACGTGGAGGGACGAGCCGGTGACGGTGACCACCTCGCCGTCGTCGATGTCGTAGTAGTTGGAGACGACCGTGCGCCCGTCGAGGACCGTGATGCTGTTCCGGCCGATCACCTCCAGCACGCCGTCCGGGTCGAGCACCGCCGCGGTGTCCTCGTCGATGCCGAGCGAGAGCAGCCCCGGGTTGGCGGCGTAGAGCACCAGCAGGCGCCCGATTCTGCCCCGCTGGTTGAAGTGCTGATCGACGATGACGTCCTAGAGCAGACCGAAGCCGGCCACCATCTCGGTCATCCCCTTCCGGGGCGCCTCCGTGCCAAGGCCGCCGGACATCATGTGGGACCCGAGGATTGAAGCACCGGCGGAGGTGCCGGCGACGACGGCGCCGGCGGCGTGGCGCTCGCGGATGCACTCCATCGCCACCGTCCCCGCCATGATCGAGACGAGACGGGCCTGGTCCCCGCCGGTGATGTAGATGCCGGTGGCCGCCCGCAACGGCTCCACACCCACCGTGCCATTGGCGTCCTCGCGACGCTCGGTACGGACGATCTCGACCTGCCCGACGCCCATCTCCCGGAACAGCTCCCGGTAGTTCTCCCCGGCGTCCGGCTCGGCCGACGCCGTCGGGATGATCGCCACCCGCCCCGACGCTCCGCCCGCCAGCTCGACAAATTTGCCCAAGATTGCCCCTTCGGTCGACTTCTCCTCCGCACCGCCGACGGGCATGATCACGCCTCGTCGGCTCGGCCGACCCTCCCTTTGTGCCGGGACGGGCGGCCGCTCATCGGTGCGTCTTGCCACGGCTTGGGTTTCTCCTCGTGTCTCCGCCGGCGCTGGCCGAGCGGGTAAACGACAAACCGTCGAGGCGCGGGCCATGCCGCGGATCGATGGTGGGTCGTGGAAGGTCGGGTACGTCTGCCGGCGACGGGCACCGCCCGGGCGCGATCCGCGACGGGATGGGGACGGGGACGCGCTAGGTAGCGGTCGGGATGGCCCGCTCGTTGCCGCCGCCGCCGAGGACGGAGATGGGCTGCCCCGCGATCAGCGACGCGATCACGGTCGTGACGTTACCCCGGCCGCCGCCGGCCCCGGCCTCCGGGTCGTCGTCGAAGATCAGGTGGTCGCCGACGGCACGGCCGACCGCGACCGGCACCGGGCCGCCCGCCTCGTCCCGCCAGAGGATGAAGCCGAGCTCGTCGAAGCGGCTCTCGATCGGGTTGAGGGAGAGGCGGTAGCCGCCGTCGGCGAACTCCAGGTTCGCGTCGCCGCGCTCCGAGGCGAGCTTGCGCATGTCGGTCGCGACACCCATTTCGATCTCCTCCGCTCCGTGGACGGGCCGCACGCGCCGTCGGGTTCCGGCTCCTCGGGCATGGAGGGAGACGCACGGCCGGTGCCGCGACGGGGGCCGTACCGGGGGCGCCGCGCGGGTCGGGCGGTTGGGCGGCGGGCGGCGCGCCGCCCGTCGGGTGCCACCGCCAAGCGTTGGTGGCGGGTCGTACTCACTCGCCGTGGTTCCCGTTCGATTGGATCTGGGCAGCCCAGCCGGCGCGGCCGATCAAGGGGACGAAGCGGACCGTGCCGAGGCGGGTCTCGCGGGTTTGATCGCCGACACGGTCGACGGCGACCAGGAGCTGCTCGCGCGGCTCGCCGACCGGGATCACCACCCGGCCGCCGTCGCGAAGCTGGGCGACGAGGGGGGGCGGGATGCGCGGCCCGGCGGCAGCGACCAGGATCCGGTCGTAGGGAGCGCCATCGGGCCAGCCGACCGTGCCGTCGCCAACATGGACGGCGACGTTGCGGTAGCCGAGCTCGCGCAGCAAGGCCTCGGCGCCGGCGGCGAGCGAGGCGTGCCGCTCCACCGAGACGATCTCGCCGGCGGGGACCAACTCGGCCAGGATCGCGGTCTGGTAGCCGGAGCCGGTGCCGACCTCCAGCACCCGCTCGCCGCCGGTCAGCGCCAGCGCCTCGGTCATCAGGGCGACGACGAACGGCTGCGAGATCGTCTGGCCGGCGGCGATCGGGAGGGCGGAATTGGCCCAGGCTTCGTCACGGCTCGCCTCCGGCACGAAGCGGGGGCGAGGCACGCGGCCGACGGCGGCGAGGACGCGCTCGTCGCGGATCCCCTGCCGGTGCAGCTCGGCGACCAGCGCCGCGGGCGTCACCGCCCGCTCCGTCGCCCCGCCCGACTCCTCCGGCCGGCTCGAGCCCCCCGACTTCGCGTCGTCCGTCATGCCTCGTCCCCCGGCGCGGGCGCGGGTGCGTCCACCACCCGGCACCCGCGAGCGCAGACCGCGTACCATGCCGCCGGCACTCGGCGTTCGGCGCTCGGGACGGGAACGATGGCCAATCGGGAGAACGGGAAGGCGGGGACGGGTGAGCGGGTCGTCGTGATCGGGCTCGGCCGGTTCGGGACGAGCCTGGCGCGGACCCTGCACGCTCTGGGGTACGAGGTGACGGGGATCGACACCGTCGAGAAGCGGGTCGCCGCCGCCGCCGACTTCGTGACGCTGGCGGTGCAGGGGGACGGCGGGGACGAAGCGCTGCTCCGCTCGCTCGCGGTCGACCGCTCCGATTTCGGGGTGGTTGCGCAGACGGAGAACGTGGAGACGAGCGCACTGGCGGCGATGATCCTGAAGCGGCTCGGGGTCGGCTGGGTGGTCGCCAAGGCGGCCAACGATCTCCACGCCGAGCTGCTGCGGCGGGTCGGTGCCGACCGGGTCGTCTTCCCGGAGCAGGACGCCGGCCTTCGCCTCGGGCATTCCCTCTCGGTCCGCTACATCAACGATTACATCCCCCTTTCCCCCTTCACCGGGGTCGCCAAGCTGCGGGCGCCGGCCCATTTCGTCGGCTGCTCGCTCGGCGAGCTCTGCGCGCCGCACGCCGGCCGGCTCGACGTGCTGCTCATCCAGCGGGGCCGGGAGGTGATCACGGCGCCGGCGCCGGAGGACCGGATCGCGGCGGGGGACGAACTGCTGGTGGTCGGCGCCGACCCGACGATCGACGCCTTCGCCGAGCCGGACGACGCCCCGTCGTGAGCGCCCCGCCGCGGCCGAAGGTGCCCGGGCGGGACCGGGCGCCGAGCCGGCTAATCCGGCGGCTCCGACGGGCGCGGAAGACCATCGCGCTGGCGCCGGCGCCCCGCCCGTCGGCGCCCCCGAGCGCGCGGCGACACGCCCAGCTCTTCGTCCTCGCCTTCGGCGTGCTGGTCGCCGTCGGCGCGGTCCTGCTGGCGCTGCCCTGCACGGCGGCGGCCGGGGGGGCAACGCCGCCGGTCGACGCCTTCTTCACGGCCGTCTCCGCCGCTTGCGTGACGGGTCTGGTCACGGTCGACACGGCGACGCACTGGAACGGTCTGGGCGAGGCGACGATCCTGGTCCTGATGCAGGGGGGCGGGCTCGGTTTCACGGTCGGCGCCAGCATCGTGCTCCAGGCGCTGCGACGGGGGACGAGCCTGCGGGACGCGCTGCTGCTGCGCGACGGCGACCCGGCGCTCTCGCTGCGGGAAGTGCGGGAGCTGGCCGGGCGCATCCTCCGTTTCACGCTCGCGGTCGAGGGGGCGGGCGCGGTGGCGCTGACGCTCGGCTTCTGGCTCTCCGGCCGGCTGCCGTTGCCGACGGCGCTCTGGCACGGGGTCTTCCTCTCCGTCTCGGCGTTCTGCAACGCCAGCTTCGATCTCTCCGGCGGGTTTCGGTCGTTGACCCCCTTTCGGGACGCGGTCTGGCTCAACCTGACGATCGCGCTCCTGATCCAGGCCGGAGCGCTCTCCTACCTGGTCTTGAGCGACGTCTGGCGGAAGCGGCGGTGGGCGACGCTGACGCTCGACGCCAAACTGGTGCTGCTCGCCCACGGCCTGCTGACCGTCGGCGGGGCGGCGGTCTTCCTGTCCCTGGAGTGGGGGCGGTCGCTGGCCGGGGCGCCGGGCTGGGCGAAGCCGATGGCGGCGCTCTTCCAGAGCGTAGCGGCGCGCTCCGGCGGCTTCGCGACGGTGAACCTCGGGGAGGCGAGCGGGACGACGCTCTTCGTCTTCGTCGGGATCATGCTGATCGGCGGGGCGCCCGGCTCGACGGCGGGCGGAGTACGGCTGACGACGGTGGCGGCGCTCGCGGTCGCGGTGGTGGCGACGCTGCGGGGGCAGGCGGAGCCGCAGCTCCTCGGCCGGCGCCTTGCGCCGACGCTCGTCTTCCGGGCGATGGCGGTCGTCGTCCTCTTCGGCCTCGCCCACTTCGCGGCGACGCTGGCGCTGGCGCTGACGCAGGGTGCGAGCGGCCGGGCAGAGCCGCCGTTCATCGCGCTGATGTTCGAGGCGGGGAGCGCGCTGGCGACGGACGGGTTGTCGACGGGTATCACGCCGGGTCTGACGACGGCGGGCAAGCTGACCCTCTGTGCGACGATGTTCCTCGGCCGGATCGGGCCGCTGACGGCCGTCTACGCGCTGCAGCAGCGGCAGCGTCCGGCGCCGTACCGGTTCCCGGAGGCGCCGCTGCGGATCGGCTGATTGGGGAGGGGACCTGGTAGGAGAGACGTGGGGAGGGCGGGGTGCGGCGCGCGGAACGTGGCGCGTCATGCCCGCCGTGTCCGATCGGCGGGCGGGTTCGGGTACGCCTCGCCGGCGGCGCAGGAGGAGGAGCAGGCGATGGTGGACGGCGCTGTACCGTCTCGGCTCGGAACCGAGGCGCCCGCCGGGTCGGACGAGGCGTGGAGCGTGCCGGCCGGCGATCGGCACCGGCCGCGCTACCACTTCCTGCCGCCGTCGAACTGGATGAACGACCCGAACGGCCTGGTGCATTGGAAGGGCCGGTACCACCTCTTCTACCAACACAACCCGTTCGGGCCGCACTGGGGGAACATGCACTGGGGCCACGCCGTGAGCGACGACCTCGTCCGCTGGGATGATCTGCCGATCGCGCTCGCGCCGACCCCCGATTCGCCCGACCAGGACGGCTGCTTCTCCGGCTGCTTCGTGGACCGCGACGGGGTGCCGACGATCGTCTACACCGGGGTCCGGGGGCGGGAGCAGCGGCCCTGCCTGGCGACGGGCGACGACGACCTGGTGACCTGGACGAAGCACCCCCGCAACCCGGTGATCCCGGCGACGCCGCCGGGGATGGCCCTGACCGGCTTCCGCGACCACGCCGTCTGGAAGGAGGGCGACACCTGGTACCAGATCGTCGGCGCCGGGATCGAGGGGGTCGGCGGCACGGCGCTCCTCTACCGCTCGCCGGACCTCCTTTCGTGGGAGTACCTGCACCCGATCCTGGTCGGCGACAAGGGGCGGACCGACCCGTTCTGGACGGGGACGATGTGGGAGTGCCCCGACCTCTTCCCGCTGGGGGACAAGCACGTCCTGATCGTCTCGATCTGGGACAAGGGGGGGCGCCACACCCTGAACTACGCGACGTACTTTTTGGGCACCTACCGAGACCATCGCTTCACCCCCGAGCGGGAGGGAATCCTTGATGTCGGCGGGCATTTCTATGCGCCGCAGACGACGCAGGACGCTCACGGCCGGCGGCTCATGTGGGGCTGGCTCTGGGAGGGGCGGGACCGGGAGGCGGTCGCGGCGGCGGGGTGGGCGGGGGTGATGTCGCTGCCCCGGGTGCTGTCTCTGCGGGGGGACGGAACGCTCGGCGTGGCGCCGGTGCCGGAACTGGCTCGGCTGCGCGGCGCCCACCGGCGGTGGGACAACCTCGCGCTTAGGCCGGGAGAAATGCTCCCCCTCGACGGCGTGGCGGGGGATTGCCTGGAGATCCGAGCGGAGTTCGCGCCAGGGGAGGTGGATGCGGGGACGGTCGGGCTTGCCGTGCGGCGGTCACCGGACGGGGCGGAAGAGACGCGGGTCCGCTACGAGAGGGGGCGCCTCGTCCTCGACTGCGCGCGGTCCAGTCTGGACGTCGGGGTCGACCGGGACGTGGAGGAGGCGGCGCTGATGCTCAGGGCCGACGAGCCGCTGGTCTTGACCGTCTTCCTCGATCGGTCGGTGGTCGAGGTCTTCGCGAACGGGCGCGTGGCGATCGCGGACCGGGTCTATCCGTCGCGGACGGAGAGCCTCGGGGTTGGAGTCTTTGCGGCAGGTGGAGGGGGGAGGGCGACCGCGCTCGACGTGTGGCAGATGGCGTCGATCCGACCTTAGGCGGACCGACACCTAGCATCGGCGACGGGCGAAACCGGAGCCGGGACGCGGCTGGCGGAAGTCCCCCGGAGCTGTGGTCAGAGACGTGCGGCGGTGACGGAATGCCACATGCGGGGAGGTGGGGCGGGCGGTAGGTCCGGTCGCTTGTGATAGCATACACAAAGGTTTCACGGAGCGTTTCGGGTCGGTCTCGGGGGCCGCTTTCGGGTCCAGTGGGCGGCAGTCGGGGCGGGAAGCGCGGGGTGCCGGTGGATCTGCAGACGTTCGGTGGGAATTGGGCGGTCATCGGGTTGATGACCATCGCGGCGTTCTCGATGGGGATGACGCTCCTCTCGCTGAACCTGATCGTCGCCCCGAGCAAGCCCTCCGCTGCGAAGGCGGCCCCGTACGAGAGCGGCGTGCCGGACGTGGTCGCCGTTAAGCCGCGCTACACCCCCCGCTTCTACGTGGTGGCGATGCTCTTCGTCATCTTCGACATCGAGGCCGTCTTCATCTTCCCCTGGGCGGTGATCTTCGACAGCCTCGGTCTCTACGGCTTCCTGGAGATGCTCTCCTTCATCGGCCTGCTCTTCGTGGGCTACATCTACGCGTGGAAGAAAGGGGCCCTGGAATGGGTCTGATCGACGACCGTTTCGAGAAGAACGTCTTCACCACCTCGCTCGACTTCGTCTTCAACTGGGCGCGGCGCTCGTCGCTTTGGTGGCTCCAGTTCGGGCTCGCCTGCTGCGCGATCGAGATGATCTCGGCCTCGATGAGCCGGTTCGACCTGGCCGAGCGGTTCGGGATGCTCTACCGCGCCTCGCCGCGGCAGGCGGACCTGATGATCATCGCCGGCACCGTCACCAAGAAGATGGCGCCGGTGGTGCGGACGCTCTACGACCAGATGCCGGAGCCGAAGTGGGTCCTCTCGATGGGCTCCTGCGCCAACGTCGGCGGGCCGTACGATACCTACGCGGTGGTGCAAGGCGTCGACCAGATCATCCCGGTCGACGTCTACGTGCCGGGCTGCCCGCCGACGCCGGAGGGTCTCTACTACGGGATCCTGGAGCTGCAGAACAAGGTCATCAAGTACGAGACGATGGCCCGCAAGCAGGGGGGCGAGGCCGCGGAGCGGATGCGCGCCTCGGAGCGGGAAGAGGCGATGGCGGGGGTGCGGGGGTAGGTCGGCGCTCGGCAACGCGACCGTAGGGGCGCCGCTTGCCGCTCCCGTCGACCCGCAGGTCGACAGCGTCGCCTCGTGATCGCGTTTCCCCGTTTTGGCCCTTCGGGTGATGGGCGCAGCAAGCAACGCCCCTACCACCGCTCCGCGTCGATCCCCTTTGGTGTCTCGTATCGGCAAGGACCATCAGCGTGAGCGACCCGACCGATCCCCGGAACCAGCGACCCCAGACGCCCGACCCCGAGATGAAGAGCACGGCCGACGGCTCGGCCGACAACGCCGACCCGGTCGGCACCGTGAAGGCCGTTGCCCAACCGATGGACCCGCGGGTCGGCGGCAGCCAGACGCTGCCGACCGCTACCCAGGAGGCGGCGGTCACCGCCGAGGCGCCGCTGGCCAACGTCGAGGCGATGGCCGAGCGGATGGACATCGCGGGGACGGAGCAGACCGACGGCTGGGGGCGGGGGGCATACGTCGACCCGGACGTGGAGAAGCACCCGGCGCTGCGCGCGCTGCGGGCGGAGATGCCCGGGGTCGTCGTCGACGTGGTCCGCTTCCGGGACGAGACGACGATCCACGTCCGGCGGGAGTCGCTGCGCGACGTCTGCGCCTTCCTGCGGGCGCACCCGCGGTTGCGCTTCGATTTCCTGACCGACGTGACGGCGATCGACATGCTGCGGCTGCGGGCCGAGCCGCGGTTCGATGTCGTGGCGCTCCTGTACTCCCTCTCGAACCGGGTTCGGCTGCGCTTGAAAGCGGGCTGCAACGACGGGGAGTCGGTGCCGTCGCTCGTCCCGCTCTGGAACGGGGCGAACTGGCTGGAGCGGGAGGCGTATGACATGTTCGGGATCGTCTTCGAGGGGCACCCGAACCTGAGGCGGATGCTGTTGCCCGACGATTGGGACGAGGGGCACCCGCTGCGAAAGGATTACCCGCTGCGCGGCTGGCGCGAGTTCCCGGTCTACAACCAGGAGCGTAGCGTGGGCCGTGTCCGCACCCGCTGGTCGGGGAGGGGAGCCACCTAGATGACCGCGATCACGACCCGACCCGGTGCGCCCGAGGCGCTCCGCGACGGCTCGATCTTCGACGTCGCGGAGGACGCCCCGCAGACCGGGACGCTGACCGTCTCCGAGGAGCGAACGCTGGCCGACGGCCAGCGCCTGATGACCTTGAACATGGGGCCGCAGCACCCGAGCACGCACGGCGTGATGCGGGTCGTGCTCAAGCTCGACGGTGAGGTGATCGTCAGCTGCGACCCGGTGATCGGGTATCTGCACCGGGGGACGGAGAAGCTGGGGGAGGCGCACCGCTACGCCCAGGTGATCCCCTGGACGGACCGGACGGACTACGTCGCGGCGCCGATGAACAACCTCGGCTGCGCGCTGGCGATCGAGAAGCTGTGCGGGGTGGAGGCCCCGGAGCGCGCCCAGTACTGGCGCGTGATCATGGCGGAGCTGACGCGGATCGCCTCTCACCTGGTCTGGCTGGGGACGCACGCGCTCGACATCGGGGCGCTTTCGATGTCCTTGTACTGCTTCCGGGAGCGGGAGCTGATCCTGGACATCTACGAGACCTTCTGCGGCGCCCGGCTGACGACGAACATGATGGAGATCGGCGGCTTCTCGCGCCCGATTCCCGAGCGGCTGCCGGGGATGATCCGGGACTTCCTGGAGATCTTCCCGGAGCGCCAGCGGGAGTACGCCGATCTGCTGTCGGCGAACCCGATCTGGATGGCGCGGACCAAGGGGGTGGGGGTGATCACGCCGGAGGCGGCGGTCTCCTACTCGTTGACGGGGGCGTGCCTGCGCGGCTCCGGGATCAACTACGACATTCGGAAGGCGATGCCGTACCTGGTCTACGATCGGCTCGACTTCGAGGTGCCGCTGGGACAGCACGGCGACACCTACGACCGCTACCTGGTGCGGATGGAGGAGATGCGGCAGGCGCTGAGCATCATCCGTCAGTGCCTGGACGCGGTCGAGGGGATGGACACGCCGCTGATGGCATACGAGTCGCCGTACGTGATCCCGCCCCACAAGGGGTCGATGACGACGGCGGAGGACATGCAGCGGCACTTCATTTGGGTGATCAAGGGGTTCAGCCCGCCGGTGGGGGAGGCGTACGCCGCGGTCGAGCACCCGAAGGGGGAGAACGGCTACTACTTCGTCTCGGACGGGAGCCCGATGCCGTACCGCTGGCGCGTCCGCTCCCCGGACTTCGTCAACCTGAGCATCCTGCCGCACCTGTCGGAGGGGGCGATGCTGGCCGACATGGTGGCGCTGATCGGGACGATCGACATCGTGCTGGGGTCGGTGGACCGGTAGGGTCACGGCATCGACTCCTTGGGAGCCGATCGTCGCGGGCGCGAAGGGTCGCGGGGCTTCGGCCCGCGACCCTTCGCTGTTGTGTGGCGCTGGCGTGGGGGGCGAGGGCCACGGGGTAGGAAGCCACCACCCCGGTCCCTCTCCCGTGCCCGGGAGCGAGGCCGGCATTCGAAGGACACGGGTCGTCAGGACCGTGGATGGCAGGCGGGGCGGCGGCTCGGCCGCACGTGGTTCCAAAATCCCGGCTTCGTTCCCGTAGCCCGGCGCAGGGGCTGCAGTGGTCGGTCCCTATCCAGGTCGATCGGACGGGCGAGGCGCGGGGGTGACCCGGGTGTGAGCTCCGGGCGTCCCGCTCGTTGCCTCCGGGTCGGGGGCTGGTCCGGGATGACGGAAACTTGCTCCCGGGCACGCTTCCGCCCCGCCCAGGCCCGCAGCGGTGCCGGCCGGGCCGCTTATCGAATTGATTGGGTCATCTGTTGTCCTTCGTCACGGGTGCGAGGGGACGGTCCCGGCGGGAAACGGTCGGAGGTCGCGGGGGAGGGACGGATGCGGCGGGCGCGGATGCGGGAGCCGGCGAGCGGGCTCACCCACCTGGCCGGGGCTGGGCTGGCCGTCGCCGTGCTGACGGGGCTGGTGGTGCAGGCGGTGGGCACCGGCTCCCGGCTGCGGCTGCTGGCCGTCGCGGTCTTCGGGGGAAGTCTGGTGGCGCTGTACGCCGCAAGTGCGCTGTACCACCTGCTGCCGCTGGCGCCGCGGGGTGTTGCGCGCCTGCGGCGCCTCGATCACGCGATGGTCTTCGTCCTGATCGCGGGGACGTACACGCCGTTCTGCCTGCTTGCCCTGGAGGGGGGGTGGCGGTGGGGACTGCTGGGGATGATCTGGGGGATGGCGGCGGCCGGGATTGCGTCGAAGCTGCGGTGGATGGACGTTCCGATCTGGCTCTCGACGGGGGTCTACATCCTGATGGGCTGGGCGGTGGTGCCGGCGCTGCCGGCGCTGGCCCGGACGGTACCGGGGGAGGGGCTCGCCTGGCTGGTGGTGGGCGGGATGGCCTACAGCCTGGGGGCGGTGGTGCACGCCACCGGCTGGCCGTCGCCGAGACCTGGGGTGTTCGGGGCACACGAGGTGTGGCACCTCTTCGTCCTGGCCGGCAGCGCCTGCCACGTCTGGGTCGTGACGCGGTACCTGGGGTCGACGGGGTGATTAATGGGGGCGGGGCCGGTATCGCCAGGGGTTTCTACCGGGGGTTGAACCGACGAATCCGCACCAGGGGCTGACAGCCGGGGGGGCGTGGGCGAAGGGCGGAACGGGGAGGGACGGAGCACCGCCCGTACCGGCTTTGGGGTGGTACTTCCCGTTGGGCCAGCTCACGGTCTGCTTCGACGAAGGGACGGAGGGCATCGCCCAAGTTATCGCAGGCCCGGAGCAGGGTACACAGCCCTGGGTCTCGGCGCCGGCCAACTCCTCGGCGGAGCCGATCCACCGGTCTCCGTCTCACCCGGAAACGGTGGTGAACGGTTCCACCAAAGGCGAAGCCTCCATCGATTCGGTCACCCGTCGTCCTCCTATCCAGTCTCGCGCCAGGTCGCGCTCGCGACCCACCGGGCCCGAGAGTGGGCACGTCTCGACTGGTGGGCGTCACGCTCCCGGACGTCACTCAAAACCGTGCGGAGGGCGTTCGGAGGGATGGCCTCGCCCATCGGCCCAGGCCCTGCGAGATCGAAGGTCGAGCGGAGGGGTGCCCGTCCGGCGAGCGCCCGCGTCCCGCGGCGGTCGATGGATGGCGAAAGCCAGGGTTTTCGCTGCGCCCTCGTCGAGATCGCCGTCGGTGGCGGTCAGGGCGGAGAGCCGACCCGTGGTGAGCACCGGGGGGCGAGCTCGAGCGGTTCCGGTTCGCTGGCGGCCCCGCGAGGTTCGCCTCGTCGGACAGAGAGCGACTCTGCCGCTACGACGTCCGCGACGGCGGCGGCGACGGGGCCGGGGTCGGGGCGGGACCTAGAGGGCGGAGTCGGGGCGACGTTCGCCCCGGCGTGACGACCGAACCGTGATCGAACGTGAACTCCATCTGCGAGACTTCCCCTTCCCCGCCAACGCGTGGGCCAGCCCGCGGGCAGTGCCGCGCTCGGTGCGAAGGAAACCCGCGAGCCGCACTTCCGAGCGCTCGCCGGCGGCGTAGGTTTGGACGGCAGGCGCCTCCCACCTAGAGGGGAGCCGAGGCAGCCCCTGCTCGGTGGCGGGGAGCACGAGGAACTTGCGGGCAGTGTCCCGCTTGAAACCTGCGTCCTGGGGCGTCTCACCCGTCCCGGCGGGAAGGGGTTTGCGATCGACCAGGCGGAGGACCATCGCCTGGGAGCAGACGCGGTCGGGCTGGCAGAGGGCGAGGACGTCGGCCGGGGTGACGGGATCGACTTTGGCGCGCCTGATCCCCCGGGAGCGGCGCAGAGGCCACCGATTGGGCCCGGCGCCCCGAGAGGTCGAGCGGGGGGTAGTCGATCTCGGCGCCGATCTTCCGGACGTCGGTCAGCCAGTCGCCCCCGTAGACCTCGAGCGGGCTCCGGTGCGGTTCGAGCAGATCCCAGGCCTGGCGCTTGTAGGTCCAGTTGTCGGGCTGCAGCCGGTACGCCTCCCGGAAATGGCGGACGGCGTCCTCGGCCCGGCCCAGGCGGTGCAGGTGCTGGCCGAGCTCGAAGTGGGCCGCCGCCCGGGCCTCCTCGGGGGGGCGCGGGCGGCTCCGGCGCAGCACCTCCCCGGGCGGGAGGACGAAACGGCTCCGTGCCCCGTGCTCCACCCAGTCGCGGAGGGCGGCGACGTACGCCTCCGGCTCCGTCCGCAGCTTCCTCACCTCCGCGATCTCGGCCGCCTCCCGGGCCGAGGCACCCGGCGGGATCGCCCGGTCCCCGTAGTTGGGGTGGGCCGGGTACGCGGTCTCGGGGGGGCGCACGATGGCGCCCTCCTCGTCGATCCAGACCCCGCTCGGCACGTTGGCGATCCCGAACAGCTCGTCCACGACGTGCGCCCGGTCGACCAGCGAGGGGTGCTCCGGTTTGGCCGCCTCGATCCACGGCCGGGCGGCCTCCGCGCCTTCGGTGTCGAGGGCCACGGTGACGATCGCCAGGCCGCGGGGGCCGAGCTCGGCGTGCAGCCCCTGCCACACGGGCAGATCACGCCGGCAGCCTCACCAGGAAGCCCAGGCGACGAGCAGCACCTTGCGGCCCCGCAGCGAGCGTAGGCGGAACGCCCGGCCGTGGACGTCGGGCAGCTCCAGGTCGGGGGCCCGCACGTCCGCGAGCGCCCGCCCGCCGGCCTCGGGCCCCAGGCACCAGAGTCCGCTCGGCTCGTCGCGCACGAGCGGCATGCCCAGTCGCTCGGCGAGCAGCCGCGCATCGACCCGCCCCCCGCCCGCGGCCGGCAGCGGCACGCACCGCTCCCCCTTGCAGGCCCCCTGGGGCTTGATCTGCCAGCCCGTGCGCCGCTCCAGCTCCGCGGGGTCGAGATCCAGCGTCTCGAGGATCATTTTCCGCCCCGCCTCCCGTCGTCGCGTCCCAAATGCCGGCCCGGAGTATCCCACGCCCGCGCCGCTGGCGACGCCCCCGCCGCCCCCCGCCGCTGGCCGCGGGCGACGACCATCGACCTCCCCGCCGTTCCTGCCCCCGCACCCGATCGACCGACCAGCGATCCCCCACACGGCCAACGCGCCGGCCGGCGGCGGCGGTCACGGGGCCGGGACGCCCCGATCGGCCAGGGCCGCCGCGGTCTCGTCGGGCCGAAGGCCGAGCACCGACCGGTCGCCGACGACGAGCAGCGGCGTCGCGAAGGTGCCGGTCCGGTAGCGGGCCGTCGCCTCGGGACCGTCCACCGCCCGGCGGAGCTCTCCGGTGGCCAGCGGCAGCGCGTCACCATCGCCCGCGCGCTCGTGAACGACCCGGCGATCGTCTGGGCCGACGAGCCGACCGGCGCGCTCGACTCGACGACGGCGACCGAGATCATGTGCCTGATGCGCGACCTGAACGACCGGGTCGGGCTGACCTTCGTGCTCGTGACCCACGACCCCGGTGTCGGCGGTCTGTGCGATCGGATCGTTCGGATGAGTGATGGCCGGATCGTCGGCGAGGAGATTGTCGAGCACGTTCCCTACGCCCACGAGGCGCTCACCATGCAGATCGTGCCCTAGCGTCGGGCGGTCAGCGATCGGCTCTCGTTAGCGCGGGAGCCGAAACCAAGGGTGGGGCGACAGGTCCGGTCTGGCGGAGCGGATGGCCGAGTGCTCGTCGGGCGGAATGATGGACGAGATCTTCGGGATCCCGATGGACGGGATCATGTTCGCGCTGATCGTCCTGCTCGCGCTCTGTCTGCTGAACCTGGCCTGGGTTGCGTGGCGACGGCCGGTCATCTTCAAGCTGGGGGTGCGCAATCTTCCCCGGCGGCCGACGCAGAGCGCGCTGATCATCCTAGGGCTGATGCTCTCGACGCTGCTGATCTCGGCGGCGTTCAACAGCGGGGACACGATGCAGCGCTCCGCAACGCTGCATGTCTACCAATTGTTCGGCCATGTTGACGAGGTCGTCGTCTGCGGGCGCGACGGCTTGGCGTCGGCCGGCGACGCGCTCACCGCCACTATCGATGCTGGCGTGCTGCCCCTGGTCGACGCGGCGGTCGCGGCGGACGCGCACGTCGACGGTGTCCTGCCGGCGCTCGACGTGGTCGTTCCCGTGCTCAACACCACCCGCGACCTCAGCGAGCCGCAGGCGGTGCTCAGCGGCGTTGACCCGGCCCGGGTCGCCCCGTTCGGCGGGCTTCGGGCAACCGACGGGACCAGCCTTGACCTGGCGGCGATTCCGGCCGGCCAGGTCATCGTCAACCAGCGGGCGGCCGACGCCCTCGGTGCCGTCGCCGGCGACGTGCTCAGGGTCCATTACGAGAACGCGCCGATCACGCTGACCGTCGCCGCGGTCGCGGTGGAGTCGATGGTCAGCGGCGCCCGCTACCCCGGCTACCTCGAGACGCGGCCGCTGCCGGGCATCGTCATGCCGCTCGACCGTCTCCAGGCCCTCAGCCGCCAGCCGGGGCGGCTCAGCCTGATCGCGGTCTCGAACCGTGGAGGCGTCGCCGAGGGCGCGGAGACCACCGACGCGGTCGTGGCGGCGCTGGAGGCCGCCCTGGCCAACCAGCCGGTCGGCGTGGCGGCGGTCAAGCGCGATCATCTCGCGGAGGCCGAAGGGATGGCGCAGGGGATGACGGGCATTTTCCTCGTCATCAGCCTCTTCTCGGTCGCGGCCGGCGTGCTGCTCATCATCCTCATCTTCAGCATGCTCGCCGCCGAGCGCCGGCAGGAGATGGGCATGGCGCGAGCGCTCGGGGCACAGCGGCGCCAACTCATCGAGCAGTTCATGGCCGAGGGAGCCGGCTACGCGTTGCTGTCGGGGGTCGTGGGCGTGGTGCTCGGCGTGGTCCTCTCGGCCGCCATCCTCCGACCATTCCAGTCGTTAACGGGCGGCGAGATCGCGATCGAGCAGCGCGTCCGGCCGCAGAGCCTGATCGTCGCCTACACCCTCGGCGTGGTCCTGACGTTCCTGACCATGCTCGTCGCCTCCTGGCGCGTCAGCCGCCTCAACGTCGTGGCCGCGATCCGTGACATGCCCGACATCACGACCCGCACGCGTCAGAAGCGGACGCTCGTCTGGGCGGCGCTGGTCCTGCTCGCCGGCGGGTCGCTGACCGCGCTTGGCGTCGCCGGCGGGCATGCTTTTCCGCTGTTCGTGGGCTTGAGCGTCGTGCCCTTCGGCCTCGGGCTGGCCCTGCGGTTCGTCGGTGTCTCCGGGCGACCGGTCTTCACGGGCGTTGGTCTCTGGATCCTCACCGTCTGGCTGTTGCCGGGGGCCGTCGCCCGGCTCCTCCTCGGCAAGTACGAGCCCGGGTTCGAAATGTTCTTCGGGGCCGGGATCGGCCTCGTGGTCGCGGCGACGATCCTGGTGGTCAACAACCTGGACGTGCTCCTCGCAGGGCTCTCGCGTATCGGAGGAGTGCTCCGCGGATGGCTGCCGGCGGTGCGGACCGCGGTCGCCTACCCCCGCTTCGTGCCCGGGTGGACCGGCCTGACGATGGCGATGTTCAGCTTGATCATCTTCGCTTTGGTGATGATGACCACCTTGATGACCAACTTCGCCGCCCTCTCGGTCGGCGACGACGCGAGCGCGGGCTGGCATGTCCGAGCCGACGCCGCCACCAACCCAATCGGTGACCTCCCGACCGCCCTGCGCGACGGTGGCGTCGACATGCTCGCCATCGGGGCGGCCGGGACGATGACGACGCCGAACCCGATCGCCTCCCACGTCCGCATGGCCGGCACCGTGTCGTGGAAGAACCAGGTCATCTACGGCATGGATGAAGACTTCATCCGTGGCAGCACGCTGACGTTTCAGCAGCGGGCGGTCGGCTATGAGAGC
Source organism: uncultured Thermomicrobiales bacterium (assembly GCA_902806405.1). Taxonomy (GTDB): domain Bacteria; phylum Chloroflexota; class Chloroflexia; order Thermomicrobiales; family UBA6265; genus CADCWL01. Next base: position 1,165 of record CADCWL010000078.1, on the reverse strand, counting down.
GACGCGGCCGTGATCGAAGCCCTGCTGACGGAGCCCGACGTCGTGGTCAGCGACTCGTTCTCGATCCAGGATGCGGACTACGGCGGCGGGGATGATGGATTCGCGCTGACCGGCCTGACGACCGGTGACGAGGTCTTCCGCCCGATCACGGTCGAACTGGAAGATCCGGAGACGGGGCGGCCGCGTCCGGTAAAGATCGTCGCAATCATCGACAGCCGAATCAGCTTCTGGGGCCTCTACACGGCCCAGGCGACGGTGGACCACGTCTATCCGGCTCCTGCTGCTGTCTCGTACTTTTTGAACCTCACGGAGCCGGCGGAGGCGCGTCGGGTCGCGCGTGAGGTCGAGTCGGCCCTCCTGACGAACGGCGTCCAGGCGACGTCGATCCGTGACGAACAGATCGAAGAGCAGCGCTGGTTCACGGGCATCCGGGCCATCATGGGCAGCTTCTTCGGGTTGGGGCTGGTGGTCGGCATCGCGGCTGTCGGGGTCGTGGCGTTCCGCGCGGTCGTCGAGCGACGGCAGCAGATCGGCGTGCTGCGGGCACTCGGTTTCCAGCGGTCGCTCGTCTCGCTGGCATTCCTGATCGAGACGGCCTATCTCGTGATCCTCGGCGTCGTTACCGGCACCGTCCTCGGCCTCGCCACCGCCTACAACCTGTTCCGCGCAGAGGGGGTGGGGCCGGATGGAGCCGACTTCGTCGTGCCGTGGGCGTTCATCGGCCTCGTGCGGGCCGCCACCACCGGTGTCGCCCTGCTGATGACCTGGATCCCCGCGACCCAGGCCAGTCGCATAGTGCCGGCTGAGGCGCTCCGGTATGAGTAGACGCTAGCCGACCACGTTGTCGCGCGACGTCGTTCGAGGCAGCCGTGCCCGGCGGTTGGCCCGCCATAGGCGGTGACCCGGCCCATGCGGGGGCCGCCCGCGCTCGTCTGGTCTCGTGACGAATCCGTGGCCCGGCCGTCGAAGTCGACCCCCTTCAGGGCGTGGACGCCGGGGAACCGCTTCTCGATCCCGCGCACCCGAGCAGCGGGGGCGGGCCCGCCGGGGGGGCCGTCGCGACCGCTGCCCCGGTGCGGCTGCCGTCCATCCGGTCCTCCTCCCCCGGCGTGACGGTCACGGCGCCGCCCCGGCGACGACACCGTCGATCGTGGCGACGGCGAAC
>CADCWL010000077.1 GCA_902806405.1 uncultured Thermomicrobiales bacterium | reverse complement strand
CACAGACGACGAACGCGACGTTGACCATGGCGGCCGGTTGGGGCGGGGTCGCGCCGTGGTTTCGGTCAATGCCCCGACCAAGCTGCTCCGTGAAGTTCGTGTCCGAGCCCGGCGCTGACCAGACCTACAACACGGTCGTCTTCATCGGGAATCGGCCGCACGTCGGCACGTCGGCGATAACGGTCGACTACCCCGGCCGCTACGTGCTGGCGGTCGAGGCGGTGGGGGAGTGGACCGTGGTGGTGGCGCAATAGGAGGGACACCGTGCGCGTCGTCGGCTTCCGGCGTCGTCTCGCAAACGGTCGTTTCCGAGACGGCGATCCCTTTTTCTGCGATCCCGGCGCGGTTCCAGCATCGGAGGGGATTGACGGGCGAGCGCGCGGGTGTAAGGTGGGTTGCATCGGGACGATTACGCCCGGACCGGCGTAGGTCCGGCGCACCTTGGGGGAGCAACATGGCCGATTCCGACCACGTCGGCACGTTGGCGATGGCGGAGGGTCTGAGCGCCACCGTCCGCGACATCCTCCGCCACCTGTGCGACGGGCGGTGCCGCGCCTACGGCGCCGTGGTGGAGTGGTGCGAGGCGCGCGGGGACTGCTGCCACGCGGTCTCGTGCCCCGGGTGCTCCCGCCAGTTCCTGGTCGACGAGGACGAGCTGGCCGAGCTGCGGCGGTGGACCGACGCCGAGGGCCATGCCTTGGTGTGCGGCGTTCGGTGGGAGTGAGTCCGGGGCGGGCGCGGCAGGACCAGTAGATGGGGTCGAAGAAGTCGCCGTAGAGACGCGCGAACGCCGAGGCGGGGGGCGGCGCCTCGTCGCCGCAGGCCGCTTGCGCTTGCGCTGGAGGACGGGCATCTCGCGGGCCCGGTGGGGCGATTGGCGGTTACCAGCGTATACACGTGGGGGGCGAAAGGTAGCGGCCGCCGCGGCCGGCGGCCGCACCGCCTGAAGCGCGTCTTACAAAGGACGCCGCCGCGGGCGTGCGCCCGCGGCGGCAGGAGCGTTGGCCCCGCGCAGGATCGGGGCCGGCGAGGTCGGTGGTCCGGTCTGCGAAGCCGGTCCCCGGCGGCCTACTGGACGGTGAGGGTGCCCACCATCCCGGCCGCGCTGTGGCCGGGAATGTTGCAGACGAACTCGTAGGTCCCGGCCGGGGCGTTGATCGTCGCCTGGCCGGTCTCGCCCACCTGCACCGTGACGTTGACCCCCAGCGCGGGGATGTTGAAGTTGTGGACCGCCTGTCCGAGGTTGGGCAGCGCGACGGTGACGTCGGTGTTGGCCGGGATGGTGAGCTGGCTGGGGTTGAAGGCGAACTCTGCCGGCCGGCCCATCTCGACCGTCAGCGTCGCGCCGGCCCCGGCCGCCGCCGGGCTCGCCGGTGCGGGGGCGCCGGCCTCCGGCGAGGTCGCGATGCCCTCGCCGGGGCCGCCCGGCGGGGTCGCCTCGGCGGGCGCCTGGCCCTCGAGCGGGGCGATCTCTGCCCCGGCCGGGACCCGGTCGGCCGCGACGAGCCTCCAGAGGGCGCCGTCGCGAGAGGTCTCCCCCGTCGGCTCGGCGTAGCCGCAGAAGCAGTTGGTCAGGTAGAGCTCGCCGCTCTCGCTCTCCCCGGCGCCGGTGGCGAAGAGGGCGGTATCGAGCAGTTCCTGGTACTGCCAGGCGCCATCCTCGCCGCGCGCCGCGCCCCAGAGGCGGCCGGAGCAGAAGTCGGAGTTAAAGTGGATGCCGTCGAGGCCGGGCGATTCCTGGCCGCGGTAGACGCCGATGGCGACGACGGTGCAGCCGAAGGACGGGTTCAGCTCCGGCGTGTGCGGGTACTCCGCCACCGGCAGCACGCCGACCTTCGGGCAGTTCGGGTCCGCCGAGTTCGGGAAGCAGTGCGAGCCCTGGAGGAACTTCCAGCCGTAGTTCCAGCCGCCGCCGCTGCCGGCCGGCTCCATGTCGATCTCCTCCCAGAAGTTCTGGCCGACGTCGCCGATCCAGAGGTCGCCGGTCCGGCGGTCGAAGGAGAACTGCCAGGGGTTGCGCAACCCGAAGGCCCAGATCTCCGGCAGCGCGGTCGGGTGGAGCCGGGCGAAGGCGTCCTCCGCCTCGTTCCCCTGGAGGCCGAAGAGGTTGATCGGGATGTCGCCCTCGGCGAACGGGTTGTCGGCCGGGATGGCGTAGATCCGGCCGCCGACCGCGGCGGCGGCGTTGGTTTGCCCCAGCGCCAACGCGACGGCCGGGCCGACGTCGATGCGCAGCATCTTGCCGAGGTGGGTGTCGAGGCGCTGGCCGGCGTCGAGCGGATCGCCCTCGAGGCCGCCGTCCCCGTGGCCGATGTAGAGGTAGCCGTCCGGCCCGAACTGGATGTCGCCGCCGAGGTGGTTCGGGTACGGGTTCGGCCGGGTGCTGACGAAGACGACACTGCTCGGGTCGGCCTTGTTCGGGTCGTCGGCCGACACCCGGTACTGCGCCGTTACCAGGTCGCCACTGCGGAGTAGGTTCGTCGAGTTGGTGTAGAAGAGCCCGTTGTTCTTGAAGTCGGGGTGGAACGCCAGCCCGAGCAGGCCCTGCTCGAGGAAGGCGTCGATCACGGCGTTGGCGCCCTGCGGATCGGTCAGGTCGAGGAAGGGCTCGGGCAGGAGCTGCCCATTGGCGTCGACGATCCGGATAGTGCCGGCGCGCTCGACGACGAAGATGCGGCCGCTGCCGTCGTGCGGCGCCGCGACGTTGACGGGGTCGGCGAGGCCGTCGGCGACCTTGACCAACTGGACCTGCGGGTCGCCGGGTAGGTCGCCGCCGGGTTGGGCGACCTGGGAAGGGTAGAAGGCGTACTGGCCCGGCAGGCGCGTGCGTTGGGTGGCGGCCTGCCCGGCGGGGGCCGGCGTGGCCTCCTGGGCGGCGCCGACGCGGAGGGCGCCCCCGGCGCCGAGGACGAGCAACCCCAGGATCAGGCAGGCGGCGATCGACCGCCGGTTCCTCAACATCCCGCACCTCCTTGGCGCCGGTTCGTCGCGGACGCATCCCCGGCCCACGGGCGGCGGGGCAGCGTACGCTACCAGCAAATGGGGCGGACCGCAACGGCGCCACACGGGCCGGCGTCGTCCCCCAGGCCGGCGGCTAGGCAACCCGCACCACCACCGACCGTCTTTTGGCGGAAGCATCGGGAATTCGGACGCGCTTGCCACGGCGCGTCCTACGGGCTATCCTTTGGGAAGCACAGCCTTCGGGGTGAGGTGAGGCCGGCGAGCGATGCCGGCCAAGTCCTGACCGGCGGTACAGCCCGCGAGCGAGCGCGCGTCGTCGCGTAAGCACGATCCGGTGGGATTCCGGAGCCGACGGTAGAGTCCGGATGGGAGAAGGCGTGGTGCCGGGTGGGGTTCGCCCCGCTCGCGCTGCGTTGTGCTTCCCCCTAACGCCGCACCCGAGGGCCTCTGCCCCCGGGTCGTTTTGTGCCCGGGGCGTTGGGGCTCGCGGTCGGGGTCGGGAGGGGAATCGCGGGCCGTGGCGGCCGTCGCCGCGGCGCGGACCGTCGGCGCCCCTCTCCGCAAGGGCGCCGGCGTGTCGACCGCGATTCCCGTCGCCGCCTCCGCCGCCCGCCCCCCACCCGAGGGGCGCGCATGACTCGGTTCCTCCCGTACCTCCTCGGCCGCCTCCTCTACGGTCTCGCCGTCCTGCTCGGCGTGACCGGCTTCGCCTTCGGCATCGTCCACCTCTCCGGCGACCCGCTCGCCGCCCTCGTCCCGCCCGGCGCCTCGCCGGCGCAGGAGGAGGCGCTCCGGCGCGGATTCGGCCTCGACCGGCCGCTGCCGGAGCAGTACGGGCGCTTCCTTGGCCGCGCTCTCCGCGGCGACTTCGGCGAGTCGTGGCGGCAGCGGCGACCGGCGCTCGAGGCGGTCCTCGACCCGCTCCCCGCCACCCTCGCCCTGACCGCGCTCGCCGTCGGGTTCGCCCTCGTCGGCGGCGGTGCGCTCGGTCTGCTGGCCGGGACGCGGCCGGGCGGCATCGCGGACGCGGTCGTCCGTGCGCTGGCGCTGCTCGGCCAGGCGCTGCCGGGGTTCTGGCTCGGCATCCTCCTGATCCTCGTCTTCGCCGTCCGCCTCCGCTGGCTGCCGTCGTCCGGGCTCGACGGGCCACGATCGCTCGTCTTGCCCGCGATCGCCCTGGCGGCGGCCCCGGCGGCGGCCATCGCCCGTCTCCTCCGCGCGTCGCTGATCGAGGCGATGGGCGCGGACCACGTCCGCACCGCCCGCGGCAAGGGGCTGGCTCCGGCCGCGGTGCTGCGGGACCACGTGCTGCGCGGTGCGGCGCTGCCGGCGCTCGCCTACGTCGGGCTCCAGGTCGGCTTCCTGCTCGGCGGCGCGGTCGTCGTCGAGGCGGTCTTTGCCTATCCCGGCGTCGGCCGTCTGGCCCTTGGCGCCGTCGCCGACCGCGATCTACCGGTCGTCCAGGCGGTCGTCGTCCTCCTCGCGGCCCTGATCGTCGGCGTGAATATCCTCGTCGACCTCCTCGCACGGTGGCTCGATCCCCGCGTCGGCGCCGCGGGCGCGGCCGGGGGAGTGTAGCCGTGGCGGTGGAGTGGATCGCGGTCGATTGGCGGGGCGCGATGGCGGAGCGAGGGAAGGCGGCAAGGCCGCGGCAACCTGGTCGGGCGCGGCCGGCTCGTCGGCCGCCGGTCGGCCCCCTCGTCGGCCTGTGCATCATCGCGCTCCTGGTCGTCGTCGCCGTCTTCGGGCCGGCATTGACGGCGGCAGAGCCGGACCGCCAGGACCTCGTCAGCCGGCTGCGGCCGCCGCTCGGTTTTGGGGGCGACGCTGCCCATCCCCTCGGCACCGACCCCCTTGGACGCGACCTGCTGGCACGGGTGGTCGTCGGGGCGCGGGTCTCGCTGGTGCTCGCGGCGGCGGTGACGCTGGTCGCCGGCACGGCCGGCGTCGCGCTCGGCCTGGTCGCCGGCCTCGCCGGGGGGGTCGGGGCGCGCGTCGTCGGCTGGTTGACCGACGTCCAGATGGCGCTCCCCTTCGTCGTGGTCGCGATCGCTGTCACCGCCGCTCTTGGGCCGGGGCTCGGCCCGGTCGTGCTGACGCTGGCGTTGACCGGCTGGGTCGGCTACGCCCGGATCGTCCGGCTCCAGACGCTCGCGTTGCGGCGGGCGCCCTGGCTGGAGGCGGCGCGCTCCCTCGGGGTGGGGCCGGGCCGCCTGACACTGCGCCACGTGCTGCCGAACCTGGTCGGGCCGATCGCCGTTGTCGCCGGCCAACAGGCGGGGGCCACCATCCTCTACGAGGCGGCGCTCAGCTACCTCGGCCTCGGCCTAGGCGGGGAGGTCGTCACCTGGGGCGGGATGATCGCCGCTGGCGGCGAGACGCTGGCGACGGCCTGGTGGGTCTCGACGGTGCCCGGTGTCGCGTTGGCGTTGACGATCCTCGGTCTGAACCTGGTCGGTGACTGGCTCGCGACCCGGGGTCGGTCGCCGTAGGCGCGCGGCCACGGGAGGGACGTGCCGCAGTGGGGACAACGTATCCCGGTGCGGCGGAGTGAAACGACGGGATAGGGAAGGATGTCGATGGACGGTCGACCGGCGCGCGAGGTGGGACGGTTCGGTCTGGTGGAGAAAGGGACGACGATGGATGCAGGATCGGCGGACGGGGCGGAACGTCGCGAGGCGGTGAGGGGGGGTCGAGCCGCGTCTGCGCTCGACCGGCGGTCGCTGCTGCGCGCCGTCGCCGTCGGCGGGGTCGGGGCCGCCGTCATCGGATTGGGGTGGGCGCCCCGCGCCCTGGCCCAGGCGACGCCCGGCTCGTCGCCGCCGGCCCGTGTCGCCGAGTTGATGATCGATCTCCCGGCCGAGCCGCCGACCCTAGACCCGGCGCTCGCCTACGACGCCGACGCTTGGTCGGTCGTCCATTCCGTCTACGACGCCCTCGTTCAGTACGGCCCGGACGGCGTTCCGGAGCCGCTCCTGGCCGAATCGCTGACCCTGCTCGACCCGCTGACCTACGAGGTTCGTCTCCGGCCGGGGGTCGTGTTCCACAACGGCGAGCCGTTCGACGCCCGCTCGGTCACCGCCTCCGTCGCCCACCTTGTCGACCCGGACGTCAACTCCCAGGTTGCCGAGATCTTCCGCGTCATCGAGCGGGTCGAGGAGGTCGAGCCGCTCCTCGTCCGCCTCCGCCTAACCGGCCCCGCCCCCTGGCTGCCGGCCCAGATGGCCGCCTGGCTGGCGATGCTGCCGCCCGCGTACGCCGCCGACCCGACGACCGACCTCGGCGCAAACCCGATCGGCACCGGCCCCTACCGCTTCGCAGGCTGGAACCGGGGGAGCGAGGTCGCCTTGGAGGCGAACCCCGATTACTTCGCGACGAGCCCGAAGGGCCGCCCCGTCGCCGACCGCGTCGCCTACCGCTTCGTTCCGGACGCCGGAACCCGGGTCGCCGATCTCCTCGCCGGCGCCGGCGACCTCGTCCGCGCCGTCCCGGTCGACCAGACCGAGACGGTGGAGAGCGGCGGTGCCCGCGTCGTCGTCCAGCCCCTCTCCGGCTCGGCCTGGGTCCGCGTCCCGACCGATGAGGCCCCGTTCGACGACGTCCGCGTCCGTCGCGCGCTGAACCACGCCGTCGACGTCGACGCCGTCCGCGTTGCCCTCCTCGGCGACGCGGGCGCCCGCCTCCCGAACTTTTTCGTCCCCGGCGGCCTCGGCTTCGACCCCGATCTCCGGCCCTACGCCTACGACCCGGACCGGGCGCGCGCCCTCCTCGCCGAGGCGGGCCACCCGGACGGCTTCGCGACGACCCTGGAGCACAGCGCCGACGAGCGGGCCGATGTCGTGACCGCGATCGCGGGCATGCTTGAGGCCGTCGGCGTCCGTGCCGAGGTCCGCTCCGTCGAGAAGGCGACCTTCAACGGGACCTGGACCGACCCGAGCGCCGCCCCCCTCCGGTTCGTCACCTGGCGCCCCCTCTTCGACCCCTACACCCTGCTCGACCTCCTCATCGCCAACGGCGGCTACCTCTCCCGCCACGACAACCCGACCGCCCAGCCCTTGATCGACGCCGCCGCCGTCGAGACCGACCCCGCCGCCCGCGCCGAGCTCTACCGCCAACTCGGCCGCGTCCTCCACGACGAGCCGGCCGCGATCTACCTCTACGGCCC
>CADCWL010000076.1 GCA_902806405.1 uncultured Thermomicrobiales bacterium | reverse complement strand
CCAACCCTATCACCAGCAACCGACGCGGAGCCGGGCCACCCGGCCCGAATGCCCTGTCGCGTCACAAGGAGATTACGATGAAGTACAAGACACTGGGCAATACGGGACTTCTGGTCTCGCAGCTCTGCCTCGGAACCATGACGTTCAGCGACGGCAGCGGCGTCTACAAACATATTGGCGATGTCGACCAAGTGGGCGCCGACGAGCTCGTCAAGGCAAGCATCGATGCCGGCATCAACTTCTTCGACACCGCCGACGTCTATTCGGCGGGCGCGAGCGAAAGCACGCTCGGCCAATCGCTCAAGAATCTCGGCGTCCCCCGCAACGGGATCGTGCTGGCCACCAAGGTCTACAGCCGGATGGGCCAAGGCCGGAATGACGTCGGCGCGTCGCGCGGCCACATCATGGACGCCGTCGAGGCGAGCCTCCGCCGCCTGCAGACCGACCACATCGATCTATACCAGATCCACGCGACCGACACGCTCACGCCGGTCGAGGAGACGTTGCGCGCGCTCGACGACCTGATCCGCCAGGGCAAGGTCCGCTACACCGGCGTGTCCAACTGGCAGGCTTGGCGCGTGGCGACGGCGCTCGGCATCTCCGCGCGCCTCAACCTCGCGCGGTTCAACACGCTGCAGGCCTATTACTCGATCGCCGGACGCGACCTCGAACGTGAGCTCGGGCCGCTGCTCGAGGCCGAGAAGATGGGCCTCCTCGTCTGGAGCCCGCTCGCCGGTGGCCTGCTGTCCGGAAAATTCAGCCGCGAGAACCAGTCGCCTGAAGGCTCGCGCCGCTCCTCGTTCGACTTCCCCATCGTCGACAAGGAGCGCGCCTGGAACGTGGTCGACGTGTTGAAGCCGATCGCCGAGACGCATGGCTGCAGCCCAGCCCGGATCGCTCTGGCCTGGCTGCTCTCGAAGCCGGTCGTGACGTCGGTGATCGTCGGCGCCAAGCGCCTCGGCCAGCTCGAAGACAACATCGCCGCGGTCGACATCGCGCTCAATGACGATGAGATCCGCCAGCTCGACGCGGTCAGCGAACTGCCCGCGGAGTACCCGGGCTGGATGCTGGCGACCCAGGCCGCCGACCGACTCGGTCCGGTCGATCTCTGGGGCGACAAGACGTCCTCCGCATCTTGATCGATCACCTCGGAGGCGCGCCGGCGGCAGCTCTGCAGCAACCCGCACGAGGACGCCAGGCGATGCGACCGACCTGAGTCTCCATGCGTGGGACGTTCCCAGGCGCCACCGCCCCGCGAACAGCACGAGCGACGCGCCAGGACCGGCGGCGATCAGCCGGCCGATGTTGGAAGGACGACGATCATGAGCAATCGACTGCTAGGAAAGGTCGCCGTCATCACCGGCTCCTCCAAAGGCTTCGGCGCCGCTATCGCACGACGGTTCGGCTCCGAGGGCGCGTCCGTGGTGGTGAATTACGCCAGCAGCAAAGACGCGGCCGACGAAGTCGTCGGCGAAGTCGTAAAGGCTGGAGGCAAAGCCGTCGCCATCAAGGCGAACATGCGCGAGCCGGCGGAGGTCGAGCAGCTCTTCGCGGAGGCCAACCGCGCCCATGGCCGGATCGACGTCCTCGTCAACAACGCCGGGCTCTTCGACATCCAGCCGCTGGAGAACATCTCAGTCGAGCTGTTCCGCAAGCACATGGAGCTCAACGTCTTCGGCTATCTGCTCGCGGTCAAGGAAGCCGTGGGGTACATGCCCGACGGCGGCAGCATCGTGAACCTGGGCTCCACGATCACGGTATTCGGGGCGCCGAACTCGTCGGTCTACGCCGCCAGCAAGGGCGCGATCGACGGCCTGACGCGCTCGCTCTCGAACGAGCTCGCGCCGCGCAAGATCCGCGTGAACGCGATCAAGCCGGGCGTGGTCGACACTGAAGGCGTCCAGGCCGGCGGCTTCCTGCAGGCGGACTTTGGGCCGATCATCATTTCGCAGACACCGCTTCGGCGCCTCGGTGTCCCCGACGATATCACGCCGGCCGCCGTCTACCTCGCCTCGGACGAGTCGAGCTGGACCACCGGCGAATATTTCATTCTCGCGGGCGGACATCGGTGATCCGGAGCCTCAAACACGCCGCCCGCCGGTGGCAGGAGGATATCGAGATGACATCGACCACTGAGATGACGCCCGGACAGGTCGTCCAGCACTACCTCGACACCTTCTTCAAGAAGGATGTCGACAGGACCCTCGAGTGCCTCACCGACGACGTGGTCTGGAAGGTCCAGGGCGCCGCCGACGTGCCGACGATCGGCGTGCGGCATGGCAAGGAAGAGGTGCGCGCGTGGATGGCGCTCTTCCCCGTCAACTTCGAGCCGCTCGAATTCCGCATCGAGCGCATCTTCGAGAGCGGCGATCAGGTCGCAATCACCGGCCACTTCAAGCACCGCATCCTGAGCACCGGCCACGAGTTCGCAAGCGACTTCGCTGCGATCTGCTCCGTGCGCGACGGCAAGGTGAGCGCCTACAATTTCTTGGAAGACTCCTACGCGCTCTGGCGCTCCTTCTAGGCCAACCGACCGACTTCTGCTCGGGCAAGACGCTGCGGGGTTCGATGATCATGCCTCCGCCCAGCCGCCCGCGAGTTCCGGGTTCGCCTTGACGACCTGGTCCGCCAGAAAGTCGCTCACCGCGCGAACCCGGGCCGAGGCGACGAGGTCGGCATGCGTCACCAACCACACCTCCGCGCTGAACATCCGATCGGACGGAATGACGCGGACGAAGTCGTCGTTGACGGTGAGGAAATCGGGGATCACCGCCAATCCGAGTCCGGCGCGTACCGCGGCGATCTGGGCAGGAAGGCTGCTTGCGACGAGCGCGATCTTGCAGCCGGGATGCTCTCGGGCAAGCCAGGCCGCCGCGGGCATGTGCGCGTGGCCATCGTCCCAGGCAATGAAGTGGCGCCCGCCGAGGGGTTCTCCCTCCACGACTGGATGCCTTTCGACATAGTCCCTGCTGCCATAGACCGAATAGGTCATGTGGCCGACACGCCTGACCTTCAGGTTCCCGCGGGTCGGCCGAACGACCCGGAGCGCGATGTCGGCCTCGCGGCGCCCGAGCTCGGCCGTCACCGTACTGGTGATGATCTCGAGGCGGATCCCCGGATATCGTTCCTGGAAGGCGGGCATCGCCGGGATGATGAGGTGGGTCGCGAGGTTCTCCGACGTCGCCAGGCGCACGGTTCCCGCCGGTGTCTTGTCCAGGCCGGCCGCGCCGCGTTCCAGGGCCATGATGCTGTCTTCGACCAGCTCGGCGTGTCTCAGCACCCCGCGCCCTTCGTCGGTGAGGAAGTAGCCGGTCTGGTGGTGCTGGAAGAGAGTCATCCCGATGCTCGCTTCGAGTTCCGCGATGCGGCGGCCGACCGTGGATTGGCTCACCCGGAGACTTTCGGATGCCTGAGTGAGGCTTCCGCTTCTTGCAACCGCGAGAAAGTACCTGAGGTCGTTCCAGTCCACGTCAGTTTTCCAGCTCGTTAGTCCGGAACGAACCTGCCGCTGGCTGCGTCCGCGCTGCCTGTGGATGTGATCGTTGAGCGCTCGCAGTTCGAGAGGGAGGTTCCGGCGGTCCGGGAAACAAAGGTAGTCGCCGGTGAGAGACCGTGTTCGAAGATGCCGGCACGGCCCCGGCCGGGCTCGCGTACACCCACGGCGGACGGCCTTGGGGGGCGGGGATGCGGGCGAGGCGGTACCCTTCGGACCTGTGCGACGCGCGCTGAGTGCTGGTCGAACCGCAATATCCGCCTCTTCTACCGACATGACGGCAACAACTTCGCTGTGAGCGAGCCGATCGATGGCGAGCCGGCGATATTTCCCAATGACGGTACGGTCGCGTTCAAGTGCTCCTCTCCGGAACAGGTGGAGGCGTTCCACGACACCGCGGTCGCGCACGGCGGCGGCTCGACCGAGGATGCGCCAGGCTTACGGCACAGCGACATGGGGCGGTTCCAGCTGGCTTACGTCCGCGATCCCGATGGCAACAAGCTTTGCGCCATCTATCGCGCTTAACGTCGTGCCGTCCGCTCGGGTGATTTGGCACCTTCAAGCGGACGGACGGCAAACCGCCGTTGACACCGGCGCGCTCTCCACCGCCGCGCCGAACGCGGACGACTACGTCGTCCTCGCCGAGACCATCTCGAAGGAACCGCTGGGCCCCTTCACCCGCAACGGCGACGACGAGTGGTCGAACATCGTCGCCTGGGTCCACCACGGGCTGGTGGAGGCCGAGGAGGCCGGCATCACCCAGGCCAACGCGGAGGAGATGGCGCGGGGCCAGAACCCGACCGCCCAGCGCCTGCTGGGCGCCACCGGCGAGTTCGGTTCCCGCCTCCGGCTCGACAGCCGCTGGATGCTCAACGCGGTCAAGGCGGTCGGCAACTACGGCGAGGCGTTCGAGCGCAACCTCGGCGGCAGCGCCCTGAAGCTTCAGCGCGGCCCGAACGCGCTGTGGAGCCGGGGCGGGCTGATGTACGCGATCCCCTTCCGCTGATCCCGGCGACCCGCTTCCTCGCGGAAACTCCCTGCCCCGCGCCTCGGCTTTCCCGAGTTCCGGGAATCCCCGATGACCGACTCGCACCTTCCCTCCGCGCCGCGCGCCGCCCTTCTGCCGAGGCTCGCCGCGGCGTGGCTCCCCGCCGACAACGTGACCGGAGGCGTCCCATGTTGACTTCGGCAACGCGCCCTTCGGGGCGCGCACTATCCCGCGCCCCGAAGCGACGGCCCGGTCAGCCGCCCGCCGTCGTCTTGATCGTCCGGGCGGAGATCGGGGTCAGCGCGCTGGCGACCCGATCAACGGCAGCCTCGACAGCATCGCCTTCAGCGCCATGCTGTCCCAGGGGAGGTGTTCCGTGATGCCCAGCCCGACCACGTCCACGGCCCCCGCCACGTCCGACAGGAGCCGGACGACCTGCTCCATCGTCATCCTGCCCGAAGGGTAGGTGTCGACGGAGGGCACGGAAGGGTCCGGGTTCGAGAACAGCAGGGACCGGAACAGCGTCGGGTCGAGGACGTCGAGGTCGAAGTGGATCGCCAGGTGCTTGGCGCCAATCGACCGCAGCCATTCCAGCACCGGCTCGCTCGTGGCGGCGAGCGCGGCCGGGCCCCCGGTGCGGAGCCCCAGCCGTTCGAACACCTCCGTCTCTTTGGCGAGGATCTCCGGGAAGGCCTCGGAGGTGTCCCGGCGGCCGGCGAACATCACGTTCCGCGGCTTGAGGGGCCGCTTCACCGCTTGGAGGAACTCGGCGTCGCCCTCGCCCAGCAGGTTGCCGAGAACCATGGTGTGGCCGTGCCCGGATTCCTTGGGCGTGATAACGTCCGGGTGGGTGTCCACCCAGAGGACCGCTAGGTCGCCGCCGTAGCGTTCGTTGAGGTAGGCGAAGGGCGCCAGGTCGACGGAGCAGTCGCCGCCGAGCACGACCAGCCGGTCGGGCCGGTGCTTGTCGATCAGCCTCCTGGCGTCGCTGTTCTGCGCCAGGAGCGCGCTGCGGGCGACGATGCCGCCCTCCGCCCGGAGCGTCCCGCCGTCCGGCCGCGCGACCTCGACCCGCTCCACCGGCCCGGCCGCCTCGGGGGCGAGCCAGGCCAGCAATTGCGAGCCGAAGTGGTACGCGGGGTTGTTGCCGCCCTGCCACTGCGGGAAGAGCAGGCGCAGTGTGGTGGCGCTGGTGTTCGTCATCGAAGTCTCCTTGTTCGTTCGGGTGGCCGTGAGCGAAGGCCAAGTCGAAGGTGCAGGACGATCGTCCACCGCTGGCGGCGGAGCGGGGCGGCGGTCGGCCGCCCGCGTTCCGCGACGACGACGGGGTGGTAGGGAGTATGGTCGATCGATTGTCGAATGGGCGTCGACACAGACGGGACCGGCTTTAGCGGCGCGGGCCTCCTCGTCGCACCTCACCGACCTTGAACAGCGCCAGGTCAATCGGAGGCTGTTCGGTGCGGATCACGTTGCGAGCGCTGGATGCCGCAGCCGGGCCGCTGCCAGCGCGGACGGTCTCCTCGTCGCGCAGTCCCGACCGCGCGAACTCCGGCAACCGATGTCCATCTCGGCGGAGCGCGCTCGGCGGAGCGTGGCAAGACGCCTGGCGCACCGGCAGGCAATTCGGCCTCGCGCCCGCCGCCGCGCCTGGCGAGGCGCACCGCGGCGCGGTCCCGCGAACCCTTTCGGAAGTCGCCCGCCTCCCCGGCGCGCCGCGGGGCAATGCCGCGTCCGCCGACTACCCCGAAGCGCCGCGAGCGCACCGGCCGAAGTGCCGGGGCTCGCGGCGACGGTTGTGGGCCCTAACGGGTCAGTTGGGAGGCGATGCGCTCCAACGCCTGGGCCAGGTAGGCCTTGAAGACGGGGTAGTTCTCGCTCATCGGGAAGTGGCCGATGTCCTCCATGGCGATGAACGACCCGCCCGGGATCTGGTCCGCGGTCTCCTTGGTGGCCTCGGGCGGCGTCAGGTAGTCGTAGGTGCCGGTGAGCATCACGACCGGGCACCTCCTGCCGTCGATTTGGCCCAGCTTTCCGCGGAGGTCGTGGTCGACGGAGTAGAAGTGCAGGTCGCCTTTGAACGCTTCCGCGCCCTGGCTGTAGTAGAACCACGTCAGCCAACGGTCCTTGTCAGGGGACATCGGCGCCATCAGGTCCCAGACGCCGCTGGCGCAGACCTGCGACGCGTTGGCGTGGGGGTGGCGCCACCAGTCGAGGTAGAACCCCGGCGCGTGGGCGGCGGCTTCGACCGGGATGACCGCCTTGAAGCGGTCGGGGTGCCGGAGCGCGAGCTGCAGGGCCACGTTGCCGCCGAACGACGAGCCCATGAAGATCGGGTCCTCGAGTTCGAGGGCGTCGCACAGCGCGACGATGAAGTTCACGTAGTGGTCGGCGGTCAGCTTGTACTCTTCCTTCCACCACTCCTTGTTCAGCGGCGGATCGGACTTGCCGTGCCGCGGGAGGTCGTAGGCGATCACCAGGTGGTCCTTCGTGATCTCCTCGTCCTCCAGCAGGTCGCGCCACTGGTGGTTGTGGCAGCCGGCCGTGTGCTGGCAGACCAACGGCTGCCCGGCCCCGTTGCTGTTGTAGAAGACCTTGTACTCGCAACCGTCGACGTCGAGCGTGACGTAGCGGCCGGTCACCGGCGAAATCCTGGCCATGTTCATTCCTCCCGTGGGGCCGCGGTCAGACCGGCACGCCGACTTGGCGCAGCAGTTCGATCTGGACGGTGATGTTGCGGAGGTTCTGCATGAGGA
>CADCWL010000075.1 GCA_902806405.1 uncultured Thermomicrobiales bacterium | reverse complement strand
TGCGGCTGGTTCTCCGGCCGCGCGAGCACGATCTGCACGGTCCCGACGATCTCGCGGCTGCCGCCGTCCTCGGCGACGAAGAGCATCCGGTCGCCGGCCGCGACGCCTTCGGCGACGCTTCGCCAGAATCGATCGGCGCGCGCGGGCGCGAGCGGCGCCATGAAGCCGACGGATGCCCCGCCGTCCACGCAGTCGATGAGGACCGCGGACAGGCCCGCGGTCCGCTCCCCGGCTTCGGGTGCCGTGAGGCGCCGGACGATCACCCCCTCCGTCACGGGGCGCTCCTTCCGCGATTGCCCCCGCCGCGCCCGATGGCCGCCGCGTCGCTGGTCAGGGCCACGACGTAGCGGGCGGGGAGGTCGGCGGGATTGAGAAAGACCGTCGGTTGGTCGACGCGCATGGCGAGGCAGTCGCCCTCCCCCAGGCGGTGGGCGACCCCGCCCACCGTCACCTCAATCCGGCCCGCCAGCACCCAGATCTGCTGGCTGACGCCGACGGAGCGCGCCGCCGCGGGCGTGTCGTAGGCGACGCGGGCGCCGGCCGGGAGGACGACCTCGACGAGCTCGATCGGGGACGGGAAGCCCGGGGGCGAGAGGTTGCGGCGCACGTACCCGGTCTCCGGGTCGCGCCAGGCGGCCTGGTCGGCGCGCCGCGCCACCGGGGGCGCGTCGGCCCGTTCGTCCTCGGCGAACAGGGAGGCGATGGTCACCCCCAGGCCCGCGGCGAGCCGATCGAGGAGGGCCGCGGTCGGGCTGCTCTCGCCGCGCTCGGTGAGGGAGATCGCGGAGCGGCTGACGCCCGCGCGCTCGGCGAGGCCGTCGAGCGTGAGGCCGCGCTCGGAGCGCAGGCGGCGCAGGCGCGCCGCGAGGCGGGCATTGATGTCCGGCGGTCTCTCTTCCATAATACTAGAATAATGTTCCAGGAGAAAGGATGCAAGTACTGACCCGAGAACCTGGTCTGCTCCCGCGGTCCCAGCTGCGCGCTTGGCGAGATGTCCGACGGCTTGCCGGTTCATTGGGGGCACCGCGGCGACGACCGGCCGGGGGACGGGGACGGGGCGAGCGGGCGCGGGTCCGGAAGCAGGAGTGGGCCGAGCACGTGCCGGCCTTCGGCGCCGCCGCGGAGGTCGCCCTGCCTGGCGGGTCCGGGTAGCTCCGGGAGTCCCCGATGGGCGCGCAATCGACGGCCTCGGCGTGGTGGCGTCGTGGGCCCGACCGTCGTCCTTCGGCGGGAAGCCAGGTGAAAGGTCGGTGCGGCGGGGGAAGGCGTCTCCCGCCGCGCTCCCCGGATCGACTCCCCCGCGACCGACGACGTACGGAGCGGCGACGTCGAAGGGTCGGGCAGGCTGTCGCCGGCACCGTCGGTCCCGTTGCCCGCGAGCCGCTGGCGGTCGGGGAGCCTTCGCGGCCGGGTGAGGACATTGCCATCCCCCTCCCACGCGCCGTTCATCCCCATCGCCTACCGTGGAGCGCGGACCCGAACCCTGGGCGGGGGCCCGGGTGGCCGGGACGAGCGGTCCAAGCGAGGAGCCTCCCAATGCGAACGCTGTTCGCCGCGACGCTGCTGGCCATCATGGCGGTGGCGTCGGCGCTGGCGGCGGCGCCCGCCGCGCTGACCGAGGAGACGGCCCGCCGCGGCGCCATCGGCGCCCGCACGGTCGACACCCTCCGCGTGCCGGACGGCGCGGCGTGCACGCTCGAAGGAACCCGGGTCCAGGGCACGATCACGGTCGGGGGCCGCGCCGCCCTCAAGGCGTCCCGGGTGAGCGTGGTCGGCAACGTCCGGGCCGAGAACCACAAGTTCGTCTCCCTCGCCGGCTCCACGATCGGCGGCTCGGTTCAGATCGATCAGGGCGGCGCCTTCAGGGTCGCCAACACCAAGGTCACCGGCAGCATCCAGGTCAAGGCCAACAGCGGGGCCTCGCGGCTGAAGGCGAACCGGGTCAACCAGGACGTCCAGGTCTTCAGCCACCGCAACGGCGTCGCGATCGCCGACAACCGGGTCGACGGCAACCTTCAGCGCAAGGAGAACACGCCGGCCCCGACCGGCGGCGGCAACATCGTCCAGGGAAACAAGGAGGACCAGTGCCGGCGGCTCTAGCGGTCTGTCGGGACGCAAATGCGAAGGGCAACCGCTTTCGCGCTCCGGGGGACGACCCGCGTCCCCAACCCGTGGGCGGTGGTGGTCGTCGCCGCCCTCATGATCGGGCCCGGGCAGTGATTCGTCGGACGTGCCCTAGCGCAGGTCGTCGACCGTTGCCACCCGGACGATCCCCTCGGCACGGCGTGCCAGGTCGGAGTCGAGCGTCACGAAGGCGTCTCCCTGCAGTTGGGTGAGCGCGATGTATTCGGCATCGTAAGTCGACGCCGACTCCAATCGATTGGCGATCTTCCAAGCCAATCGTCGCAGCACCGCATCCCCAAGGAGGCGGACCTTGATTTGCCAGAGCCTCTCGAGTTGCTCGAAGGCGACGCTGGCCGGGGTCTCCCCGCGCACGACCGACTCGTGCGCGAGCGAGAGCGTTTGGGACCGAAACAGTGTCGGAGCGAGGAGTTCATGCCTCGGGTCGACCTCGATGCCCTCGGCTACCAGGTGGAGCCCCACACCCGCGTCGATGACGAATCTGGTCATGTCGGCTGGCCAATCCGGAAGACGGTCCCGCACGGTGTCCATGCCACCCTACTCCACCTCGCACCGCGTGTCGTCCACCCGGTCGCCGCGAGCGTGAGCCACACGCTTGCGGACAGTCCCTAGTCGCTCGCCGGCGAGGCGACCGCGCCCCGGCTCCCCCCAGCGGTGACCGACCCGGGGCGGTCGAGGCCGCCGGCGAGGAGGACCATGGCGCCGCCGAGGAGAACGACGACGCCGAGGCCGGCCCGCAGCCCGAGCCACTCGGCGACGAAGCCGATCAGGGGCGGGCCCGCCAGAAAGCCGGTGTAGCCGGCGGTGGAGACGGCGGCCAGCGCCGCGCCGGGGGCGAGGCCGGGGTCGCGGCCGGCCGCGCTGAGGACGACCGGGAAGGCGCAGGAGAGCCCCGCGCCGACGGCCGCGAAGCCGACCAGGACGGCGGCCGGCCGGTCCGCCAGGAGCGCGGCCCCCAGGCCGAGCGCGACCAGGACGCCGCCGCCGCGGACGATGGCGACCGGTCCGATCCGTGCCGTCAGCCAATCGCCAGCGAAGCGGCCGACCGCCATCGCCAGGGAGAACGCGGCGTAGCCGGCGGCGGCGAAGCCGGCGCTCGTCCCCAGCCCGTTCCGGAGGTAGACGGCGCCCCAGTCGGCGACCGCCCCCTCCCCGAGGAGGACGCAGAAGGCGACGACGCCGAGGCCGGCGAGCGCCCGCGTCGGCCGGGCGAAGGCGGGCCCCCCGGCGCCGGCGTCCGTGCCGGTCGGCAGGAGCCACCGCCGCGCCGTCAGCGCCGCCAGCGCCAGCGCGAGCCCCATCGTCAGCAGGTGGGCCTCCGGGCCAAGATCCCGGCTCGAGACCGCGCCGGCGATGACCGCGCCCGCCAGGCCGCCGGCGCTGAAGACGCCGTGGAACGTCGTCATGATCGGCCGCCGGTAGCGCCGCTCGACGGCGACGGCCTGGGTGTTCATCGCCACATCGAGGACGCCGTTGGCGGCGCCGAGCAGCACCAGCGCCGGGACGAGCAGCGGCAGGGTCGGCGCCAGCGCCGGCAGCGGTAGCGCGGCGCAGAGGGCGACGGCCGACGCCGTCGTCACCCGGCGGCTCCCCCAGCGGGCGACGAGCAGGCCGGTGGCGGGCATCGCCAGCAGGGCGCCGACGGCGGTCCCGAGCAGCGCGCCGCCGAGCGCGCCGTCGCCCAACTCCAGCCGGCGCTGCACGTCCGGGATGCGCGGGAACCAGCTGCCGAGGGCGAGCCCGTTCAGGAGGAAGACGGCCATCACCGCCCGCCGCGCCGCCCGCGGCTCGTCCGTGAGGCTCACCGCCCCGCCCTCCAGGTCATCGAGTCGTCACGCGCTATCGGCCGCGGTCGAGGGCGTGCGGGCGGCGACGGACCCGTCATGCTCCACCGTCGGGCAGGGATCGGAGAAGCGGTGGAGGAGCGCCGGCCATTCCCCGCACGTCGGCGACCCGCCGAAGCGGACGGTGCGGTCCTCCCGACGGTCCCGCCGCACCGGGAGCAGGTCCCTGGCCGGGAACGCGATGCAGTGTTGGAGGTCGTGCGACCGGGAACCCGGCATCGCCGCGCTGGTACCCGCGGCCCGCTCGCACGCTTCGTCGAGGGCCGCCTCCTGGCCCGGTCGCGCCGTCGACACCGCCACCTCCGGGACCATGATCCTGCCGCCCCCTCCGCATCGCGCAACCGCCGCTCGACCATCCGGCACGGTAGCATAGCCGCCGCCGGAGAACGCCACCGGCGGGGGCGGCGACGGGAGGACGGGATGCTCCAGGGCGAACGCGTCACGCTGCGGGGGATCACGCGGGACGATCTGCCCCGGCTCTGGGCGTTCAACAACGACCTCGCGGTCGAGCTCGCCGGCGGCGGTGACCCGCCGATCCCGCAGGCGCTCGAGCGCCTCCGGGCCGAGTTCGACCGGGACGTGGCCGGTGGGGGGCGCGACGGCGCCCGGTTCGCGATCGAGGTCGACGGTCGCTTCGTCGGCCAGTGCGGTCTGGCCGCCATCGAGGAGACCCACCGCACGGCGATGCTCGGGATCGCGATCGGCGACCGGGAGTGCTGGGGGCGGGGCTACGGGCGGGAAGCCGTCCGGCTGCTGCTGGATTACGCCTTCCGACTGCGCAACCTGCGCCGGGTCTGGCTCTGGGTCCACGCCGACAATGCCCGTGCGATCGCCGCCTACCGCGCGAGCGGCTTCGTCGAGGAGGGGCGGCTGCGGGAGCACGTCTGGAGCAACGGCCGCTACGTCGACGCCGTCCAGATGGGCGTTCTCCGCGCCGAGTGGCCGGGCGCGTGAACCGGGACCGCCTCCGCGCCACCTACGACCGTCTCGCCCCCGGCTACGACCGCTCGGTCGGCCTCGGCGAGCGCCTCCTGCTCGGCGACCTGCGGCGCGCCTACGGGGCGGCGCTGCGAGGGGAGACGCTGGAGGTCGCGGTCGGCAGCGGCCTGAACCTGCCGCACTACTCGGCGGCGGTGACGCGGTCGGTCGGCGTCGACCTCTCCGGCGGCATGCTGGCGCGGGCGCACGACCGGGCACGGGAGCTGGCGCGGCCGATCACCCTGGTCCAGGCCGACGCCCAGCGCCTGCCGTTCCCCGACGCCAGCTTCGACACCGTCTCGGTCAGCCTCGCCCTCTGCACGGTTCCGGACCCGGCGGCGGCGTTGCGGGAGATCGCCCGCGTTTGCCGGCCGGAGGGCCGCGTCGTGCTGCTGGAGCACGTCCGCTCGCCGGTGGCGCCGGTCGCCGCGCTGGAGCGGCTGCTCTCCCCGTTCCAGGAGCGGTTCATCGGCTGCCACCTGACGAGAGCGACGCTGAAGACGGCGGAGAGCCTCGGGTTTACGGTTCGTTCGGAACGGACTCGGATGTTCGGCATCTTCCGGCTGGCGGTCGCGTCCCCGCCGGCGCGGCGGGCAGCGGGTCTTTCCCCGGGTGTCGGTGGTGCCAAGGCATAGGGGGCGGCGCCGGAGCGGAAGCCCTACCGGAAGGCGCTCAACGACCGGCAAGGGCGGCGGTTCGCCGGGTTCACCTCGCCCAACGAGACGTTCGGCTGCGCGCTCGACGGTGGGCGCGGCGGCCACCGGATGCGCACCGGGGAGGAGGTGCACGACGTGGTCACCGTCGGACCCGGATCCGACGGCACGACGAAATTCGCCCAAGTAGAATCGTTCCCGGCGCCGGCGGAGCGGCAACGGCTCGGATTGGAGGAGGACATGCCGTGATGTCCTATCCCGTCGCGGTGTGTGACAGGGACGATGACGGCGGCGTCTTCCCGGTCGTGCCGGATCTGCCCGGCGGCACGGCCCACGGGGAGATGCCCGAGGAGCCGCCGAGGGAAGCGCAGAGGGCGCAGGAGCGGTGGCTGGAAGCGGCGCGGTCCCAATGATGGCCGTCCCCCCAACCGTTCCACCGTCGGGCGCCGTCGCGGACCGGCCGAACGTGCATCCTGGCGCGACAGCCAGAGGTAACGGTGGGGGGCATGGGGTGAGCACGGTGCAAACGGTCGAGACGGTCGCCGGTGCGGATCACGGGGAAAGAGTCGCCTTCGTTGACGTCCGGGCCGCCGCCGGCCGCCTCGCCGGGGTTGCCCACCGGACGCCAACCCTGACCTCGCGCACGCTCGACGAGCGGACCGGGGCGACGGTCTTTCTGAAGGCGGAGAACCTGCAGCGGATGGGCGCGTTCAAGTTCCGCGGCGCCTACAACGCCGTCGCCGCGCTCGACCCCGCCGTACGGGCGCGGGGGGTGGTGAGCTACTCCAGCGGCAACCACGCCCAGGCCGTGGCGCTCGCCGCGCGGCTCCACGGCGTGCCGGCGACGATCGTGATGCCGGAGGACGCGCCGGCGGGCAAGCTGGCGGCCACCCGTGGCTACGGCGCCGAGGTCGTCCTCTACGACCGCTACGGCGCGGACCGGAACGCGATCGGCGGCCGGATCGCGGCGGAGCGGGGCGCGACGCTGATCCCCCCCTACGACCACCCGGAGGTCGTCGCCGGCCAGGGAACGGTGGCGCTGGAGTTGATCGAGGAGGTCGGTCCGCTTGACATGCTGCTGGTCTGCGTCGGCGGCGGCGGCCTCCTCGCGGGCTGCGCGCTCGCCGCGGAGGCGCTCTCGCCGGGGGCGGCCGTGATCGGCGTCGAGCCGGCGGCCGGGGACGACTGGGCGCGGTCGCTCGCCGCCGGGGAACGGGTGAAGCTCCCCGGCGTGCCCCGGACCATCGCCGATGGGCAGCAGACGGAGGCGCCGGGCGAGTTGACGTGGGCGATCGCCCGGCCCCGCCTGGACAGGATCGTTCTCGTCACGGACGACGAGATCCGGACGGCGATGGCGTTCTGTTTCGAGCGGCTCAACATCGTCGTCGAACCGAGCGGCGCCTCCGCGCTCGCCGCGCTGCTGGCGGGCACGGTGGAGGCGGCGGGAAAGCGGGTGGGGGTGACGCTCTCGGGCGGGAACGTCGGACTGGAGCAGTTCGTGGGGATGATGGCGGCCCGGGGCTTCGAGCCGGCGCCGGGCGCCTGAGGCGGGCCGGGCCGGGCCATGGACGAGCGCGCCGCGTCGATCCGACGCAGCTACGACCGGGTGGCGGCGGCGTACGCGGCGCACCTGTTCGACGAGCTCGACGGGAAACCGCTCGATCGCGCCCTGCTCGACTGCTTCGCCGAGCAGG
>CADCWL010000074.1 GCA_902806405.1 uncultured Thermomicrobiales bacterium | reverse complement strand
CCCCCGTTGCCCTGACCCGGTTCCCCGCTGGGCGCCGTCGATCACCGCGTCGCGCGCCCGTGGCCTCCCGGAGTTCGTGTTACCCCTGCGCCACCGGAGCGGTCACAGCCCCGAGATGCTGGTCGAGCAGGGCGGAGAGCGCCCGACGCGGCAGCGCGCCGTTGACCTTCTCGATCGCCTCCCCGTCCTTAAAGAGGACGAGCGACGGCACCGCCATCACGCGGAGCTGGGCGGCGTACTTCTGATGGTCGTCGACGTTGACCTTGACGACCTTGAGCTGGTCTTGCCGCTCTTCGGCCAACTCGGCCAGGACCGGGGCGAGCGCGCGGCACGGCCCGCACCAGGGGGCCCAGAAGTCGACGAGGACGGCCTTGTCGGCCTCCTGCAGAACCTCCTGGTCGAAGCTGCTGTCGGTGATGTCGATCGGTGTCGCCACGCCGGTGTTCCTCCCGCCGCCCCACTCGGAGCGTCTAATACTTCCCAAATGATACCACGGTGACGGGGCGACGGGGGGTCTCCCGAAGGCGCTGGAACCCGGGCGTATATCCGGCTCACCGCCCGACTGCCGGGTACGGAGCGGCGGGGTAGGAACAGGTCATACCAGTCCCAACCCGGAAACGCAAGGGGGGGCAGACCACCATTCCGGGGCCCGGCGGCGGTGCTAGTCCTTGCGCCGACCGAGAGCTTTCCCTCCCTTCGACGGAGACTCCCTCACTCGTCTCGATCCGCGAACGTACGCGGTGTTTCTTGACAACCGGGCAGCGGCGTCGCATTGTACGTACACCTGGAGGGTGACGACGTGGGCCGTCGCCGATCGACGCGGAGGGGGCGACCATGACGAGGCGACGGGGGGACGGAGGCGGCACGACGGCGGCGTTGCGGCGGACGGCTGCGGTCGTCGCGCTGACGGCGCTGCTCGGTCTCGTGGCGGCACCGGCCGGCGCCGAGCCGTGGCGGTCGATCACCATCGGCGAGAGCAACACCGAGGCGCAGTGGGACGAGCTGCTCGCCTACTTCGGGGCGACCCCGGAAGAGGTCGACGCAACCGTGACGGTTGCCGACACGCAGGCGGCGATGGAGGGGATCTTCGACGTCACGGGGATCGACTCCGCCTACTCCTCGACCTCGCTGATTTGCCGGGCGCCGGGCAGCGGCGTCCAGGTGACGACGCGCAACATTGAGGTCGTCACGCCCGATCTCTACGCGCTCGCCCTCGTCACCGCCGGCGTCGAAGACGCCGAGCTCGTGGTCGCCGCACCGGACGACGCCCCCGCCCTTGGGATGACGGCACTGACCGGCGTGTTCGCGACGCTGGAGAGTGCGCCGTGCGGTTCGGCGGCGAAGGATCCCGCCCGGCAGCAGCTGGCGATGGAAGGATTGGCGCTGGCGGCCGGGATGGGACAGGGGGTTGCCGACGAGGACGGGGTGCCGCGGACGGCCGACGCCCTGCTCGAAACGCAGCGCGCGGTCGTCTCGGAACGGCTCGTCGATCCGTCGGCGATCGACGCCGTGGTGGCCGAGCAGGAGGCAGCGACAGGAATCGCCTTCCCGTCCGACGAGCGGTCCCAATTGATCGATCTGATGGCGCGCCTTTCGGAGTCCGAGCTGAACTGGGGGAGCTTTGCCCAGGGGTGGACCGTCTCCCGCAACCCGGACGCCAACCGGATCACGATGGTCGGTGCCGGCCCGGTCGCCGCCGGCGTCGGCGGCATGAGCCAGGCCGACGCGGCCCCGACCGTAGAGACCCTCCCCACCGCGCCCCCGGAGGAAGCCGACACGACGGCGTCCCCCGCCGCCGCCGAGGCCTCCCCGCCGGCGTCACCGGTCGCAACCCCCGCCGCCGCTTCGTCCCCGGAGGCGTCGCCCCTCGCTGCCGCCGTCCGCCGC
The DNA here is from genome assembly GCA_902806405.1 of uncultured Thermomicrobiales bacterium. GTDB lineage: Bacteria > Chloroflexota > Chloroflexia > Thermomicrobiales > UBA6265 > CADCWL01. The sequence goes on along the minus strand of CADCWL010000074.1, from coordinate 5,620 downwards.
GTCACCGACGCGAGGCCGCCGACATCTCCGGGACTCCCCCCGGCGACGGGGCCGAAACCGGTCGAGATCGCCGGCACCCTCGTCGAGCGGGACGGCCCTCGCTTCGTCGTCCGCGAGACGGGCGGCGACAGGCCGGTCGCCTACAACGCCGCCGCCACCACCGATGTCCTTCGCTCGGGGAGACCCGCCGCCGCATCCGACCTGCTGCCGGATGATCGGGTCCGCCTGACCGTCGACCCCCAGTCGGCCCGCCTGCTGCGGATCGAGGCCGAGCCGGCGCCCGCCGCCCCCGCGCAGTCGAGCGACGAGCGGGGCTGGGTCAAGGGCCTTGGCTGGGTCGCCGCCCTCGGCCTGATCGGTGCCGCCGCGGTCCTCTTCGCCCGCCGCCGCGCGCTGCCGTGGCTCGCCGGCCGCGGTGCCGGCGGTACGCGGCCGGTCTTCACCAGGGGCGCATCGTCGGCCACGATCGTCCAGACCGCCCCGACGCCGATGGTCGCCGAGCAGGGCGCGACGGCGCACGGTGGCGAGGTCGCCTTCCAGCGGCGGCGGACGTGGCTATTCGGGCGGGGACGGTAGGACGAAGCGGCCCTTCCTCCGCCCCCGCTCCCTCGCGAGGGAGCGGGGGCAGTCTCAAAACAGGGAACGAGCCGCCCCGCGCCGATCACCGGTGCGGGGCGGCTCGTTCCCCCGAGACGCCGACTGGAAGCTGCCGGCACCGGGAACTCGATGGATGGGGTTTGTGTCGAGCGGCGGCCCGGATTTGCCCTCGCGGCGGATACCCGCCGCCGGGAATCCGCCTGATTCGGAGGAGAGCGCTCCAACAGCCTCCACCGCTCGAGCCCCAAGGATGCCAAGGAGATCACCCTGCTCTCCCTCGGGAGAGAGCGGCCGGGGGTGGGATTAGGTCGTGGGTTCGCAACCTTGGTAGAAGAAGATACGGAGGTTGACAAGCCCAAAAGGCTGCACGTTGGGTTGCGATAGCGTTTCCGTACCAGCGGGGCTTCCCGTTTCCTCATCGACGAAGATCTCGGGGAAGTCGGTGAGCAGGAGCTCCACGACGACGTCGGCGAGGCGATTGCCATCGGTCACGTCGGTACCGTTTCCCGAGACGATGACGAAGCCGGCGCGACAGCCCAGCGGGTAACGGGCGAGTACGGTACGGAGTTGCTCGCGTGCGTCGTCCAGTGCGGCGGGATCGCCGGTGATCATCCCTTCGAGATCGGTCTGGATAGTTTCCTCCTGCGAGGCGGGATTGAGCGAACCAGCGGCGGCCTCTTCTGCTAACGCCGTCGCGGTCACCTGGGCCACTGCCTGCTGCGTCGCAAGCCCCGCTAGGCTCGCCTGCGCCGCCGCCGCCGCCGCCTGTGCTGTCTGCAGCTGCGATCCGCTCAACGTCTGGCTGGCGCTTAACGCGTCGCTTGTCGCCTGCGCGGACTGGGCCGCGGCCTGGGCGGTCGCGAGCGCGTTCGCGCCGCTGAGCGCGTTCTCCGTCGCGATCGCGCCGACCGCCGCCGCCGCCGTCGCCGACGCGGCCAGGGATTGGATCGTCGCCTGCGCCGATTGGGCGTTGGCCGTCGCTTGGGCGGCAGCGGCGGCCTGTTGGCGCGTCAGCTCGTCGACGCTGGCGTCGCTCTGGGCCTGGGCGGTGGCGAAGGCGGCGATGGTCGCCTCGGCGGCGATCGCCTCCGTCGTGGCACGGGCGTCGGCGGTGGCGCGCTCGTCCGCACCCAGGGCGGCGCGGGTTTCGAGCGCCTGGGCGGTGGCCGTGGCCTGCTGGCGGGCGAGGGCGTCCTGGGTGGCGCGGGCGGCCGCGGTCGCCAGGCGGTCCGACGACGAGGCGAGCTCGGCGCTCTGGGCCTCGGCGGTCTGGGCGGCCGACCGGGCGGCGGCGGTGGCCGTCGCGTTTGCGGAGGAGGCGGCGGCGTTGGCCAGGGCCAGCTCGGCGGCGGAGCGGCTCTCCTCGGTGGCGAGGAGATTCGGCGTTGCCGTCGGGGTCGGGGTCGGTGGCGGGGCGTCGATCGTGTTGGCGGTGAAGAAGAGCATCGCCAGGCCGAGCAGGAGGTCGGCGAAGAGCCAGCCACCCAGCGTGATCATGTCGCGGTCGGCCGATGGGCGGCGCCGGGTCAGTCGTTGCACGGTTGCAGTCCTTCGAGGTGGAGGGTGGGTCGTCGGTCACCGGTGGTCGCCGGAGTTCGGTCGGCGGAGATCAGAAGGGAGGCCGCCGACGAGCCCCGTCCCGGGCGGACGTTTCGACGGGCTCGGTGCCCGGCCCGGTCCGCCGGGATCACGCTGAACAAAGAATCTCTTTCGGGTGGCGTGGCGGTGGAGGGGACCCTCCACCGTCGGTATGCCAGCGGGACGGAGTATTCGCTGCCTGCCGCCGATTGCGGAGCCCCGATCGCCGCCGCCACTGCCACCGCCGGGTTACTCCCGCCCGCGCGGCCAGAGCCCCCGATCGCGGCGGAGGCCGCTCGACGGGGTCTCCGGCCACGTCGCCGCGGCGGCGGCCTCGTCGGCGACGGGGGCAGGGGCAAGGCGGGCACCGAGGGCGCCGGCGATCTGGTCGGCCTGGGTGGATAGCTCGTTCCGGAGCGCGCTGGTGAACGCCCGCTGCAGCACGTCGCCGGTCGGCGCCGCGGCGGTAGCGCGGGAGAGGAGGTCGGTGAGGTTGTCGAGGCGGTGGACGAGGGCGGAGACGTCCTCGTTCACCTCCCGCTGCCGCTGGGCGGTGGCGATGCCGACCGCGCTCAGGTCCTGGGCGACGCGGGAGAGCCCGCTGGCGATCGACTCCTGCTCGCCGAGCAGGGCGTGCAACGACGACGCCTGCTGCGCGCTCTGGTTGGCGATCCGCCCGAGTTCGTCCCGGAGGCCCGCGAGGCCGGCGCCGATCTCCTGCAGGGTGCGCGTGCTGGCGGCGACGCCGCCGGTGCTGCCGCGCAGCGCGTCGGCCAGGCGCCCGTTCGCCTCCGCCTCGCCGGCGACGGCGGCCTCGACCCGCGCCTGTCCCTGCGCCAGGCCCTCCGCCAGTTCGGCGATGCCGCGGACCGCCTCGGTCGCGACGCGGCCCGCCTGCGCGGCGGCCTCGGCGCCGGCCAGCGACTTGTCGGCCGCCTCGGCCAGTGTCGTCGCCGCGTTCCCGATCTGGCGGGTGACGGCCTGGTCGCTCTGGATGCCGGAGGTGGTGATCCGCTCCAGGCTCTGGACGGCGGAGAGGAGCGTCCGGCCCTGGTCGGTGGTAACGCTGACCTCCGAGGTGATGTCGTCGAGCGCCGTCTGGAGGCTGGTCGCGACCTGCCGCAGCTCGACGAGGAGGCGTTGCGTCGCCTCGGCGCCGGCGCGCATGCCGCTGGCGAAGACGGCGAAGTCGGCAAACTCGCGCTCCCGGCCCTCCGCGATCTGGGCCACCCGCTCGTGCTCGACGCGGAGGCGGGTCAGTAGCTCCTGACTGCTCCGGTCGAACCGCTCGGCGAGCCGCTCCACGCTGCGGGCCAGCATCGCCGGCCGGCTGCCGCGGTCGCCGGCGAGGAGAACGGAGGCCTCGGCCAGGGTGTTGTCGAGATCCGCCTGGAAGGCGTTTGCCGCCAGGTCGATCTTCTCGTCCCTCGCCTCCTTCCGCCCGTGGGCGTAGAAGGTGAGGGCGATGATGACGCCGATGATCACCGCATCGGTGATGGCGACGGCCGAGAAGGAGGGAGCGAGGGGGCTGGCGTTGCCGCCGAAACCGGTCTGCCAGAGGTAGAGGAGCGAGCGCCCCGCCTGGTCCGGGTTGGCGGTCAGGTAGTCGGCGTAGTCGCGGGTGGCTTCGGCGAGGGCGTACCAGGTGAGGAGGATCGGGAGGAGGACGAGCACCTGGCGGAAACGGTCCGCCAGCGTGATCGCCGACGAGGCGTAACCGCCCTCGCGGCGGACGGCGTAGGCGTGGGCCAGCCGCTCCGGGTGGAAGGCGCGGCGGAGGTCGACGTCCGCCCAGCGCTGCCGGCCCTCGTCCGTCTCGATGGCGTGGGCGAGGTCCTGGAGGCGCTCGGCGGAGCGGGGGTCGACCTCGTTCAGGGAGGCCGCCATCCCGGCCAGTTCCTCGGCCAGCTCGTACCGCTTCCCCTGCTCGATGGAGCGGGAAGCCGGCATTGACTCCGGCCGGGACCGTGACCGTTGGTCGGCCAACGGCGGCAGCCGCATCGGGTCCTGCGGCCCGCGCCGGTTCTCGCGCGGCGCCGGCTCTGCCGCGCCGGGCCAGGTCGTCCCGTTGACCGGTTCCGAGACGGCCGGCGGCGGAGACGCTGCCGGCGCGTTTTGGCGACGCTGCACCGCTGCCCCCTGACGCTCGACCGATCCGTCCCGCTCGTGCGGGCCCCAGCTCCCCGGTCGGTCCACCCTACGTACGTCGTGCGCGCGGCCCCCGGCCGTCAGCCGACCGTCCCCGCTCCCCTTTGAACGTCTCACGATGCGATGAGGTTTTGCGGGCGCGAGGTCCGCGATTGCGGCGCCGACCGCGTGGACTACACTGGCGCATCGTCGCTGCGATGCCGCCGGTTGCCGGCCTCGCGTCTCGCCACTCTACCATCCGCGACCGCCTCCGCACCCGCCGACGGTGTCCGGACGGTCCCCGGGGTGCCCTTCGATGCCGACCCTCGCCGATCTGGACGCCGCCATGCTCCGCCCGGTCCGGGCGGTCCCGGCCGTCGGCCGCCTCGGCGGCGGCGCGATCGCGATGACCGAACCGGACCGGCCCTGGCGCGTGGTCGGCGCCTCGGCCGCGGTCTACCAGCTCCGCCAACCTTCCGGCCGGGTGCTGGCGCTGCGCTGCCCGCTCACCGACCGCGACCGCCTTGACCCCGCGCTCTCCGACCGCTACCGGGAGCTGGTCGCCGACCGGGCCCTCGCGCCGTTGCGGGGAGCGGCCGGAGCGCTGCTCGGGGACGTGTCCTTTCTGGCGGACGGTCTGGAGCTTCCGTCGCCGGACGGGCGCTCCGTTCCCCACCCGCTGATCGCGCTGGAATGGGTGGCCGGCCCGACCCTGGCCGCCGCCGCGGACCGCGCCTGCCGCGCCGATGACCGGGCGTACCTTACCGCCCTCGGCGACGCCTGGGCGGCGACGATGACGTCCCTCGCCGGGGAGGGCTTCGACCACGGCGACCCAACACCGGACAACGCGCTGCTCCGTCCCGGCGGCGGGTTGGCCCTGGTCGACTACGACGCCTGTGCCTGGCCGGGCGCCCCATCGCCCCCGCCCTCGCGCCCGCCGGCCGCCTACGCCCACCCGTCCGGTAAGATCGCTCCGGTCGGACGGCGGGACGCGTTCCCCGCCCTCGTCGTCTACGCCTCGCTGCGCGCGCTGGCACGGCGGCCGTCGCTGCGGGGGCGGCAGGGCGACCCGCGGCCGCAACCGGGAGGGGCGCTGCTCTTCGCCGCGGCCGACCTTCGCGACCCCGACGCCTCGACCCTGTTCGACGAGCTGGAACGGGTCGACGACCCGACGCTCCGGTGGCTGCTCGCCCTGCTGCGGGAGGCCTGCGTCGAGCCGGTCTCTGCGGTGCCGTCCCTGCCCGACGTCGTCTCGGCCCTGCGCCGCGCCCCGCGCGACGTCGACCCGCCGCGCCGCGCGCCGCGGGAGCGCCAAGCC
>CADCWL010000073.1 GCA_902806405.1 uncultured Thermomicrobiales bacterium | reverse complement strand
TCACGCCGGCCGCCTCCAGGCCGTAGCTCCACTGGTGGGCGGCGAAGAGGTCGATCGCCTTGCGGTACGACGCGCGCAGGGGTGTCAAGCGGTCCCGCCCGCCGCCCCGTGGAGCGCATTCCGACCCGGTGCGCCGTCTACGGCGGCCGCCGCTCGGCCGGCGGCGCGGCGGTCGGGGCGGCACCCGGGGCGGCGGGCACCGCCGGCGCCACCCCGACGAGGCCGACCACGACGTCCTCGACAAGCGCCTCGACGGGGGGCCAAGGGAAGGTCGGCACCGGCTGCCGCAGCGAGACGATGCCGTGGAGGGCCGCCCAGACACCTGTCGCCACCCGCAGTGGGTCGCTGACCGGGGCGACGCCGACGGCCATGCAGGCCGCGACCCCCTCGACGAGGAGCCCGAAGGTGTCGGCGCCGGGGATCTCGTCCCACGACGTGGTCGGGAAGGCGGTCGTCCGGGGGCCGAACATCACCCGGTACGGCCCGGGATTCGCCAGTCCGAAGCGGCAGTAGGCGAGGCAGCCGGCGCGAAGGCCGGCGGCCGGATCGGCGACGTCGGCCGTGGCCTCCCGCAGCGCCTCCCGCAGCCCGGCGAAGTGGCCGAGCATCACCGCCTCGACCAACTCCTCCTTGTTGGCGAAGTGGAGGTAGACCGACGGCGCGGCGACCCCCGCCTCCCGCGCCACCGCCCGCAACGCCAGCCCCTCCTCGTCGTCGGTCCGGGCCAGGATCCGGTCGGCGGCGGCGATCAACTCCTCGCGCAGCCGCCCCCCCTGCCCCTGGGGGCTGCGGGGCCGGCGGCGACCATCCGTCTTCGCTTCCGGCATCGGGCGCCTCCGCGACCGCGGCGGCGACGGCACGTCCGTCGCCCCCGTCCCCGAGGTGTTGACGCACAGCCTAACACCTGTTATCTTGCTTCCACCTAACAGATGTTAGGACAAGGTCAGCGACGACCCATCCGGTGCCCGGCACCGGCGACCGACGACGGGGGCGACCGATGACGGAGCAGCTCATCAACCACCGAGTCAACGCCCGCGGGGGCGGGCAGCAAGGACGGGAGGGCGCTAGGGCGCCCGCGGGCACCCGGCTCCGCGCCGCTCTGCGCGACCGACGCCTCGGCGAGACGCTCCTGCACGCCACGACCGCGATCGGCCTCGTCCACCACGCCGACCACGTCCTCCGCGCCGACCACAGCGGCTGGCCGTTCACCGCCCAGGTGACCCCCTTCACCGCCAGTCTCCTCGTCTACCCGATCGTGCTCCTCGCGCTCCGGGCGCGCTCCCGGCCCTGGCTGCGGGTCGGGCTGGTCGCGGCCGTCTACCTCGCCACCCAGGTGGCCCACCTCGTCGTCGAGCGCCCGAACGAGCAGTACCACGCCTGGGCCCGCGGGGTCAGCGCCGACCCGGCCGCCCTCGGCCAGCCGAACCTGCTCGGCATCGCCTCGCCGGCGCTCGGCTGGCTCGCCGCCGGCTGGTCGCTCCTTCTCTCCGCCGCGTTGCTGGCGACGCTGGCCGCCTTCGTCGTCGAGGCCCGTCGGGCCAGCGCCCGCTGACGGCTCGCCCCGCCCGATGCCCCCGGGACCCCGCCCCATCCCGCCGTCCCGAGAAAGGAGTCCATCGTGACCATCACCAACCGTCGCCTCCGCGACCTCCAGCGCCTCGCCCACCTCGGCGGCGCGGCGGCGGTCGGCACCTACCTCTACGGTCCCTGGACCGACACCCCGCTCCTCACCGCGATCCTGCAATGGGGCGTCTTCCCCGGCCTGACCCTGAGCGGCACCCTGCTCTGGCAGGGACCCCGTCTGCGGCGGTCGCTGCGCTCCCGGTTCGGCGCAGAGGACCGCGTGGGTGCCGTCGCGTAGCGCGCCGATGCGTCGCCGGCTAACCGGAAAGGAGGTGACGCGCCGACCCCCCAGGTCCCTTCTGGCCCCCGTCACGAGGGTGCCGACGCTGGCATCCCCCCTTCCCCGAATCCGGACCTTAGAAAGGAGCACGATCATGTGCGGCAAATCGTTGGCGACGCGCGGTTCGGGAACGATCCCGGTGGCCGCCCACGACGGGCACGGCGCTCGGTCCTGGAGCCCCTGCGGCGGCTTCGGCCTCGCCAACCGGATCACGGGCGACGCCGCCGCGAAGGCCCCACGGCAGCAGGTCTCGACGGCCCTCTCGGTGCTGGCGCCGGCGGTTGCCGGAGCGCTGTTCGTCTTCACCGTCGTCCCCTGGGCCTCCTGGGTCGTCTTCGCCTTCGGCTGGATGCTCTTCCCGGTCGTCGGCCTGCTGGCGCGGGGCGTCGCCGGGGTCGCCCAGGAGACCGACCTGCGGCGCCGCTCCGGTCCCGCCCTCCGCGCCGGCCTCGGCCGCGCCCAGACGCTGGCGGCCGAACTCCGGCAACGGGCGGAGGCGGCCGGCGCCCCCGCGACCGAGGTGAGACTGGCCCGGCTCTGGCGGTCGGCGGCGCTCCTCCCGACTACGATCGCTCGCGACGAGGCCCTCCGCGTCTGCGCGGCGGCCGAGCGCCTCGAAGCGGCCCTGGCCGCCGACGGCGCCGCCGCCCGGGCCATCCGCCCCGCCTTCGACCGCCTCCTGGCCGAGGCGGACGCCGTCCTCGCCCCGTACGCCCGCCTCGCCGCCCGCGGCGACGCCGCCGCCGAGGACGCCCTCCGCGAAGTCGAGCAGGTTGGCCTCCCGCTCCTCGCGGCCAAGCTCGATGCCCTCGCCGCCGCGGTCACGACGGGCGATCAGCGCGCAACGGGGAGCACCGCAGCCCGGGCCACGCTCGTCTAGCCCGCCCCCGCAACCGTCGGCCGCGACCGCCGGGGGAACGCCAAAACCCCATCGGGAGGCCGCCGAAACCCGGCGGCCTCCCGCCGCGTCCGCGGACAGGACCGGCCGCCGGATGCCCGTGCGGGAGCGGGCATCCCCTTCCACCCGACCCACGGCCACCGAACGATGGGCGCCGTCGGGGAGCGACGCGGGCGCGGCGCCGATCGGTCGGCGCGATACCGGGAGGCGGCGGACGGTGATCGAACCGGAGCGGGACCGCGACCGCTGGGCCGAGCGACTCCTCCACCGCCGCTTCGGCGGGGACGTGGACGAGTTGCGGGCAACCCTCGACGTCCTGGTGCCGAGCCGCGACCGCGTCCGCGCCAACGCCGCCATCACCCCCATCGACCCGCCGCTCGACGCCGGCTGTGGCGACGGCCCGATCGCCTTCGGCGCGCTCGATCCGATCGGCGACGCGGGGCGGGTCGTCCTGAGCGATGCGTGGCAAGACCTGCTCGATCACCCCTGCGACCTGGCGGAGGGGACGGGGGGCGCCGACCGCCGCCGCTTCGTCCGCGCCGCCGAGGATCTGGCCCCGATGGCGGACGCCTCGGTCGACGTCGTCACACCCCGCCCGGTCTCGATCGACCGGTCGCCGCCAAACCCAGCTCCTTCACCTTTTTCCGGGTGCTGCGGCCTGGCGGCAGGATTCCTTTTTTGAGCCGATCAACCGCTTCGCCAACGCCGGGCTGCCGGAGCGCTTTTGGAGCTACGACGTCTCCCCGCTGCCGAAGGTCGCGGCGAAGGTACGGTCCGTCTTCCCGCGGCCTCAGCCGCTCGACACCGGCCCGATGACGGACGTCGACGAGCGGGGCCAGCACGCCTTCGCCGGGCGCACCGGTTTCGGGGAGCGGCAACCGGAGTTCCGGGTCGATGTCACGCCCCCCCCGCCCCGCCGCAGGGAGACATCCGCCCGGACGGCCTTCAACCCCACGATCTCCACCATCGCCTCGGCGGTGGCCGGGGCGCACCGCCGGGACCGGCATCAGCACCTCGCTGCCCACCCGCGCCCCCCGGTCGTGGCGGGACGCGGGGCGGTGCCGTTCGCGGTCCCCTACCTCCTGGCGACACAGGCGTAGGACGCGGTGGCCCGGTCGGTGCCGCGCTGGACCTGGCGGCCGACTATCCGGCGCATCGTCGAGCTCGCCGGCACCGGCGCGGAGGTGGCCAGGCCGGAGAGAAACGACACCGTGGGCGAGCGCCTCGAGGATCCGTTCTTGGAAGCGCTCCCGCTCGACGACGAACCGTTCAGCCCCGAGGACCGGGCAGCGGCCGACAGGGGCTGGAACGAATACCTTCGCGGCCAGCCATGCCCGCTCGATGAGGTCCGCCGGCGTCTTCTTATCGGATCCTCGGATCCGAGACCGATCGTGGGCGGCACACGGCGGATTATGGCGTGAGCCTTCCGCTGCGGCGTCGGGAGATCTCGCGCCGAGCCGAGCCTGACCTTAATCGTCCCCGCCCAACGCCCGACGACAGGCGCTCGACGCGCTCCCCGGTCCGACCACGGGCCCTCCAACCGGCGGCATCGCGAAACCCCAAGGCCAACGGGATGGGTACCGCCTACGGAGCGGTGATCGACGCCTCCTCTCCCAGGGCGAGCGGAACGCGCGCATCGTGGTGGTGGCGGCGATTCGGACCCGTGGCAGCGCGTGCCCTCCCCGACCGGCGACTCCCCTGCTCGCGCTCGGCGGTCCGCTCCTCCCCGATTCGCGACGACCGCCTCGACCATGCCTCGACGCCCCGCGCCCGGGCCGTTTGTGCCGCCCCGACCCCGGTGCTAGAGTGCCGAACGGGATGGCACGATTGAGAGCACGGCCGCGCGCGCGGGGCGAGTCCGCACCGGAACCGTCTCGCCCGCTCGCATCGGGCGCCGCGGCGGACGCGACGGCGAGCGCCTCCGGCACCGAAGCCGCCTTCCGCGGCGACCCCGTCGGGCGGACCGTCCCCGCCGGCGAGGCCGGCGGCGCCCCGATCCCCTGGCGGCGCAACCTGTGGGCGGTCTGGGCGGCCCAGATCCTGGCGATCGTCGGCTTCAGCCTCCGCGTTCCCTTCCTCCCCTTCTACCTCGGGGATCTCGGCGTCACCACCGCCGACGGCCAGGCGCTCTGGTCGGGGGCGATCAACGCGGGCGGTGCCGGCCTGATGGCGATCACCGCCCCCCTCTGGGGGATCGTCGCGGACCGCCACGGTCGACGCCCGATGCTGCTCCGGGCCACCTTCGCCGCCACCTGCACCGTCGGCCTGATGGGCCTGGCGACCCAGGCCTGGCACCTGCTGGCGCTGCGTCTGGTGGAGGGTGCCCTGACCGGCACCGTCACCGCCTCGACCGCCCTCGTCGCCGCCACCACGCCGAAGGCCCGCCTCGGCTACGCCCTCGGCATGGTCCAGACCGCGGTCTTCGCCGGCTCCTCGCTCGGCCCCCTCGTCGGCGGCGTCCTCGCCGATCGGATCGGCGCCCGCCCCACCTTCGCCGTCGCCAGCGCCTGCCTGGGGAGCGCCGCCCTGATCGTCCTCTTCCTGGTGCGGGAGCGCTTCGTGCCGCCGCCGCCGCCGGACGAGGGCGGCCGCCGTGGCTGGCGGGCCGCCGCCGGCTTCCCGCTCGGACGGGAACTGGCGACGCTGGTGCTCGTCCTCTTCGCGGTCCGACTGGCGTCGATGGCCGTCCAGCCGATCGTCCCCCTCTTCGTCCGCGAGCTGGCGCCGGACGCGGCCGACCCCTCCTCCCTCTCCGGACTCGTCCTCGGGATGCTAGGGATCACGAGCGCCGCCTCCGCCGTCTGGCTCGGCCGGCTCGGCGACCGGCGGGGGCACCGCCGCATCCTGCTCTGGGGGATCCTCGCCGCCGGCCTCCTGTACCTGCCGATGGCCGCCGCCCAGAACCCGTGGCAGCTCGTCGCCCTCCAGGGCCTCTTCGGCGTCGCCATCGGCGGCATCGTCCCCGCCGCCAACGCCCTGGTCGCCAACGGCACCCCGGCGGCGCGGCGCGGCGCCATCTTCGGCCTGACCGCGGGCGTCGCCGCCTTCGGCGCCTTCGTCGGCCCCCTCGGCGGCACCGCCCTCGCCGTCGCCGTCCCCGGCCCGACGATCAACGGCTTCCGCGCCACCTTCCTCGCCACCGCCGTCCTGCTGCTCGCCCTCGCGGCCTGGGTCGCCCGGCAGCGGACGGGTGCGAAGGAGGCCACGCTGCCGCCGGCCTGACGGGGGATCGAGGGGTCGTCGGCGCCGAACCATTCCGGGGGAGGCGACGGGGAACCCCGACCGCACCCATTCACCGGCGGGGAACTCGGCCGGGCACCCGCCCCGTCCGACGATCCGCTCACCGGGGGCGCCGACGGCGGTCTCCCCCGGCCGGAGCGCCCATCCCAAGCGGCGGCTTTACCCACACCTCGCCGGCGGCCTTCCGTGGGCAGATCGTGCGGACAACACGCCATGGTGAATGGTTATGCGCCTTCTCGGCGCTCGATCCCGTCCGCCCCACGGGAGGCGGCGCTCGCCAGCCATTCCCGCTCGACGACGACCTCGACGCCGAGCGGCGCGCCGACGACGGTCGCGACGGCCCGCCGCACCGCGGGCAGAAACCGGTCCGCGACCCGCCGCCGCGCCAGCACGTGGGGCACGCCGACGACCAGCGCCGAACCCACGCCGCCCTCCCCGGCCCGACCCACCAACGTCGCCGACCGCAGCCAGGCGTCGAAGTTCGCCCGGCCCACCTCGCCGTCCGCCGCCAGCTCCGCTAGCACCGCCGACCAGACGCGCCCGCTTGCCAGCCCGCACTCCGCCACCGGGAAACTCGCCGCCACCGACTCCGCCCCCCCGTCCTCGCCGCCCACCCCGCCGTCTGCACCGGACGCCGCCGCTCCCGCCCCCCGCCCTTTTCCCGGCTCCCCGCTTCCCTCTCCCGGCTCCGTCACCACCACCAGCCGCACCGGCCGCCGCATCGCCTCGCTCAGCTTGCGCCCGACCAGATCGCGGTGGGTCGTCGCCAGGCGCTCGGCTTGGGTCGCCTCGGGCGCGGCGATCGTCACCACGCCGTCCCGGTAGCCGACGATCGCCGTCCCCGCCACCAACCCGGTCAGCGTCTCCCGATCGAGCACCTCCCCGAGCAGCCCGACCGCGAACGCCCAGGTCCGCCGTCCGCCGTGACCGTGGGGGAGAAGGGGGTCCGGGCCGGCGGCGAGGAGATCAGAAGTCGCAGGTCGAAGGTCGGAGGATCGACCGGGGGCGGCACTTGCCCCTTGCCCCGCGCGAGGGCCATTCGACCGGGCGCCCTCCGATGTCCGCCCCCCTCCGACTTCCGACCTCCGACCTCCGTTTCCGTCGACGGGGAAGCCGTCGCGCTCCCAGCGGCCGAGGATCTCGCGCAGGCGGCGGGGGGCAACGAAGGCACTGCCCGCCTCGACCGCCTCGTAGACCGCCGCCCCGACCCAGCCCCAACCCGACCCGGGCACAGCGGGGTCGGCCCGCCCGGCCCCAGCCGCCGCCGGCGCGAACCGCTCGGCGATCCCCCGCAGCAGCGTCCGCTCGGCCGGCGTCGCCGGTCGGTCGTTCGCCGCCTCGAAGGCGCGGATCGCCGCCGCCTCGCCGGGGGCGTCCGCGGGGGGCATCCCCGGCCCGTTGGCCACCTGCCGGCCGGCCGAATCCGCCGCGCCGGGTTCCGGGGCGTCACCGGCCGTGACCGATTCGACAAGGTGCGTTGACAAGCCGGTCGGATCCCTGTCAACGCTCGCAGCCGGCCGGCTCGACCCGTGCCGCGATCCGCCGTTTTGCTCGCGCCGTCTCGTCGTCGTCGTTGTTAACGTCGGATCGTTATACGTCGTGTTGGATGGGCCAACAGCGGTTGCCCCGCCACCGTTGGCCGGTTCAACCGAGGTCGTTTCCGGGGCGTCCCAACCATCGTTGGTCTGATCAACACTTGGCATCGAACCTCTGTTGGTGTTTGCAACGGAGGTTGTCTCACTCTCCGAGTCGACGACAGCGACCGTGTCGTTTGGTGTCTCTTCGGGTGCCGTCGCGTCACCGCGGATGGGCACGACGAAACCCGGTGGGGCGTCGTTGGCCGCGGCCCGGCGGGCGGCGTGGCCGGCGCGGGTGCGGGCGGAGGCGCGGCCTTCCTCGCCGGCGGCGCGCGCGGCCAGACGCTGCCAGAGCTCCGTCCGGCGCAGCTCGGGCAGGATCCGGTGCCAGACGTTGTCGCCGTCGATCGGGGAGAAGCGGGGGGAGAAGACGCGGCGGACGTGGCGGTAGACCGCCTTGTCGCGGTCTGCCAGCTCCGCCACCCGCAGCACGTCGCGCTCCGTCAGGGAGAAGCCGTCGCCGTGGTCCTTGACCCGGTAGAAGTTGTGGGGCACCCGCCAGCGCCGGCCCTGCGGATCGGTCCGGAGCACCATCTCCTTGCGGATCTCGATCAGGTCGAGAGCGACCAGGATCTTGTTGATCGCGATCAGCTCCGCCCGGTCCTCACCGTAGAAGTCCGCCTCGCTCTGCTGCGACGGAAAGGCGTAGCCGCGGTGGGGCGATTCCTCGCGGCGGTCGGTCCAGACCGTGTAGGAGTTGAGCAGCCCCACCCCCTTCAGGCCGAGCAGGGGGGAGTACTGGGTGACGATCGAGTTCCAGTGCCAGAACCAGCCGCGCCGCCGTGCATCCTCGCCGGTGCGCGCCGTCGCCGCCTCGCCGAGGCCCAGGCCGGCGACGGGGGACGGGGACTGGGCGCCCTCCCCGTCCCGCTCGTCGCGGCCGCTCACCGGGGCACCCCGCGGGCACGTCCGGACCCGGCCGGCGCCGGGCCCGCGGCCGGGGGCAGGCCGTCTTGACACGCCCATCTGGGCGTGGCTAGAATGCGGAAGTCGCCTGGGTGCAACAAACCCTCCCTTGGCGGGGACGTCGGCGGCAGGTTTCGCGCTCGGTCTCGGTCGATCGAACAGGCGGTTTGGCGACGGTCCGTTCGATCTCCCGGCTCAGCGCAACGGTTCTCTACTCCAGGTCACGACCGCGACCACAACCGAATGGGCATGTGAGAAAGGTCGGCGTTGGCGCGCCGATCTTTTTCGTTAACCCGTCGGCCGGCGGCCCGTCCGCGTCCGATCGGCGTTGCTCCCCGGTGCTCGAGTTGGCGCTCGGTCCGGACTGCATCGCCCCCGAGGCGTGGCGGCGGTCGCTCGTTCTCCCGATCGCGTCTCCTCCCCCGGCGCGCCCGGCGGCTCCCCGCCGCGCGCCGCGCCCAATCGCTCGCATCGTCACCGGCCCAGCCGCTCGCGGATCTGCTTCAGGCCGATCCCCTCCCGGCGCCAGCGAAGAACGGTGCGCAGGGTCGCCAGCTCCGCCTCGTCGAAGAGCAGAAAGCCGCTCTCGGCGCGGGCGGTCGGCCGGACGAGGCCTTCGCGCAGGTAGAAATCGAGGTGGGTGCGGGTCAGCCCGGTCGCGGCGCGGAGATCGCTCGTCATGTAGACGCGCGCCGTGACGGCCCCCCGCCCCGGCATCGGATCCCCGAGCCCGGGCGCCCCCGGTTCGACGCGGTCGCCGTCGGGGCTCCCCCCAGGATTGGGGCTCCGGCTTGGGATCGGGAGGGGGCTTCCGCCCGGCGGCGTCTGCTCGACGAGGGTGTCGGTCATCTGGGCTCGCCTCCCGGGCTGGGACGGTGTCGTCGCGGCCGTCAACCGTGGGGCCGCTCGTCGTCTCGTGCGGCACCGGCCGCGGCCTCCCCCGAGGGGAAGCTCTGCAAGTGCATAGTGCCCATCTTAGCGACGGAACCGATGGAAGTAAACGGGTTGTCGCGGTGTCACCGCGGCCGTGCGGTCCCCGCGACCGATCCGGGCGCAAGATGCGGCGTCGGTCGCGAACGGCTTTTCCGGTCGGTCACCGATTTCCGGGAAACGTGACGCCGGCGGAACCGGAGGTTTGCCGGGTGGCCCACGTTGCCCTCCCAATTCTGCGCGGATGGGTGGGGGCAGAGGCGGCCCATCGTCGAAGGTGCGCGAGGTGGACGAAGCGGATGGGGCGCCGCGGGCGGAGGGTGGCGGTCGTGCGGGCGTTGAGGGGCGACGCGGGAGCGGGCGGAGAGGGTGACGCACGGGGCGGGGACGGGACGATCGGGATTCGGTCGCGCGGCGACGCCTCGGTGAGGGGAAGGCTACGTCGCCACTCGACGGCGACCTCACCGGCGAGATCGGGGCGCTGCGGGCGGCGATGGACCGCCTCCTGGCCGAGGCGGGGGGCCCCGTCCGGTTGGTGGGCGGCGTGGCGTGCCCGGCCGACGCCACCGGCCGCACGCCGAGGTCGCGGCGGGCGCTCGCCCGCCACGGCGGCGACGAGGTGACGCGCACCTTCCTCCAGGTGCTGGCGGAGCGGGACGCCGAACCCGAGCGAGGCGACCCCGGGAAGGACGAGGACCGGGCGTGGTCCCCCGCCTCGGAGGAAGCCGCGCGAGCCGCCCTCCTCGCCGCTGCGGGGGGCGCTGTGCCGTCCACCGGTCCGGCGGTGTGCTGAGGGTGCTCGTCAGGTTGCGACCCCCTTGCCTTTACGCTCTTCTTGCCATCAGTACGTTTCACCGTTACCATCGAGCGCGAGCGTCGAGCGATGGCAACGCATCGCAAGGGTGGAGGGCGGAATGCAGATCCTGGTGATCGGCGGCACGGGCTTCGTCGGGCCGCACGTCGTCCGCCGCCTGGTTGAAGGTAACCACCAGGTAACGGTTTTCCACCGGGGACGGACCGAGGCCGACCTGCCGGCCTCGGTCGCCCACCTCCACGGCGACCGGGC
The DNA here is from genome assembly GCA_902806405.1 of uncultured Thermomicrobiales bacterium. Classification (GTDB taxonomy): domain Bacteria; phylum Chloroflexota; class Chloroflexia; order Thermomicrobiales; family UBA6265; genus CADCWL01. The sequence continues at coordinate 23,117 of CADCWL010000073.1, read as the reverse complement.
GCGGCTAGACGACGTCGCCGGCGATCTCCGCCGCCTCGCCCCCGAGGTCGTCCTCGACACGCGCCCCCTGTCGGAGGCGGACGCCCGAATCGTCGTCGCGGCGATGACCGGCATCGCCCAGCGGTTGGTCGCCATCTCCAGCGTCGACGTCTACCGCGCCTTCGCCCGCCTCAACCGGACCGAGCCGGGAGCGCCGGACCCGGTGCCGTTGACGGAGGAGGCGCCGCTTCGGGAGGCGCTCTACCCCTACCGGGAGGCGACGCCGCGCCCTCCCGCCGACCCGATGGCGTGGGCCGACGACTACGACAAGATCCTCGTCGAGCGGGCGGTGCTTGGCGAGCCGCGGCTGCCGGGCACGATCCTGCGGCTCCCGTTCGTCTACGGCCCCGGGGACCGCCAGCACCGGCTCCGGCCCTACGTCCGGCGGGTCGACGACGGCCGCCCGGCGCTCCTGCTCGGCGAGGCCGCGGCCCGCTGGCGGGCGACCCGCGCCGCCGTCGAGAACGTGGCCGCCGCGGTCTCCCTCGCCGTTGTCGACGACCGCGCCGCCGGCCGCGTCTACAACGTCGGCGAGGCGGACGCGCCGACCGAGGTGGACTTCGCGCGGGCGGTCGGCCGGGCGGCCGGCTGGGAGGGCGAGGTGGTCACGATCCCGGACGACCGCCTGCCGCCCCACCTCGCTTCCCCGGTCGACTTCGCCCAGCCGATGGTCGTCGACACCGGCCGCATCCGCCGCGAGCTCGGCTACTCCGAGCCGGTCTCCCGCGACGAGTGGCTGCGTCGCGCCGTCGCCTGGGAGCGGGAGAACCGGCCAACGGTCGACGACCCGGCCGCATTCGACTACGCCGCCGAGGACGCGGCACTGGCCGGCAGGGCGAAGGTCGACGAGGATTGAGCGGGCGCGGTCGGCGGCGGGCGGAGGAGGCGAGAACGGGGGGGGATGGCCGGGGACGACCTCGATCCGCGCGCGGTCCGCAACATCGCGGACCGGCTGGTCCCGGGCACCGGACCGGTCGTCGTGGAGCGGGCGCTGGGCGGGGTCTCGACGCCGGTCTACCGCGTCCGACGGGACCACCGTGGCGCCGCGACCTTCTATCTGCGGGTCGCCGAGGGGTCGGCGGCGAGCCTCGCCCCGGAGGCGCTGGTCCACCGCCTGCTGCGGGAGCGCGGGGTGCGGGTGCCGGAGGTCGTCGCCTTCGCCCCGCACGATGCCACGCTCGTCCGCTCGGCGATGGTGACGACCGAGGTGCCGGGCGTCCCGCTTGCCCGGACCGACGCGGGCGTCGATCTCCGGTCGGTCCTTCGAGCGGCGGGGCGCGACCTGGCCCTGATCAACGGTCTCGCCGTCGACGGCTTCGGCTGGATCAGGCGGGCCGCCTCGCGGCGGTGCTATCGACCCACCATGCGTTCGCGCTCCGGGAACCCCCGGAGCGGCTCCACCGGCTACGGGGCGTCCTCCGGGACGATACGGTCCGGGCGATCCGCCGTGCGGTGGCCGATCGCGACGCATGGATCGGCGCAGAGCAGGCTCGCCTCGCCCACGGCGACCTCGACGCCACCCACGACTTCCAGCACGAAGGCCGCTACGCCGGGATCATCGACTTCGGGGAGATCCGCGGCGCCGACCGGCACGACGCCCTCGGCCATTTCGCGCTCCACGAGGGCAAGACGTTGCCGCGGCCGGTGCTCCCGTTCCTTCTGGAAGGCTACCGGGACGTCGTCCCCCGCTCGGCGGAGGAGGAGCGGCGGCTCCACCTCTGGGCAGTCCTGATCGGCGTCCAGGCGTTGGCGCAGAGTCTTGACCATCCGCGCGGCGCCTATCCGGAGCACCTCACGGGGGTGATCCGACGGAACCTGGCGATCCTGCGCGCGCGAGACGGAGCCCGACCGCCGGGTTCGCCCCGGCCGCCGGCACACGCCCCTCCGGCACGGAACGCTTCGCCGCCATCGCGCGTATAGGGAGATGCGGCCGCCGCCGAACGCCCGCTCGGGTTCGGCCGTTCGGGCCGAAAGCCGCCGTGCTACGGTACGGACCCGCCTGCTCGCGGGTCAGCGTGCCCGGGGCAGCACGGCAGCGCCGCCGCTTCGCCGATGCCGTCGATCGGACCGTCGTCCCCCGGGAGAACAACCCATGCGCGTGCCCGTCCGTCGGTCGCGGTCCGGGGACCCCGTCCGCTTTCGCGCGCTCGCCGCGCTGGGGCTGCTGCTCGGCATCCTCGCGCCGCTCGCGCCCCTCGCCCCCGCGGTGCCGGTCGCACTCGCGGCCCAGCGCGGCGATCCGCCGCCCCTGCCGGCCCCGTCGCGGGTCGCCGTCGTCGGCTCCTTCCAGGCCGCGCTCGGCTGCCCGCAGGACTACGATGCCTCGTGTTCCCTGACGGCGCTGGCCGACGGCGGCGATGGGATCTGGACCGGCACCCTGCCGATCCCGCCCGGGGAGTACGCGTTCCGGATCAGCTCCGCCAGCGACGCCCAGCGCTCGCTCGGGGCCGGGGGCGACCCGGATGGGGGCGACCTAGCGCTGAGCGTGCCGGCCGACGCGGCCGGGGCCTACTTCGCCTACGACCCGCGCACCGGCGCGATCACCGGGGAGCCGGTCGAGCAGCGGGCGAGCCTCGTCACCGATCTTGGCGACCGCGTCGACCTGGCGCCGACCGGGGCGGGCTACGAGGCCTACTTCGACGCCCAGCCGGGGAGCTACGGCTTCCAGATCCTCTTCGACGACGTGCCGGTCGGCCAGGACACGATCGCCCTCGATGCCCCGAGCCGCGTCTACGTCGCGGTCGACGCCCAGGGCGCCGTCACCGTCACGGACACGGTCGCCGACACCCGCCTCGACGTCGCCAAGACGGACGCCGCGGGGGTGCCCCAGGCGGGCGCGTGCTTCGCCGTCCGGACGCGCGACGGCGCCCTCGTCGGCCAGGGTTGCGACGGCGACGACGGCGCCGCCGACGGCCAAACCTCCCTCCGCGTCCCGAACGGCCTCGCCCCGGACACCTACGAGTTGGACGAGTCCCTGACGCCCGACGGCCAGGAGCCGGCCGCGCGGCAACGGCTCGACCTCGGCCCGGGCGGCTACGCGGCCGAGGCGGTCGCCGGCGGCGAGGTGGACCCAGCTGACGGCCAAGCGGACGAGGACCCCGAGACAATCGGGCCGGAGGAGACGTCGGCCGCCGACGAGACCTCGGGCGGCGACGCCGAGGAGGCCACGACCGCGGACCCGACGGCGGCCGGCCGCGTCGTGCTCCGACCGACCGACGAGGAAGGGGAGGCGTTGCCCGGCGCCTGCTTTGTCCTGGTCGAGCTCGGCGTCGAGCGGTGCGATGACGACGCGGACGGAGACGTCCTCTTCGACGACGTTCCGGTCGGCGCCTACACCCTGGCCCAGACGGCCACGCCCGACGGCTACCAGGCGGCGCCCGACTCCCCGATCGAGGTCGGGGCGGACGGGGCGCGGCTCCGCGTCCCCCTCGCACCGGTCGACGGCGGGCGCGGTGACGTCTCCGCCATCGCCACCGAGGAGGCAACCGCCGCGGCGAGGGAGGAAACCGCGGACGGGGACCCCGACGAGGCCGCGACCGCGACCGCGACCACCGTCGCGGACGACGACCGGCCCGGGACGCTGGTGATCCTCGTCGTCGACGACGAGGAGACCCCGGTCGGGGAGACCTGCTTCGCCCTCGACGGCGAGAACGCCGACTTCGACGACGTCTGCGACCAGGGGAACGACGGGCGCCTCAACCTCCCCGACATCGCCCCCGGCACCTACCTCGTCCGTCAGCTCCGGACCGCGCCCGGCCACGAGCCCGCCGGGGAGGAGACGGTTACCGTCCCCGCCGGCGGCACCGAGGAGCTGACGGTCGTCAACCCGCGGACCGACGCTGACCCGGATGCCACCGCCACCGAGACCCCGGAGGCCGACGCCGCGACCGGCGCGGTCGCGGTCGCCGTCGCAGACGCGGCCGGGGAGCCGGCGGTGGGAGGCTGCTACGGCCTCGCCGGGGCACCCCTCGACCCGGTCTGCGATGGCGGACCCGCCGACGCCGACGCCGACCCCGGTCGGGTCCTGATCGAGGGCGTGCCGCCCGGCGACTACGACCTCTTCGAGTCCCAGGCCCCCGCCGGCGCCGAGCCGGCGCTCGCGCCGGAGCCGGTCGCCGTCGTCGCTGGCGAGACCGCGCGCGTGCGCTTCGCCGCCCAGGACGTGCCGTCGCCCGAGTCAACAGAGGAGCCGACCGCCGATAACGCGGAGGCCACGGCGATCCGATCGACCGCGGCTGGCCGCGTCGTGGTCGTCGCCCGCCCGCAGGACGGCGTCGAGGCCGGCGGCCTCTGCGTCGCCCTCGCCGCGGTGGACGAGGACACGGTCGGCCCCGTCTGCGACGGCGAGCGCGCCGACGGCGACGGGGCGGACGGCCGCGTCGCGCTCGCCGACGTGGCGCCCGGCGACTACCGCCTGCGGGTCGACGCGCCGGCCGAGGTGGCGCCGGTCGACGAGCAGGAGATCGCCGTCGCCGCCGGCGAGACGACCCGGGTCGAGGTCGCGCTCGCCCCGGCAGCGACCACCCCGACGGTGGCCGCGGACGAGTCGGGCACCCTGATCCTCCTCGCCGAGGACGCAGCCGGCCAGCCGCTGCCCGGCGCCTGCTACACGGTCGCCAACGGCGGCCAGACCTTCGGCCCCTTCTGCGACGAGAACGCCAACGGCGACGTCATCGTCACCGGCGTCAGCCCCGGCGCTCAGACGGTCGTCCAGACGACCGCGCCGGAGGGCGCCCCGCCGCCGGCCGACGCGGAGCGGACCGCGACCGTCGACCCCGGCGAAGCGACGACCGTCGCCTTCGCCCCCGATGCCGCGCCGCGCGAGACGCCGGGGGCGGCGACCGGCGCGGTGCGGGTCACGCTGGAAGCGGACGGCGACCCGCTCGCCGGCGCCTGCGTCGAACTCGCCGGCGAGGAGGCAACGATCGGCCCCGTCTGCGACGCGGGGGTGGCCGCGGCGGCCGGCTGGCGCTTCGCGGCCGCCCAGGACGCGCCGACCGATGCCGACCCGACCGACGCCGACCCCCTCGGCGGCCGCATCCTGATCGAGGACGTCCTGGTCGGGGACTACGCGCTCTCGGTCGTCGACGCGCCGGACGGCTTCGCCGCCCCGCGCCCGATCGAGGTCGCCGTCGCCGCGGGCGAGACCGCCGAGGCGGCGGTGGCGCTGCAGCCGGACGCGCCGGCCGACGACGCGCCGGGCCGGCTCACGATCTCGACCGAGGACGAGGCGGGCGAGCCGCTCGGCTTCGCCTGCTACACGCTGACCAACCCGAACGGGGTCTTCGGCCCCTACTGCGACGACGACGGCGACGGCGACGTCGAGCTGACCGACCTGATCCCCGGCCGCAAGACGATCGCCCAACAGCGGCCGCCGACCGACGCCGGCCCGCCCGCGGACGCGGAGCAGGCCGTCACCATCGAGCCGGGCGGCGACGAGGCGCTGACCTTCGTCAACGGCCCGGCGCTCGGTTCCGTCCGGATCACCGCCGCCGATGCCGCCGGCGACCCGGCGGCGAACGGCTGCTACGAAGTCACCGGCCCCCAGAACGCGGCCGTCTGCGACAACGGCGAGGGCGACGCCGACCCGGACCCCGGCGTCGTTCTCCTTGCGGGGCTGGAGCCGGGCGACTACGCCGTGGCCGAGACGGAGGCGCCGGACGGCGTCGCGCCGGTCGAGGAGAACCAGGATGCGACGGTAGCGCTCGGCGAGACGGCCGAGGTGGCGTTCGCCGCCGCCGCCATCGAGCGGACCGGGGGCGTCGAGGTCACCCTCGTCGACGCGGCCGGGGAGACGGTCGGGACGCAACCGGGAGCCTGCTTCGGTCTCTCCGGAGCGGCGGAGGTCGCCCCGGTCTGCGACGACGCGGCGGGGGACGCGAACCCCGCCGCCGGCGTGGTCCGCATCGATGAGCTCGCGCCGGGCGCCTATACCCTGAGCCAGACCCGCGCCACGGAGGACGCGGTCGCCGCGGCCGACGTCGCGGTCCGGGTCGCCGCGGACGAGGTGACGGCGGTCGCCGTCGAGGTCGTCGCCGACGCGCCGGCGGCCGGGACGCTGACCGTCGTCAACCTCGATCCGGACGGGGGCGTCCTCGCCGGCGGCTGCTTCGCCGCCGCCGGGCCGGAGGAGTTCGAGATCTGCGACAACGGGGCCGACGACGCCGATCCCGACCCGGGCGAGGTCTCCTTCGACGGGATCGCGGTCGGAACCTACGCGGTCACCCAGACGGCGCCGGCCGCCGGCTTCGCCGCCGCCCCGGAGCGGGAGGTCGAGGTCGCCGCCGGCGAGGAGACGACCGTCGAGCTCCTCTCCGAGCCGGCCGCGCCGGGGACCGGTGGCCTCCTCCTCCAGGCGCAGGACGCCGACGGCGCGCCGGTTCCGGGGCAGTGCTTCCGGCTCGAGGCCGGCGGCGAGACGGTCGGCACCTTCTGCGACAACGGCCCGGAGGACGCCGACCCCGCCCCCGGCGCCCTCGTCGTCGAGGGGTTGGCCGAGGGGGTCTACGAGGCCGTCGCCGTCTCGGCCGTCGACGCGGTCGACGGCCTGGCCGAAGGTGAGGAGCCATCGAGCGAGGTCGTCTCCTCCGCCCAGAGCGTCGGCGGGGCGGAGCGGCGGACGGTGACGGTCCGCCGCGACCGGGCGCCGATCGCGGTCACGGTCGTCGTCGTCGCCCAGCCGGCCACGACCGGCGATCTGGTGGTGGGCAAGCGCGACGAGGCGGACCGCGCCCTCGCCGGAGCCTGCTTCGCCCTCCTCGACGCCGTCGGCGAGACGGTCGAAGAGGTCTGCGACGGCCGCGGCGGCGACGGCGACGGCAACCGCGGCCAGGTCCGCTTCGACGCGGTCCCGGCCGGGGACTACACCCTCTCCGAGACCGCGGCCCCGCCCGGCTACGCAGTGGCCGCCGACCAGCCGGTGACGGTCCGGGCCGGCCGCGTCGCCCGCCTCGCCGTTCCGAACGAGCCGCTGCCGCCGACCGGGACGCTGACCGTGACGACGACCGACGGCGCCGGCGACGCGCTGCTCGGCGCCTGCTATGCCCTGCTCCGGGGAACGGGCGCCCTGGGTCCCGTCTGCGACGCCGCGGACGGGGCCGTCGACGGCCAAACCGCCTTCGCCGATCTTGCCGGCGGCGCCTACGTCCTCCAACAGACGCAGGCCCCCTCCCCCGACTACGCCCCGGCCGACGACCGGGCCCTCCAGATCGTCGCCGGCGCGGACCAGGCGGAAGAGGTCGTCAACGCCGCGCGGCCGGGAACGGTCCTGATCGCCAAGGTCGACGAGGCGGGCACGCCCCTCGGCGGCGCCTGCTTCGCCCTGGCGGTCGCGGACGCCGCCGCCGACGGGGGAGACGGCTACGCCCTCTGCGACGACGACGCCAACGACGCCGACCCGACACCGGGCACCATCCTTCTCCCGGGCGTTGCCGCCGCCGACTACACCGCGAGCGAGACCCGTGCCCCGGCCGGCTACCGCGCGGCGGCCGACCAGACGCTGACCGTGGCGCCGAACCGCCAAGCCGAGCTCGTCTTCGCCAACGTCGCCCTGCCGCCGCCGCCGCGGACAGGCGACCTGCTCGTCTTCAAGGTCGACGAGGGCGACCAAGCCCTGTCCGGCGCCTGCTTCGCCCTCCTCGACGGCGAGACGATCGTCGCCGGCCCGCGCTGCGACGCCGACGACGGCAGCGAGGACGGCACGATCGCCTTCGAGGGGGTCGGCGCCGGCGACTACGCGCTGCGCGAGACCCGCCGCCCGGCGGCCGGCTACGCGCCGATCGCCGACCTCCCGGTCACGATCGCGCTCAACGAGACGACGGAGGTCGCGGTCGAGAACCGGCTCCGGCCGGGCCGGCTGACGGTCCGCAAGACCGACGTCAACGGCAACCCCCTGGCCGATGCCTGCTTCGACCTGGAGCCGGACGGCCTGGGGCCGCTCTGCACCGACGCCGCCGGCCTGCTGACGTTCGAAGCGGTCGCGCCGGGGACCTACGATGTGACCGAGACGACCGCGCCCGAAGGTTACCTGGCGGCCGATCCGCTCTCCGGCGTCGTCGTCAACCCCGGAGCGACGACGACGCTCGACGTCGTCAACGCGCTGGCGCCGCCGCCGCCCGACACCGGATCGATCCAGGTCGTCAAGTTCTTCTGCCCGGCCGGCGACGGCGGCGAGGGGACCGAGTTCGTCGACTCCTCCGACCCCGGCGGTAGCCGCCTCGCCCGCACCGCCGGCTGCGCCCCCGGTGACGCCGCCTTCGTGCTCGTCGCCGCGAGCGGCGAGGGCGGTCCCGGCGAGCTCGCCACCGGCGACGACGGCCGCTACCAGACGACCCTCCTCGCCGGCGACTACACCCTCCAGGAGTTGGCCGCCGACGGGTCGGTCGCGGCGACCGAGGAGGTAACGATCTCCGTCGGCCAGCTGACGACCGTCGTCGTCCTCGACTTTGTCGCCCCGCCGGCGCCGGCACCGGCCGCGATCGACGTCGCCGCCTACACCTGCGCCCCCGGCTTCCAGGGGACGGTCTACGCAGACTTCGTCGACCTCTGCGCCGCCCCGGAGAACCTCGCCAACAACGTCACCTTCCGCCTCGCCGGCACCCTCACCGCCCGCGCCGTCACCGGCGATGGCGGCTTCCAGGGGGAGACGGGTTTCGAGGAGTTGCCGGCCGGCGACTACGTCCTCCGGCAGCAGGTGCCGGCGACCGCGGCCCAGACCGTCTTCGCCTTCTGCGGCCGTGACCCGGACGCGCCGGACCGGCGGCGGGTCGGCGCCACCATCGCCCTCCGCCTCGCCGCGGGCGAGCGTCAAACCTGCGCCTTCTTCACCGTCCCGGACGACCTGCCGGCGACGACCGGCGCGATCCTGGTCCAGAAGTACGGCTGCCCCGTCACCGCCCCCCCGGCCGGCTTCGACTGGTACGACGAGTGCGCGCCGCAGGGCGCCGGCGTCCCCTTCTCCCTGGCGCTCCTCGACGGCGGGGACGACATCCCGGTGACGGACGGCGTCACCGACGGTGATGGCCTCCTCCGCTTCGACGGTCTGGAACCGGGCACCTACCGCCTGGAGGAGGTCGGCGCGGCCTGGTGCCACGCCGAGTCGGACAGCGTGAACGCCCGCGGCGACGTCGTCGTCCGCGCCGGCGAGCGCGCCAGCGTCTTCGCCTTCAACTGCCTCGGCACCAAGCGCCCGCCGAACACCGGCGCCGGCCCCGGGGCGTGGCCGGGTGCTTCCCCCGCCGCCGCGCCCGCCGTAGTCGGCCCGACCCGACCGGTCGCCGCCGGCGTTCCCGGAACGGCGGCGTTGCTCGGGGTCGTCTGGCCGCTGCTCGGCCTGGCGGCGCTGACGGCGCGCCGGCGGAGGGCGGCCTAGGACGACCCCGCCCTCCGCCTTCCCAATCGGAAACGAAGCAGAGCCGCCGGTCCGCTCGGGCCGGCGGCTCTCCGTGCGGCGGGGGGCGAGCCGCCCGAGAGGCGGCCGGCGACGGTCCCCCACGACCGACCCGCCGGCCCTTGTCCGGCCGGCTGCGACGACGGCGTCGCCTGCACCGTCGGTACCTGCGACGAGTCCACCGGGACCGGCGTCCACACCCTCCCCCAGGAGAGCCGCCCCAGCACCAACCCCTGCCGCAGCGGGCGGTGCGCCCCGACCGACCCGGACCGGGACGACCGCGGCTGCGTCTTCGTACCATCCAGCACCGGCCCGGCCATCCGCTGCGACGTGGGGGCCTGCCAGCGGACGGTCAACGCGCGCGTCGACGGTGAGGTGCAGGAATGCGTGCCGAGACCCCATCGGCCGAGGTCTGCAACGGCTTCGACGACGACCGCGACGGCATGGTCGACGAAGGCTTCGGTCTCGGGGAGGCGTGCACCGGTGCCAACGGCTGCGCGGGCGTCACGGTGTGCGGCTCCGACGGTGGGTCCACGTGCGCCCGCCGAGGCACGGCGCAGACCCACCGGAGACGGGCCGTCTCCCGACCGAGGTTGCCCCGATAGCCCGGAGCTCACCTTCGGCGTTCCCCTCCGACGTCGATGCGGCGTCCGCGATCTCTCGGTAGGGGGCCGGCTGCGTCCAGAATGGCTGGACGCCAGGCGGTCCGGAAATCTCTCGTCTGCTCCCCAGGCTACGTCCGGAAAAGCTCACCCGGCAGCCTGGCCCCACGGCTACGTATCATAGCTCCATGTCCGTCATCCACCTCCTCCTGCTCGCCCATCTCGCCGCCACGCTGACCATGCTCGGCGTGATCTGGTTCGTTCAGGTCGTCCACTACCCGCTCTTCGCGGCGGTCGGGGAGGACGGGTTCGTCGCCTACGCGGCGGACCACGTGCGACGGACGGGGTGGGTCGTCGGCCCGCCGATGGTGGTCGAGGGGGGGACCGCGCTCCTGCTCCTCGTGCGGCGGCCGGCGGCGGTGCCGATCGGCTGGGTCTGGGTTGGGCTGGCGCTGCTGGGGGTGATCTGGCTCTCGACCGCGCTGCTCCAGGTGCCGCGTCACCGGCTGCTCGGGGGCGGCTTCGACCCGGCGGTCGCCCGCGCCCTGGTCGCCTCCAACTGGCTGCGGACCGTGGCCTGGACCCTCCGCGCCGGCCTGGCGCTGGCGATGGTCGCGCGGGCACTGGGGTGAGCGACGGCGCGAGCGGGGCGGCCCCCTTTCTCCTCCGTCCCTTCACCGAAGACGACGCCCGGGCGCTGGTCGGTTGGCGCTACGACGGTCCGTACGCCTTCTACGACCCGGCGGCGGAGGACCTCCCCGCGATCCTGGCCGAGCTTCCCGCCTACGCCGCCGCCGAGGACGGGTGGGGCGCCCTGGCCGGCTTCTTCGTCTTCGGCGCGGGGGCGCGGGTGCCCGGCGGCGAGCGCGCGGGCCTCTACCCGCCGGGCGCTCTCGACGTCGGGCTCGGCCTGCGACCGGATCTCGTCGGCCGCGGCTTGGGCGCGGGCTTCGTCGCCGCCGGTTTGGCGTACGTCCGTGGCCGTGTCGCCCCCCCGCCCGCTCGGTTCCGCCTCAGCGTTGCCGCCTGGAACCTCCGCGCCGTCCGCGCCTACGAGCGTGCCGGATTCCGCCCCGGCCCGCGCTTCACGAGCCCGGTGCGGGGCAAGGAGACGGCGTTCCTGCTGATGACCACGCCCCCCGCCGCGGACGCGGGAGGACCGATTCTGTGTACCATTGGTAGGGACCAAGATTCGCGGCCCGCGCCGCTCCCCGGCGAGCCGCCACCCGGGGCATTGGGGAGCGGCCGGCCGTTATCCGACGAGGAACCGGGGCCGGCAATCGGTCGCTAGCGTCCGCCGGCCCGGTCGACGCAGGCGATTGTCCACGCCGCGGCCGCGGCCCCGGGGAGACCGGACCCCATCGCCGTCGACGAGCAAGGAGCACCCCCGCCGATGAACAATCGCCTCGCCCAGGAGGCCCTCAAGCAGGCCGCCAGCCGCGTCAAGTCGGGGGTCCGGCAAGGGGTCGACACCCTCGTCGAGCAGGAGACCGCCCCCCTCCGCGTCCGCATCGCCGAGCTGGAGGCGCGTGTCGAGCGGCTCGAGCGGCGGCTCGGCGAGCGCCAAGACACCTTCGACCGCGACGCCGTTTAGCGGGACGTCCAGTCCGGGTCGCGGACTGCGGCCCCCGGTTGCGCACCCGCTGTTCGCGACCCTCCATTCGGGCCGTCCGCGGGGGATCGGCCGTCCGCGCGCGGCGGGCACGCGCCGCGTCGGCGCACCGACGACGGGCTAGAATGGACCCCACGCTCCCGCCGGGATCGGGCCCCGCCCGCCGCCCTCCGGCTCGGCGCGGACCTCGCCGCGTGGCGTTCCGTCGACCGCCACCTTTCGTCTGCCGTCCGCCAACCGCACCGGAGACACACGATGCCCCGGCTTGGGATCTTCTGCTTCGCCCTCGTCCTGTCCCTCGCCGCCCCGGCGTCGCTCTCGGCCCAGGAGGCGGCGCCGGACCTGGCGGAGGCCTCGGTCGCGGGCTACGCCCTCGCCGACCCGGTCGTCGCCGACGTCGACGCGTTCTGGGCCGGCGTCTTCGCCGCCGGCGGCGTCCCGTACGCCTCCCCCGGCGTCGTCGCCCTCGACGCGCCGATCCAGGCCGGCTGCGGCTGGATCGACCCCGCCTGGGGGCCGGCCGCCTACTGCGGCCTGGACGGCACCATCTACGCCTCCGGCCCCTGGTACGCGCAACTCCAGGCCGCCGGCGACGGCTTTGCCTGGACCACGATCCTGGCCCACGAGTGGGGCCACCACGTCCAGCTCCTGCTCGGCATCCCCTACACCGTCGACGGCGCCAGCGAGCTCCAGGCCGACTGCCTCTCCGGCGCCTACGCCGCCGACGCCGGCGCCCGCGGCCTCCTCGACTCCGGGGCCTTGAGCCAGGCGATCCGCCTCTCCGCCCTCGCCGGCGACCCGAACTGGCTGCCCGTCGATGCCCCCGCCCACGGCAGCGGCGCCGACCGCGCCAACGCCTTCACGGACGGCTACTTCGGCGGCGTCGCCGGCTGCGGCATCCCGCTCTAGCCGGTGCCGGTCCGTGCTCCCGCCCGACCCGAGCAACCGCCGGAGCGGACGGCATGCCCGATGTCGGGCGGCGTGAAGAGGAGTTGGCGGTACCGGTCGGTCGGCCGGTCGATCTGGCGCCGAAGCCGGGGAAGAAACCGCTGATCCGGTCGAACCTGCTCTCGCCCGCCCACGCCCACTATGCGGCGCGAGGCGCTGAATCTTGCCGGCACCGTCGCGGCCGTGGACGCTTTCGCGCGTTCCCATGACGGGCATTCGGTCGATAACTTCCTGGTCGACGAGATCCATCGCGCGTCCATCCTCTATCGGCTCCCGATCCCCGCGGACGACCTTGCCTCCGCCGGTGTGGACCCTGCCGGCCACGGTGGTTGTCCATTCGGTGAAGAGTCGCTGGTGGAGCGTTGTCCCGACCCTCCCGGCTCCCTTCCCGGTCGCGCCGCGGTCCTCGCAAGCGTCCTGGCCCAATCGGCGGTCGCGCGGCGGGTTCGGCCCCTCGTCGCCCCGGCGACCGCCTTCTTTGCCGCCGTCGGTCTTTCGCCCGCACTCCGGCTGATGCCGCCCTAGCGGGCGACCCGGCGGATCACGGTCGGCGGGCGCCGCCGCGGCTGGTTCGGCCACTCGCCGCTCGGCAGGCGGAAGGAGCGCGAGCGCGAGGACGGGGCGGACCCGCCGAGTCCCCTTCCGGCCCGGCGCGATCTCCTCGGCGTCGTCCCGACCGGCCGGAGCCAAGAGGCGGGAGCGGCCACCCTCCCGCTCCTGTCGTTGGTACGCTACGGGGACGGCCTCCTCGTCCGCGGCAACGTGCTCCGGAACGAGGAGCCGATGGGGAGCGAGGCATCCTGGGTCGACGAGCGGGTCGTCGCCGTCGACGATCACGGCACCTGCATGGCGGTGGCGACTCCTGGCGCTTCGCCTACGCCTTGGCCCCCGCCGTCCCGCCCGCCGCCGATCTGCGCCTGACCGTCCCGGCGCTGCGGTGGCAACGTGCCTCCCCGCCATTGACTGGCCGCTTGCGGGCGGAGGAGCGGACCGAGCCGGGGCCGTGGACGTCTCGAGTTCCGCTAGGGGGGACGGCACCCGCCACCGGGATTCGGTTCCCGTAGAGAGGCGGATCGTTCGCGGCGAGCGGGGGGGAGGGAAGGGATGGAACCGATCGTCGTCGTCGGGGGCGGGGTGATCGGGCTCTGCGTGGCGCACGCGCTGCACCGGCGGGGATGCGCGGTGACGGTGGTCGATGCCGGGCCCGCCCGCGCCGCCGCCTCCCACGGCAACGCCGGCTGGATCGTGCCCTCCCTCTCCGGGCCGGTGCCGGCGCCCGGGCTGGCGCGGGTGTCGGCCCGCTGGATGCTGCGGCCGGACAGCCCGCTCTACGTCAGGCCCCGTGCCAACCCCGGCTTCCTCCGCTGGCTCGTCGCCTTCTGGCGGCGCTGCAACGCCCGTGACCACCTCGCCGGACTGGAGGCGACGGCTGCGCTGAACCGGCGGACGATGTCCCTCTTCGACGCCCTCCGCGCCGACGGGGTCGCCTTCGAGGAGCACCGCGACGGTCTCGCCTTCGTCTACCACTCCCGCCACGAGCTGGCGCGCGACCACGCCGCCCTGGCCCCCCTCCGTCCGTTCGGCTACGACGCGCCGCTGCTCGACGCCCAGGCGATGCGGGAGCTGGAGCCGGCGCTCACGAGAGCGGTCGTCGGCGGCTACCGCTTCCCGCAGGAGCGGCACGTCCGCCCGGACTCCCTGGTGACGGGTCTCGAAGCCCGGCTCCGCCGAGGCGGCGTCGACCTTCGGACGGGGGTGGCGGTCACCGGGATCGAGCACCGGGATGGCCGCGTCTCGGCGCTCGCCACCACCGCCGGCCGGGTCGCCGCGGAGGCGGTCGTCGTCTGCGCCGGGGCCTGGACGCCGGCGGTGATGCGACTCGCCGGCGTCCGCGTCCCGATCGAGGCGGGGAAGGGGTACGGCCTCGATTATGCCCCGCCGCCGGCGCTCCCCGACCCGATCCGCGCCCCCCTCTACCTGCACGAGGCGCGGGTCGCGGTCACGCCGCTCGCCGGTTTGGTGCGCTTGGCGGGAACGATGGAGCTGGCCGGTTTGAACGGACGGATCGCGCCGCGCCGCGCTGCCGCGATCGCCGCCGCGGGCGCCGCCTCCGTCCGCGGTTGGCCGACCGACCCCAGCCGGGCGACGGTCTGGGTCGGCTTCCGCCCGATGACGCCGGATGGCCTGCCGGTGATCGGCCTCGCCCCCGGCTTCGGCAACCTCGCCGTCGCGGGTGGCCACGCGATGCTCGGCGTCACCCTCGCCCCGGCCACTGGCGAGGCGATCGCCGCCCTCCTCACCACCGGCCGCGCCCCGGACGTGATCCTCCCGTTCGACCCGGGCCGCTTCGGGGGACACCGCCGCGCGCGCTGAGACCGCCCTTTACAGCGGATTCGTGCGGCTCCGGTTTCCCGGCGCGCGGGACCGGAAACCCCGCCGCGACCCCCCGGTGGCGGGCACGAGCGCCGCCCCGACGGCCGCGAAACGCGCGCCCGGGCGGACCCGGGCAACGGTACGGCGCGTGCTCCCCACTCTCCCGGAGGAGCGGGAGCTGGGGGGAGGGCTTTACGACACCGGCCAGACGAAGGACGGCCGTTTTGGGAAGAGCCCGTCCAGCAGCACCCGCGCCGCCTCGCCCCGGGCGTGGCAGTCGGCGAAGGCGTGCTCCAGCTCGGCCAGCGAGCGGTGGCCGAGCAGCAGGTGGAGGAAGGTCAGCGGCGGAAACGAGCCCCCCGCCTCCGCCCGCTCCGGCTCCGGCCAGACGGCGACGTCGGTCAGCCGGCCGTCGGCGAAGGAGAGGACGACGCCGTCCCGGTAGAAGTTGAGCTTCAGCTCGCCGGTGTGCCCCGCCGCCGGGGAGGCCGCCAGGCGCGCCTCCAAGGTCGGCGTGACGCGGCGGAGAAACGCCGGCAGGTCCGGCACCCGGACGTACCAGGCGTAGGGCGGGCTCCCCTCGCGCGCCCGATCGGGCAGGGCGCGGTAGAGCGGGTGGTCGCTTCCGAGGTCGAGCACGATCCGCTCGAACCGGGACGCGCCGGCGACGACGGCGCCCGCCGCGGCGTAGCCCTCCCCCAGCCCCCGCAGCGCCCGGAGCAGCCCCGGCGCGATCGCCAGCCACGAGGCACCCGGGACCGCTTCGCAGGCCGACACCAGGAGCGCCCCCCGGTAGAGCGCCGGCGCGTGGGCGACGAAGGCGACGGGGCGCGCCGGCCCGTCGCCACCCGCGCTGCCTTCGATCACGGCGAGGGCGCGGCGGACCGCGTTCCCGCCGCTCCTGCCGTCGAGCTCGTAGCGCCAGAGCGGTCCGTCGCGGACGCAGGAGACGAGGGAGCGCGCCCGGCCGTGCGCGTCCGCGGCGGCCATGAACGGCACGTCCTCCGCGGTCGCCGGCCGCAGCCCGTACGGCTCGTCTCGGCCCGCGGCGAGGTCCGGCACGTCCACGGCGGCGACGCGGCGGTGACCGTCCAGCTCCAGCCCCATCTCGTAGCCGAACTGGCGGTAGTACCAGGGGATGCCGGTGATGCCCTGCAGCAAGTCCCCGCGCTCCGCGCTCCAGCGGTGCGCGACCTCCATCTGCCGCCGGACCAGCCCCCGCCGCCGAAAATCGGGGTCGGTGCCGACCAGTTCGATCCGGCCGACCCCGAACGCGACCCCGTCGTACGCCCACGTCTGCGGGATCAGGTTCAGCGAGGAGGCGATCCGCCCGGTTGCCGCCTCTTCGACCAGCGTGAAGAGCTCCGGCCGGAAGGTCGGGTGGGGGCGCCGCAGCAGATCCCGCGTCCAGACCGCGATCCCTTCGTCCCGCTCCCCCGGCGCGTCGGCGTGGACCGCCGCGTTGAAGGTCGCCAGCTTCTCCGCGTCGTCCGGCGTCGCCGAGCGCAGCACGAGGCCGCCGCCGAGGTCGAGCGGGAGGGCGCCGTCGGTCACGCGCTCGTTCCGACGGGCACGGAGGTATCCACGTCGATCGCGCCGACGATGGCGCCTTTCGGCTCGGTCAGAGCCTCTTCCCCCCGCTCCATCATCTCCTTGGTGGCAAGGACGGGGGTCTCGCAGGCAGCGGTCAGTGCCCCCTCGATGCCCTCCCCCTGGGTCACCACGTCCGGCCCCGGAACGAAGGCAATGCACGCGCCGGGGTCGTCGCCGGAAAGGAGCAGGACGGTGAGGCGCATCGGCGAGACCCCCTTACAACAGGTCGCGCAACCCGTGGACGGCCATCGTGGCCCGGGTGAGTACCTTTTTCAAGACCCAGGGACCGAGGGTCCGCTGACCATGGACCGGCACCGCACCCTCGCCGATCCAATCGGGATAGCGAAGCTGGCGGTGGCGCCCCTCGACTTCGTGGCCACACCAGCCACCGCATCCGCGGCATCGTCGCGGGCCCCTGACGTCGTCCGACGGCGTTACCGGTCCAGCTCCCCCTCGGCCAGCCCGGCCGGCAGCGGCGCCGGCCGCTCGCAGGTGCTGGTGATCTCGACGTGCCGGCCCGAGGCCGAGGCCTCCTCGATGGCGTGCATCACGTCGAGGACGTGGAAGGCGAGCTCGCCGGAGGCGCGGTGGGGGCGGCCGGCGCGGAGCGCGATCGCCATGTCGGCCGGGCCGACGCCGCGGCTGTTCGCGGCGTAGGGGCGGGTCACTGGGACATCGGTCCATCCCTCCTCGCCGGCACTCCGGAGGCGGACCGGCCCGCCGAAGGTGTTCGGGTCGGGCAGGCTCATGGAGCCGGCCGCCCCGTACAGCTCCAGCTTCGGCGCCTCGCTCGCCCAGACGTCGAAGGAGGTGACGAGGGTGGCGACCGTGCCCCCCGCGAAGTCGAGCACCGCCGCGACGTGGGTGGCGACCTCGACCGGGATCTTCTCCCCGGCCTTGGGCTGGCTGCCGATCGTCCGCTCCGGGAACGACGCCCGCGCCGAGCCGGTGACGCGGCGGACCGGGCCGAGCATCGAGACCAGCGCCGTCAGGTAGTACGGCCCCATGTCGAAGAGGGGGCCGCCGCCGACCTGGTAGTAGAAGGCGGGGTCCGGGTGCCATCCTTCCGGGCCGTGGCCGAGCATGAATGCCGTCGCCGCCACCGGCTCACCGATTGCCCCCCCGTCGAGCAGTGCGCGGCAGGTCTGGAGCCCGGCCCCGAGGAACGTGTCCGGCGCCGACCCGACCCGGACGCCCCGCGCCCCCGCCTCGTCCAGCAACCGTCGGCCGTCCTCGCGCGCGATCGTCAGCGGCTTCTCCCCGTAGACCGACTTGCCCGCCGCCACCGCCGCCAGCGCCACCTCTGCGTGGGCGACCGGGATCGTCAGGTTCAGCACCAGATCGACCGCCGGGTCGGCCAGCAACTCCGGCACCGGGACCGCCTTCGCGATCCCAAACTGCTCGGCCCGCGCCCGCGCCCGCTCCGGCATCGCGTCGGCGCAGGCGACGACCTCGACCCCATCGTAGGTGGCGAGGTTCTTCAGGTAGATCTCGCTGATGAAGCCGCACCCGACCAGTCCGATGCCGACCCGTTCCGCTGCCACGCTCGGCCCCTCCGTTCCGCGTCGTTGATGTTCTCCCGAGACCGACTCGTTCCCAGACCCACCCGTCGGGGAGCCGTCGCCCCATCACCGGTCATCCCGGAGCACGCGGGATCTCTCCGCCGCGATGCGGCACGGGAGAGATCCCGCGTGCTCCGGGATGGCAGAGGGGCGTTGCCTCGACGGCCGTCCGCCCTCCCCTCAGCGCGTCGCCCAGCGCATCCCCCGACGCACGATCTCCCGTGCCTCCGGCACCTCGAAGTCGGCGGCGACGTGGCCGAGCGCGCAGTAGAAGACGCGCCCCGCCCCCCACCGCCGCTTCCATGCGACCGGCATCACCGTCCCCGTGATCCACGACGCGTGCTCCCCGCCGAAGGTCGTCGTCGCCAGGACCTCGTTCGACGGGTCGACGTGCAGGTAGTACTGCTCCGAGTGCATCGCGAAGTCGCTCAGCCCGGCCGTGATCGGGTCGTCCGGAGCCGTGATCTGGACGGTGTAGTCGATGATGTTCCCCGGGTGGGCGACCCACTGCCCGCCTACCATGAACTGGTATTCCGGATTGGCCCGGAACGCGTCCCCCATCCCACCGTGCCAGCCGGCAACCCCGACACCTCCCTTGACCGCCCCGAGCAGCCCCGCCTCCTGCTCCGGCGTGATCGTCCCCATCGTCCAGATCGGGACGACCAGATCCAGCCCACCCATCCGCCCGGCGTCGAGGTAGACGTCGAGCGTCTCCTCGACCGCCACCTCGTACCCGTCCCCCCGCAGTACCCCGGCGAAGAGATCGGCGCACTGCCGCGGCTCGTGCCCCTCCCACCCCCCGGCCACGATCAACGCCGACTTCGCCACGTCCCTCCCCTTTCCCCGTTCGCTCGTCCCTACCCCAGCCCCCAGTCCCTACCCCTTGACCGCCCCCGCCATGATCCCCTCGATGAAGCGGCGCTGGAAGAGGAGAAAGATCAGCACGATCGGCAGCGTCCCCATGAACGAGCCGGCCATCACCGCGCCGTACTCCTGGCTGTACGGCCCGACCAGCGTCGGCAGCCCGACGCTGACCGTGAACTTGTCGTCGCTGGTGATCATGATCAGCGGCCAGAGGTAGTCGTTCCAGGACGCGGTGAAGAACAGGATCCCCATCACCGCGATGATCGGCTGCGCCAGCGGCAGGACGACCCGGGTGAAGATCGCCCACTCCCCGGCGCCGTCGATCCGCGCCGCCTCCAGCAGTTCGTTCGGGATCCCGAGCAGCTGCTGGCGGGCCAGGAAGATGCCGATCGCCTGCGCCGTGAACGGCAGGATCAGCGCCCAGTAGGTGTCCGTCCAGCCCAAATCGGTCATCAGCCCGAAGAGCGGCACCAGGATCACGTAGAGCGGCAGCGTCAACGTCCCCAGCACCAGGAGGAAGAGGAGGCGCTTGAAGGGGAACTCGAACTTGGCGAAGGCGTACCCGGCCATCAGCGAGAGCGCGATCGCCAGGATCGTCCGCGCCAGGGCGACGAAGACGCTGTTGCCGAACCAGCGGACGAAACTCGTCTCCTCGAAGAGGAGCCGGTAGTTGCCCCAGTAGAGGCTGTCGGGCAGGATGCGGACCGGGAACGAGAAGAGCTCGTTGCCCGGCTTGAAGGAGGCGCAGACCATGTAGACGAACGGCATCACCGTCAGGAAGACGCCGAGCAAGAGCACGGCGTTCCCGACGATCTGCGCCAAGCGACCGCCCCGCCCGATCCCGACCGTCATCGTCCCACCTCCTCGCCCAACGGCGGCTCGCCGGCCCGCCCCTAGTCGTCGCCGAACGCGCGGAAGAGCAGCAGCTGCAGCCCGGCGAGCACAATGCTGATCAAGGCGAGCGAGTAGCCGATCGCCGCCGCGTACCCCTGCTCGAACTGCCGGAAGCCGACCTCGTAGAGGTAGATTGCCAGCGTCAACGACGCGTCGGACGGCCCCCCCTGGGTCAGCAGGAACGGAATCTCGAAGATCTGGAACGAGAAGATCGTGGCCTGGACCAGCACGAAGAGGATCGTCGGCCGCAGCAGCGGCAGCGTCACGCTCCAGAAGATCTGGGAGCGACCGGCGCCGTCGAGCGCCGCCGCCTCGTTCAGCTCGTCCGGGATGTTTTGGAGACCGGCCAGGAAGTAGAGGCTGTTGATCCCGAGGAACGTCCAGATCGCGACGAGCACGATCGAGGGGAGCGCCAGGCGCTCCGAGCGCAGCCAGTTGAAGCCCTGCAGTCCGATCCCCTGGAGCGCCGCGTTCAGCAGCCCGAAATCGACGTCGAAGACGAGCAGGAACATCAGCGCGATCACGACGAAGGAGGTGATGTTCGGCAGAAAGAAGGCGACCCGGTAGAAGCTCTGCATGTTCGCCGACGGCACCATAAAGGAGCGAACGGCGAGCGCGACCAGCAGCGCCAGCGGGCTGAGGATGAAGACGCTGGCGAGCGCGTAGAGCGTCGTGTTCAGCAGCGCCTTCAGGTAGCGCTCGTCGGTGAAGAGCTCCCGGTAGTTCTCCAGTCCGACAAACTCCGGGGTCGAGATCCCGGTCTGCTCGAAGAAGCTGAGGCGGAACGCGTCCACCACCGGGTAGAGCAGGAAGACGCCGTAGACGACGAAAAACGGCAGGAGGAAGAGATACGGGGTGATCAACCGGGAGCCGGGCGGCCGGCCCGACGGCGCCCGTTGGGCCACCGCGGCGGCCGCCGGGAGTGCAACCCCGGACCCCATCTCCGGTGCCTGTAACGCCATCCCACGCACCTCCGCTGCGCGACCCCTGTGGCGCGGCAACCTCCGTCCGTTGCGGCCCTAGCCCGCCGCGAGGAGCATCGTACGCGGCGCGACGCGGGATGCAACCCTGCACCGGGCCGATCGTGGGCGAGGATCGGGTGGGACGGCGCCTCGCCGCCCCACCCGGTCCATCGTGGTGCGTCGGATCGCCGGCTTTCGCCGGCCGAGCGTTCTAGCTCCCCATCTCCGCCACCTGATCGACCAGTTCCTTCAGCGCCGGTGCCGGCTCCTCCCGGTTGTTCATCACCGGCGTGATCACGACCCGCTCCATCGCCAGGGTCGCGTCGGTGAAGCCGGGCGACTGGTTGAACGGCGGCAGCTCCGGCGCCACCGAGGCGTAGATCTGGCCGACCTGGGCGCCGCCGAAGTACGGGCTCGGCTCCTGCAGCTCCGGCCGCTCGTAGGTCGGGATGTAGGCCGGGTAGACCGTGCGCGCCCGGAAGTCGTTGAGGTTCCCCTCGACGCTGAGGTTGCCGGCCGCGAGCAGGTCGAAGGCGATGTCGGGGTTCTCCGACTGTTCGGTGATGCACTGGCCGGTGCCGCCGAAGTTGGCCGTGGCGCGGCTCTCGCCGAGTCCGGTCGGCAGCTTCTGGACCGCCCACTTGCCCGCCTGGTCCGGCAGTTCGACCGCGAGCCGCCCGAGGTGCCACGGCGGACCCCACAGCATCGTGAACTTGTTCGCCCGGAAGGCGGCCCAGTAGGCCGGGCTCATCCAGTCGTCGGTCGCGATCGCGGGGGCGATCCCCGCCACCTCGTGCGTGTAGACGAGGTCCTGCAGGAACTGCAGCGCCTCGATCATCAGCGGGTTCTCGCCCTGGAAGACCCCCTCGGCGTCGAAGAACGAGGTGCCCGCGTGCTGGCCCATCTGCCACAGGTCGCCGAACGCGATGTCGTGGAGGGCGAACGTCTTGGTCTCGCCGTCGGCGGTGATCTTCTTGCCCGCCTCGATGATTTGGTCCCAGGTTTCGAACGGCGTCTCGATCCCCAGGCCTTCGAGCACGTCCGTGCGGTAGCTCAGGACCACGGCGTTGAGCTCGTTGCCGAGACCGTAGATCTGGTCCTCCCACGTCCAGGGATCGCTCGCGGCCGGCCTGTAGATGTTCTCGATCTCGGCCCCGATCCGGTCGTTGAGCGCGACGAACGGGACGCGATCGCCCTTGAGGAACGAGGAAAAGCGGGCGATCTCGACGTCGGCGATGTCCGGCGCGCCGTTGCCGCTCGCCAGCGCCGCCAGCAGCTTGTCGTGCATCTCGTCGAAAGCGAACTCCCGGAAGTTGATCGTGACGTCGGGGTGCTTCTCCTTGAACGCCGGCAACTCCGCCGCCGCTTTCGCGAAGTCGAGCCGCGCCGTGTCAAAGCCCCACATCTCAGGCTGGGCGCCTTGGGCGCGGCGGCGCGAGGCCACCCGCGGCGCGCTCGCCGTGACGCCGCTCGCCGCCAGGCCGAGCGCGCCCGCCGCGCCCGCCGTGGCGCCGAGGAAGCGACGCCGGGAGATCGGGGTCGGGAGCGTGCGTCGCTCCGTCTGCTCGTCGTCGTGCGTCTTCACCCTGTCCTCCTTGCGTGTCGTCGTGGTCGGTCGTGCCGTCCGTCGCGCGGCCCGGTCCGGCGACCGGGCCGTCGGCCGGACCCGGGCCCGCTTCGGCGGCGACCGGGTCCCCACGGTGACCATCATGCTCCCCCCCGCCCGTTGGGGCGGGCCGCGGGCGGCCCGCTCGACTCGCGGACGGTCAGCGTCGTCGGCAGGACGACGCGGCGCGGCTCCGGCGGCGCCCCCTCCACCCAGGCGATCAGCATCTCGGCAGCGCACCGCCCCATCTCGGCCAGGGGCTGCCGCACCGTCGTCAGCGGCGGGTGGGCGTGCGCCGCCGGCGGCAGGTCGTCGAAGCCGACGACGGAGAGATCCTCCGGCACCCGCAGGCCGGCCTCCCGCGCCGCCCTCAGCACGCCGACCGCGGTCAGGTCGTTGTTGGCGAGGATCGCGGTCGGGGGGTCGGGGCGGCGCAGCAGCGCGCGGCCGGCGCCGAGGCCGCCGTCGTGGTCGTTACGACCGGGAACAATCAGATCGGGGTCCGCCGCCAGGCCGGCGTCGGCCAGGGCGGCCTGGAAGCCGTCGAGACGCTCGCGGCTGCTGGCAACGGACGCGGGACCGGCGACGAAGCCCAAACGACGGTGGCCGAGGGCGAGCAGGTGGCGTGTCGCCGCCGCCTCCCCCTCGCCATTGGCGGCCGTCACCCCGGGACC
>CADCWL010000072.1 GCA_902806405.1 uncultured Thermomicrobiales bacterium | reverse complement strand
CCACCCTCCTCCGCCTCGGCCGGATGCTCCCGCAAACGGGCCAGAACGCGTCCCCGGAGGTACCGGTTCGATTCCTCGTATCGGGAGGGAGGCACGTTGCCGGTTCGCGTGGGCTGCTCGGCCGGTATGGTCTCGATCTCCGGGTACGACGCGCAGTACGCCTGCACCGGGCAGGAGGTGCAGCGGGGTCGCCGCGCCGTGCAATGGAGCGCCCCGAACTCCATCAGTCCCTGATTCCACTCCCAGGCGCGGTCGCGAGGGACGCTGGCCTCCGCCAGATGCTGGAGCCGCTTCTCGGAGGCTGCGGAGCGATCGCCCGTCACCCCGACGAATAGGCGTTGGAGGACCCGGCGCATGTTCGTGTCGACGAAGGCGACCGGCTCCTCATAGGCAAAGCAGGCGATCGCCCCGGCGGTGTAGGGTCCGATCCCGGGGAGCTGCCTGAGGGTCGCGATCTCGCGCGGAACGACCCCGCCGTGCTCGGCGACGATGATCCGGGCGGTTCGGTGCAGGCTGACGACACGTTTGTAGCGGCCGAGATCCGCCCAGACCCGAATCGCGTCGGCGAGGGGCGCAGCCGCGAGGTCACGGACGGTTGGGAAGCGGTTGAGGAAGGCGAGGTAGAAGGGGATCGCCCGCGCCACCTGGATCTGCTGCAGCATCACCTCGGAAACGAGCACCGGATAGGGGTCGCGGGTATGACGCCAGGGAAGATCGCGGCGATTCTCGGCGAACCAGGCAAGCACGGCTGCTTGGACCGCGCTCACCTTCTCGGTGTCGATCGGTGCGCCCGCTGCAGACGCGATCGCGTCTTCTGCCCTGCCCATCGCTAGGGGAGCCGAACCTTCACACGAGCGCTGCCGCCGCCTTCGCCCGTTCCGGCATCGTAAGGGGGGCATTCCTCGGCAATGCGGGCCAGTCCATCCCTGGCGAGGCCGTCGATGACCGACGAGAGCCACGGCACATGCTCGTCGCGAAAATCGGGACGGACCAGTGGCCCAAGCGAGCGAAGATCGATGCCGCTGCTTTGGACTCCGCCCGGGAGATCACGCAGGGCGGCGATGATGCGCCCGCGATAGAAACGGTTCGAGCCTGCGAACGCCGGCTCCCGACGCGGGCGAGGCGTGGCCCGGGCCGCCGCGAGTACGCCCTGAATAGCGGGAAACGCGCGGCACTCGGGTTGCAGCGGGCAGACCACGCAGGCGGGTTTACGGGAGGTGCAGTGCAGCGCCCCGAACTCTATCAAGCCCTGATTCCAGTCCCAGCCGAGGCCAGGGGGAAGAGCGCGCTCCGCGATGGCGATCACCGTCCGGTCGGGCACTTGGGGGGCGGGCACGTCGACGCCGACAAAGAGCCGGTGGAGCACCCGGCGCATGTTGGTGTCGATGAACGCAACATCTTGCTCGAAGGCGAAGCAGGCGATCGCGCCGGCGGTGTAGGGCCCGATGCCGGGTAGCCTGCGTAGCGCGTCGACATCTCGCGGGAAAACGCCGTCTTCCTCGTCGACCACGTACCGGGCCGTCCGTTGCAGGTTAACCGCGCGCCGATTGTAGCCAAGGCCGGACCAGGTTCTGATCACGTCCGCCGTCGGCGCGGCCGCCAACGCCGCCGCCGTGGGGAACCGATCAAGGAACGCCCGGTAGTACGGCAGGACACGATCGACCTGAGTCTGCTGCAGCATCACCTCGGAGACGAGGATCTGGTAGGGATCGCGGGAGCGGCGCCAGGGGAGGTCGCGCCGATTCCCGCCGAACCAATGCAGAAGCTTGCCCTGCACGCGCGCGAATCTGGGCGAGTCCAGATCCTCGTTGCCCGGCGCAGTCTGCGCTGCCAGGGAGTCCTCAGACGTCATACGAACAAGTGTACGGCAGAATTGACGCCGGAGGCGAGGACGGACTGCCACGTCCGTCCTCGCCTCTGGCATTGTCCACTACGTAGCCGGGTCCGGCCGCTGGGGGCGCTTCAACTCCAGCACGTAAGGGCGCTCGCGTCCCAGACTCACGAACTGCTCGAAGACACTCATGGTCTCGCTCGGCGGGGGTGGGGGGAGCAGCTTGAGATAGGCCGCCTCGCCGTTCGGGAAGACGAACGTTGGGGTGCCGAAGGCACCGACGACGTTCCGCCCCTGCTCGTAATCCTCGCCGATCTGCGGCAAGAGAGAGCGATCGTCCAGATCGCGCTCGAAGCGTTCCCGATCGAGCCCGACCTGTTCCGCGACCTCGAGCAAGACCTTGCGTCGGCCGTGGTCCTTGTTCTCCTCGTGGCGGGCGCGGAGGAGCGCGAAGTGGAACCGCTCAAATGCAGCGTCGCCCTGGCGTCTGGCGGCAATCGCCGCCTGAAAGGCCGGACGCCCCCGGCTCCGATGGCTGTCGGGCTGCTCCCAGAGCTTCCACTCCGGGCCTTCGGCCGAGTTCACCTGTTCGAGTGGAAAGAAGCGCCAGTTGACGCGGAGCCGTTCTCCGAGGTGCTGTTGCACGTCGCGCAGCCAGACCGCTGCGCTGTGGACGAAGGGTCAGCCGTAGTCGTAGAAGACGTCGAAGACGTAATCGTCGCGCACGCTAGTTGTCCTTTGCCGGACCTGGGCGATAACGGGCGCCATTGGACTCCGGTTCGCTCGTGCTGTCAAATTGTCGATCCCGCCTGAGCCTTTCCAGTGCGCGCTCCACCTGGGCTCGTGTCTCGTCGAGGGTACCGTCGTTCCCGATGACTGCGTCGGCGTGCTCGATCTTGACCCCGAGCGGAGGCTGGGCGGCGACTCGCCGCTCCGCGGCGTGTCGAGTCAGGTTGCTGCGCGCCATGAGTCGCTCGACCTCACGGTCCTCCCGGCACGTGACGACCCAGACGGCGTCGCACTCCGCCGCATAGCCGCTCTCGAACAGCTTCACGGCATCGACGACGACCAGCTGCGCTTCGGTCGCCGCCACCCGGCGACGAAGCTCTGCCAGGATTGGCGCGTGGGTCAAGCGATCGAGGTCGGAGAGCGCCGCCGCATCGCCGAAGACCGTGCGCGCGAGCGAGGGACGGTCGATCGTCCCGTCGCCCGCGACGACGCCGTCCCCGAAGCGACGCCGGATCTCGTGCCAGAGCGGCGCGCCGGGGACGATCAAGTCGTGGTACACCCGGTCCGCGTCGATCGCGGTTGCGCCGTGCTGCACCAGCATCCCGGCCACGGTGCTCTTGCCGCAGGCGATGTTCCCGGTCAGGCCCAGCAGGAACGGGCGCGTCACTCCCCGGACCCGTCAGACGGCGGAGGCGGCCGGTTCGGCCTGTGCCGTCAACGATTCCCACAGCGCGTAGGCCGCGTCCAGCTCCGTTTGCGTCCGCTCGTACTCCGCGCCGAGGCGGGCGACGGCGGCGCTGTCAGAATCGATTCCGGCGACGGTCAGCGCGTCGCTCAGCTCGTTGAGCTTCCCTTCGAGCCGAGCTACGTCCCGCTCTACCTGCGCCAGAGACTTCACGACCTGAGCGGAGACGTCTGCCGACCGTCGTCGAACGAGGAGCTGCGCTTCGGTGTCTTTCACGGTGGGCCCGGTCGCGTTTGCTTCCTTTGTGACCGCATCCGATCGGCGGCCAAGCTTGCGCTGGTAGTCCGTGTAGTTGCCGAGGAACGACGAGACGGTCCCGTCTTCGACGGCCCAGATCCGGGTCGCCATCCGATCGATGAAGAACCGGTCGTGGGAGACGAAGAGGATCGTGCCGTCGAAGCCGGTCAGCATCCCCTCCAGCGTCTCCCGTGTCTGGATGTCGAGGTGGTTCGTCGGCTCGTCGAGGATCAGCAGGTTGGCCTGCTGGAGGAGCAAAACGGAGAGCGCCAGCCGAGAGCGCTCGCCGCCGGAAAGAGACTCGACGCGCTTGAAGACGTCGTCGTTGCTGAACAGGAACCGGCCGAGGTAAGTCCGCGCCGCTTCTTCCCCCATCGGCTGTGCCGCGAGGACCACCGAGAGCGCGGTTCCCGCCATCGGCAAACTCTCGTGGCCCTGAGCGTAGTAGCCGACCTTGACGTTCACGCCGAAGGAGAAGCGGCCCTTCAGCTGAGGGATCTCGCCGGTGAGCGTCCGCAGCAGCGTCGTCTTGCCGGCTCCGTTCGGGCCGATCAGGCCGACGCGCTCGCCCCGTTCGATCTGGAGCTCGGGCGTCCGCAGCAGCTCGTACGAACCCTCCTGCGTGGTGTAGCCGATCCGGAGTGGCGAGAGGGTGAGAACCTCCCTCCCGCTCCGCACGGCGGGATTGATCCGCAGCGACAGCGCCTCGTGCTCCTGCGGTCGATCGAGCCGCTCCAACCGCTCGAGACGGGTTTGGCGGCCGCGTGCCTCCTTGGATCGCTGGCCTGCCTTGTACTTGCGGATGAACTCTTCGGTGCGGGCGATGAAGGCCTGCTGCTCGTCGTACTCCTGGCGCCGCCGGGCCAGGCGTTCCTCGCGCAAAACCAGGTAGCGGGAGTAGGGGGCGGGATAGTCCTCCAACCGCCCGAATGAGAGGTCGAGCGTGCGGGAAGTGACCCGGTCGAGGAAGTAGCGGTCGTGGGAGACGACGAGGCAGGCACCGGACCAGGTCCGGAGGAACCCTTCCAGCCACTCGAGCATCTCGAGGTCGAGGTGGTTCGTTGGCTCGTCGAGGAGCAGCAGGTCCGGGTCGGCCAGGAGCGCCTTGGCCAGCGCCACGCGGGTCTTCTGACCTCCGCTGAGGTGGTTGACCGGCTCGTCGAACTGGCCCTCCTCGAAGCCGAGCCCCATCAGCACCTCGTCCGTGCGGTGCTCCAGATCGTACCCGCCATGCGACTCGAAGCGCTGCTGAAGCCGGTCGTACTCCGCGAGCAAGGAATCGAGCTCGTCGCTGCCGACGTCGCCCATCCGCCGCTCGATCTCCCGCATCCGGTCCGCCGCCTCGAGCGTCGCCTGGAATGCCTGCCGCGCCTCGTCGCGGACGCTCCGCTCGCTGGAGAAGCGGGCCTCCTGGGGCAGGTAGGTGACGCGGGCGCCCGCGGCGCGAACGACGGTCCCGGTGTTGGCGTGTTCGGTCCTGGCGATGATGTGGAGAAGGGTCGATTTACCGGCGCCGTTGACGCCAACGAGCGCGACGTGCTCCCGCTCCGCCACCTGGAAAGAGACGTCGGCAAAGATCGACTCGGAGCCGTACGCTTTCGCGAGGCCCGTTACGCTGAGGATCGTCGGGGACGCCATCGGGAACGCTATCCTTGGGTTTCGACCGTTGACGGGGCCGCGCCTGGACCGCCGCTTCGGATCGGCGGCGTGAGACGCATAGCCGGAGTATAGCCGTCGACGGCGGGACGACGACCGGGCACGCCACCGGCGAAGTCTGGGAACGGCGCCTTTCGCGTTGCACTCCGTTGCAGCCGCGTCAATGATGTACGTACACTGTGCAGGTGGTTTCGCTCCTTGAGCGAGGCCGGGAGAGGGAGGGAGCCTTGCCCTGGTCGGTCACGACGCAAAGGACGGAACAGGGAGAGTTGACGATCGGTGGTATCGCCGTCGCCTCGCTTGCCGACCGCTTCGGAACTCCCCTGTACGTCATCGACGAAGAGGACCTGCGGGGACGCGCACGCCGGATTCGGGGCCTCTTCCAGGAGGCGTATACCAGGTCTCGCGTGGTGTACGCGGCGAAGGCGTATCTCTCGCCCACCGTCGCGGCCCTGCTGTGGGAGGAAGGCGTGGGGCTGGATGTCGTCTCGGGGGGCGAGCTCTACGTGGGGCAGGCGGGCGGGGTACCGCCCGAGTCCATGACGTTCCACGGCAACAACAAGAGCGCCGCCGAGCTGGCGGAGGCGGTCGCCGCCGGCGTCGGGCTGATCGCGATCGATAACGACCGGGAGGTGGACCTCCTACGGCGCTTGACAGAGGGAGTGTCCGCACCACTGCGGGTTTTGCTGCGGCTGAACCCGGGCGTCGACGTGGCCACCCACGCGAAGATGCTGACCGGGGCCCTCGATTCCAAGTTCGGGGTGGCCGTGGCCACCGGCGCGGCCATGGCGACGGTGGACCGCATCGTGTCCACCCCGGGATTGGCACTGGTCGGCTACCACGCCCACGTCGGTTCTCAGGTTCTCGACCCCGGTCTGGTCCGGCGAACCATCGACTCGATGCTCGATCTCGCGGCCTCGGTGAGGGACCGGCACGGCCTGGTGCCGGAGGTGCTCAGCCCAGGCGGGGGGTTCGGGGTGAGCGACTCGGCGGATGGGGACGACGCGTCGATCGAGGAGTGGGCGCGGAACGCGGCCGACGCGCTCCACCGTGGGTGCGCGTCCCGGGGTCTCCCCGCTCCCGAGCTCGTCGTCGAGCCGGGCCGGGCGATCATCGGTCCCGCGGGCATTGCCGTCTACCGCGTCGGAGCGCGCAAGGAGATACCCGGCGCTCGCACCTACGTGTCGGTCGACGGGGGGATGGGTGACAACATCCGGCCGTCGCTCTATGGAGCCCGGTACACCGCGTCGATTGCGAACCGAGCCCCGCTGGGGCCGCTGGAGACCGTCACCATCGCCGGCAGGTTCTGCGAGTCGGGAGACATTCTGATCGACGAGGTCGCGCTCCCTCGCCTTGAACCGGAGGATCTCCTGGCCGTACCGATGGCCGGCGCATACTGCCTGGCGATGGCGAGCAACTACAACCTGGCGCCGCGACCCGCGGTGGTCGGTGTCCGGGACGGGCAAGTCCGCCTCCTGCGTCGCCGCGAGACGTACGACGATCTGGTGGCGCTCGACGCGCCGGTTCCGACTCGGTAGGACGGCGCCGCTGCGGGCGATGTCGACGGGGCGATCACCTGCTTGCGAGCTCCCGCGGGGGCGTAGTAGCGTACCGTCCCTCCCGCCGACCCGGTCCGCCTCGTGGCATCCCGCCGGGCTGCTGAGCCGCCAGCTCCGGGTGGGGGAGACGGCTTGGCACGCGGCCGCGAGTCCGACGGCGCCCTCAATGCGGCGATAACGTCGGGCACGAACGACAACCAACGCAACGGCGAACGTCCGCCGGTCACCCTGGAGCAATCGCCTGTGGCACGACGAATCAGCGCCGACCTTCGCGCCGATACCGGTGCCACTCGCCGCGCAACCCGAGCGGAGGAGGCTCAGGCCGGATCGGAACGATCGAACGCCGCCGACCAACCGTTGAACGTCTCGATGCGGGGTCGCCTGCCGGCAGGGGTATCCGGCGAGCGTGCGGGTCGACTCCGCAGCGGTGTTGGTGGGGGCGGGGAAGCAGGGGAGCCGCCCGATCCAGGGAGCGGCGGGATGGCGGACGAGGAAACCGTCGACGGGGCTCTCGCGCTCGACGCCTTGCTCGCGGTGCTGCCTGAGGAAGACGGGGCAGCCGCGATCGAGATGCTGGATCAGCGGATAGCGGGCTTTGCCGCCCTGATGGTTGACGAAGCGGGAACGACGCTTCCTGGGCGGTCCGACGCGGAGGAGGAGACGGAGCCGGCTGCACTCGACCTGCAGAGCGTCAACTACGACATCGGCGGCATCAGCCTCGACGACCCGGTTCGTATGTACCTCCGCGAGATTGGGCGCGTGCCGCTCTTGACGGGAGGGCGTGAGGTCGAGCTGGCGACGGCAATGGAGCGTGGGGAGTACCTGGCAGCAAAGCGAACGCAGGTGCGGGACGACTTCGGGGTGGACGCGGACGCCGACGTTCTCGGGCGCGCGATCTACCACTCGTTCCGAGCCGGCTGGCCCCACGTCACCGTGCTCTACGAGCAGGTCCACAGCCGGAATCGGCTGCCACCGAAGACGCTCTGCCTGAAGCGTGTGCTGCCGATGACCCAGATCCCGACCGAGGCCGTCGCCACCGCATGCGGCGCGCTCGGATTCTCGGCCGAGGAGCTGGAGGAGTCGCTACGGCTTCGGACGCTTGAGTGGGATCTGCTGCCCGTCGCGATCCAGAACCTGATCCGCGACACCGAGGAGTGGCCGGAGGATGCGTGGGTCGATCACATCTACCGTGAACAGGTGGATCGACTACGGCGACGGTGGGACGACTACATTGAGGCCGGGACGAAGGCGAAGGTCGCCCTCACGGAGGCGAATCTGCGGCTGGTGGTCTCGGTTGCGAAGAAGTACGTCGGGCGCGGGATGTCGATGCTGGATCTGATCCAGGAGGGAAACCTGGGCCTGATCCGGGCCGTGGAGAAGTTCCAGCACCACAAGGGGTTCAAGTTCAGCACTTACGCCACGTGGTGGATTCGGCAGGCGATCACGCGGGCGATCGCCGACCAGGCGCGAACGATCCGCATCCCGGTCCACATGGTGGAGACGATCAATCGCCTTATCCGGACGTCGCGGCGACTCCAACAGGACCTCGGTCGCGAGCCCTCCTCGGAGGAGATCGGCGCCGAGTTGCAGATCGAGCCAGATCGGGTGCGGGAGATCCTGAAGATCTCTCAGGAGCCGGTGTCGCTGGAGATGCCGATCGGCGAGGAAGAGGACAGTAACCTCGGCGACTTCATCGAGGATCACAAGATCCTGGCGCCGGCCGACGCCGCCTCCCGCCAGATGCTGAAAGAGCAGATGGATGATGTGCTCGCCACGCTGTCGGACCGCGAGCGGCAGGTGGTGGCGATGCGCTTTGGTCTGGAGGACGGGCGCAGCCGGACGCTGGAGGAGGTTGGCAAAGAGTTCGGGGTGACGCGCGAGCGCATCCGTCAGATCGAGGCGAAGGCGCTGCGGAAGCTACGTCACCCAAGCCGATCGAAAAAGCTGAAAGACTATCTCGATTAGGCCGCCTTGCCGTCCTGGTCCCGCCGATCCCTCGGCCGCAAGCCTTGCGAACCCTCCCGCGGAGGCCTAGGCTTGGACGTTTAGGGCAAACGACGGCGGAGGATCTATGCTGATCGACCGAGCGCGCATCCACGTCAAGGCTGGAGACGGCGGGAACGGCTCTGCCTCCTTCCGACGCGAAAAGTACGTGCCGCGCGGCGGGCCGGATGGCGGCGATGGAGGCCACGGCGGCGATCTGCTGCTGCGCGTGAAGGACAATCTGTCGAGCCTCCTGGCGTTCCAGTACAACGCCCACTTTGCGGCCGAGCGCGGCGGCGGCGGCACGAAGCAGCAGAAGCACGGCAAGCAGGGGAGCCGTCTCTATGTCGACGTGCCACCCGGCACGGTCGTCTTCGACGACGAGTCCGGCGAGGTGCTCGCCGATCTGACGGAGCCGGACGAGGAGGTGGTCGTCGCCAAGGGGGGGCGAGGCGGCCTCGGGAACGTCCACTTCAAGTCGTCGACGCGCCAGGCGCCTAAGCTCGCCGAGCTGGGCGAGCCGGGGGAGGAGCGGTGGCTGCGCCTCGAGCTCCGACTGATCGCCGACGTCGGCCTGGTCGGCTTGCCGAACGCCGGAAAGTCAACGTTGCTGGCCGCAGCTTCCGCCGCGAGACCCAAGATCGCCGACTATCCCTTCACCACGCTGGAACCGAACCTGGGCGTAGTCGAGGTCGGTGGAGCCGGCGGGCAGACGTTCGTGCTGGCCGATATTCCCGGTCTGATCCAAGGGGCGGCGGGAGGCTCAGGCCTTGGACACGAGTTCCTGCGCCACGTGAGCAGGACGCGGGTGCTGGTCCACGTCCTCGACGCGTCCGGAGGTTTGGAGGAGCGTGACGTCCTGGGCGATTTCCGGACGGTGAACGCCGAGCTCGCCGCCTACGATGACACCCTGGCAGACAAGCCGATGCTGGTGGCGCTCAATAAGACCGATCTGATGGAGGCGCGGCAGCGGTTGCCCGAGCTCCGGGCCACTCTAGAGCGCGAACACTTTCCCGTCATGGAGATCTCGGCGGCGACGGGCAAGGGCGTGCCCGAACTGATGGCAGCCGTGGCGACAACACTGCGGGAGGCAGCGGCGCGGCAACAGGAAGAGGAGAAGCCCCAGGAGCGCCGCCGATACACGCTCGCGAACGTCGACGAGCGGGCCTGGGAGGTGGACCGTTTGTCGCCCCACCACTTCGCCGTCCGCGGAATCGCCTTCGAACGCTTCGTCAAAATGACGAACTTCGGGAATGAGGACGCGGTTCGCCGCTTCCAACACGTTTTGGACACGAGCGGCATCGCCCAGGAGCTCGGCCGGCAAGGGATCGTCACCCAGGATATCGTTCACATCGGTGATCTGGAGCTGGTTTGGGGCGAGGAGCATTCCCTCGGGGCGCCGCCCATGCCTAGCCGGCGGCGGCGACACGAGGATTGAAGGGAAGGACCTTTCCTCGGGTCTGCCGCTGCGATCCCAACGGGCGAATCGAGTCGCATGGGCTGGAGTCGAACGAGCCCAAAAACTTACGGTTCGGATCCAGATGCCATCGCGTCCCGCGTTATCTTCGCCGCTACAGGATCGCCAGCTTTGCCGTACGGCCCGCGGTAGGCCGGGGGGAGGCCAGCGGCGATTTGGCGCATGATGTGGTCCGACGCCTCCTCCATCGGAACACGGCGACCGTCCACGACGGCGGGCAGGGAAAACGGCGCTTGGATCCGGATGACGATCCCGTCGCCGCTCTCAGCCGATCGCCACTTCGACGAACTCGGCGTGCCCTTCGTCCCGTTGAACGGGAGCCGCTCCGAGCCGACGATAGCGACCGGCAGGATCGGGACCTTCGAGCGGAGCGCGAGGAAGGCGGCACCGGGAAAGGCCCGGCCAAGGGCACCGGTGCTGCTTCGGGTCCCTTCTGGGAACATCTCGACGGCGATCCCTGCCGCGAGCGTGGCTTCGACGCGGCGGATCGCGCTCCTATCCGGCTTGCCACGGTCGACGGGAAATGCCCCCACCCGGCGGATGATCCAGCTGACGCCCGGAATCGCGAACAACTCCTTCTTCGCCATAAAGTGGAGCGGGCGGGGAAAGGCGACCGCCAGGAGGACGGGATCTGCGTTGTGGAGGTGATTGGCCACGACGAGGATCGGGCCACTCGCGGGGACGTGCTCCAGGCCCTCTACACGCAAGCCGACGAGGCGGGTCAAAAGCGCGAGGAGAAGGGGCCGGAGGATGCGGAACGGCCGACCGCGAATCGTGCCGCGTTCGAGGTCCAACCGAGAGGGGGTAGTCATAACCTGCTCGGTCGGCATTGACTGTGTGCCGCGGTCTCCTCGTGTTCCCCGTCATGGCGCCATGCCACGAGAACCAGATCTCGAAGCCGCTCCACGACCTGCAGCAAAGGGACGCCGTCCGTGACGACCACCGACGCGCCCTCCGCGGCGCGGAGTGGGGAAGCGCGGCGGCCGCTATCGACCCCGTCCCGCCGCTGCAGGTCCGCCAGGACATCCGCGAAGGTGACTTCGTCACCCCGGACCCGGAGCTCGTCGTGGCGGCGCCTGGCACGCTCGTCGAGGCTCGCTTGGAGGAAGATCTTGACCCCGGCGTCGGGAACGACGACCGTGCCGATGTCCCGGCCGACCATCACCACCGGGCCCGCCGCGGCGATTCGGCGTTGGACGGGGAGAAGTGCGGCGCGCACTTCGGGATGGGCCGATACTTCGGAGACGTGCGCCTCGACGCTGGGGTCGCGGATCGGCCACGTCACGTCCTCGCCGTCGAGGTGAACATCGTAGAGGCGACCGTCCGAGGCGGTCGGCGGTGCGACGTCGATGTGCCGGTCCTCCGCCAAGCCGGCGAGAGAGCGACCATCGGTGAAGGGCACCCCAGCCCGGATCGCGGCGAGGGTTACCGCGCGGTAGAGACTTCCGGTGTCGAACAGCATCGCGCCCAGGTCTTCGGCCAGGTGACGGGCCACCGTCGACTTTCCGGCCGCCGCCGGGCCGTCGATCGCGATCACGCGGCTATGGTTCTGTCCGTTCGGCTGACGCGTCACGCTGCTCCCCTTGGTCACCGCTGCTCCGACCGGGTGGCGTTCGGTCTTTTGAACCGCGGTCTTTCCGGTTCTGGCGCCCAGGACCTCTCGCATCCCCGCGCCCGCGACCGGCATCCCGGACCCCCCCGACGCCCTCTTGTCGGCCCCTCGTGCTGACCGGCGTGGGATTGCTGCCCTCACGGCGCGTCTGCTGCCGCCCGCGACGACCAACGGCTCGATCCCTTCCCTCGGTTGCTCGCGTCGGGCGGTCGGTAACGCCTCTGTCCGTGGTTCCGTCACGCCGTTTCGGTGATTCGGCATCGCGGCGAGCCGTGCCGTCGGGTCCGCGATTACCCACGTCCCGTCGGCTTCGGTTCTCCCCTGCGTCGACCGTACGCCCGCGATGCTTGTTTGCCGGCCCAGCCTTCCCGGACCCATTTCGCGTCGGAGTGACTCGGCCGCCTTTCGTTCGCTCCCGACCGGTGGGAGATGCGGCCGTGCCCGACTGCTTCGCGGGGGGGGACGGTTTCGCGCGACGACCGTTCACGGGTCGGTCCTTGCCCCGGTGTGTGCGGGACGTCTTCGCGTCGCCTTGCGTCATAGGTCGCGACCCGCGCGAGCGGGGGGGGCGTCCTTCGCTTGCCCCGGAGTGATTAGCCGGATCAGCGGTGGCCGCCGGTCTTGCCGGCATAGGGTTTCGAGCCGAGCGATCCGGCACCGACGGCGGTCCCGTGCGAGGGCGGGAGCCAACGGCGGATCGGGTGGGCGCGGAAACGCGATCGGGACTGAGACGAAGCGCCTCGAACAGCGTCGACCGCTCCCCGGGGGTGAGCTCGCGCGATCCCCCGACGGGAATGCCAACGACCGAGAGCGGTCCGAGGCGGGTGCGCCGGAGTGCCGCCACGGGGACGCCGGCGGCGTCCATCATGCGGCGCACGACGTGGAACAAACCCTCGTGGATGACGATTGTCAGGAAGACTCCCTCGCGCGTTTCTCGCAGGAGCCGGAACTCGTCCGGCACGACGAGCCGGCCGTCGATCGGGACGCCGGTACGGACGCGCTGCATCGTCGCGTCGCTCGGTCGCTGCGGCGTCAGGACGTGATACTCCTTCGCCAGCGCGTAGCGCGGGTGCATCACCCGGTTCGCGACGTCGCCGTCGTTGGTGAGCAGCAGGAGCCCTTCGGTGTCCCGGTCAAGACGCCCGACCGGGTAGATGCGCTCTCGCACAGGCACGAGATCCATCACGGTGCGGCGGCCCCGCTCGTCGCTGGTGGTGGTGATGTACCCGGCAGGCTTATTGAGGAGCACGTACCGGAGAACCTGGGGGCGGAGCTGTTTGCCGTCGACACGGATGTCCTGCGCGCGAGGGTCGATCTTGGTTCCGAGTTCGGTCACGACGCGCCCATCCACCGCGACGCGACCGGCAACGATCAACGACTCTGCTCGGCGACGAGAACCGATGCCGCGTGCGGCGAGGACCCGCTGGAGCCGCTCTTCCGATTCGATGGGAGCCTCCAATGTCGGGCGACCGCTCCGTCTGGAACCGGCCAGCGGTCACGATCGGTGGGCAAGGGCGCGGTGAGCCCGGGTTGAACGGTCGACGCAGGACGCCCAAGAAAACGAGACCTTCGCAGGATAGCATCTCGACCAGGGGGGAGACCTCCCCCGGGCAGGGTCTTGACACGGGGGATGGGGTAAACTCCCTTCCCGCTGATCTTCCGAATGGTCGGCCCGGACGGGGCACGCCGATGGCGTGGTCGATCGATGCGACGGACGTTACCGGGACGGCCATGATTCGGCTTGCGGCGATCGGGGATCTGCACATCCGGGCGAGCGTGTCCGACTCGCTCTGGTCGGACCTTGGGTCGCTTGGGGGGCGCGTCGACGCGCTTGTTGTGGCCGGCGACATTACGGACGGCGGGCGGCTTACCGAAGCGGAGCAAGCGGCCGAACTCTTCCGCGCCGTCGCGGTCCCAGTGGTGGCGGTCCTTGGGAACCACGACCTCCGTTGCCTTCGCCGCGCCACCTTCCGCCGGGTGCTGGAGCGATCGGGCGTAGTGCTGCTCGATGGCGACCGCTTCGTCCTTACGACCTCAACGGGCGCCAAGATCGGATTCGCCGGCGTCGGCGGCGCTGGCGGCGGTTTCTGGCCGGTCGAGGGACCCGACGCGCTGCACAGCCGCGCGATGAAAGCTCTGGCGGTGCGGGCGAAACGGGAAGCGGCGCGGCTCGACGCCGCGCTCGGCGGTCTCGACGCGGACCTCCGGATTGCCGTCACCCACTTTGCGCCGACCTGCTCGACACTCGGCCGGGAACCAATCGGAAAGTATTGGATGCTTGGAAACTCGGAGCTCGGGCGGATCATCGATCGCCACCGTGTCGATCTCGTCTTCCACGGGCATGCCCACCTGGGGAATCCGACTGGGAGCACGAGGGGCGGGACTCCCGTGCTGAATGTTGCCTCGACGGTGTCCGGCGGTTTGTTGATCCACGACCTCGAGCCACCCGTCCATGGTGGTGATGGTCGCCCGCGCCCCGACCATGCCCCCGTCGCGGTCTGCCTGGCGTGATCAGTCGCCCGCGCGCCCGGCCGGACGGGAATGTCGCCCGAGTTGCCACCACCTCGGGGACGGTGAGGCTCGACCTGCTCTCGAACACGTACGGGCCGTCCCTCCTCGCGCTGGAGATGCTGGCGGCGGGGGAGGCACTGGAAGGACCGGCGGCCGATCGCCTGAATCGGCTGCGCCGTCGTTTGGCCGAGCTCCTGGGCGTAAGTCCCGATCGTTTGTACCTGGCGAACGGGATGGACGATCTGCTGGCGAGCGTGTTCCTCCGCCTCCGGGGAGGCGCTCCCCTGGTGCTGTTCCCCCCCTGTGATCCGACGGTCGCGCGCCAGGCGGCGTTCCACGGCGTCGACGTCGTCGCGGTCGAACGCGACCCGACGTTCGCGCTCGGTCTGGACGCCGAGACGGCATCAGACCTGCCGGACGGAGCGACCGCCATCGTCGGCTCCCCGAACGATCCGACCGGGACGGTCCTTGGCCCCCAGGAGGCCGTCCGCTTGGCACGCTCGTGCTCGCTCGTCTTCGTCGACGAGCGGCATGGTGAGTACGGGGGACGGAGCCTGCTCCCGTTGGCGAGGGAGTTCGACAACCTGGTCGTGCTACGGTCGTTCGAGACCTGGGCTGGCCTGGCGGGCTTTCCGTTCGCCTACGCGGTCGGTCCGCCACGTGTGATCGCGTGGCTGGCGGAGGTGGGCCGGCCGGACGGCGTCGCCGCGGGCGCCACGGTCGCGGCGCTGGCCACGCTCGACGATCTGCCGTATGTTGAGGCGACGGTCCGAAGGGTACGCGAGGAGCGGGGACGGCTCTTCCGGACGTTGCGCAAGCTGAACATGATCCGCCCGTTTCCCTCCTGGGGCAACTTCGTCCTGGCCCGGTTCGAGCGGGGGAGCGCCGACGTCTTCTCGGAAGAGCTCGCCCGCCGAGGGATTCTCGTGCATCGGCCGGACCACCCCGTACTACACGGGTGCGTCCGCATCAGCGCCACCCGACCGGAGCAGACCGACCGACTCAAGCGGGCGCTGATCGAGATCGCCGCAGACCTCTAGCCCCGACCCGGCGATGGCGGCGTTACCGCGGCACGGATTGCGGCTTCCTGCGCTGCAAAGAGCGCGGCGAGACCCGAGCCGGCGAACCGGAGCAGGTCGTCAAGGGTGGAGCGGTCGAATGGGTCCCTCTCGGCGGTGCCCTGGAGTTCGACGAAGGCACCGGCGTCCGTCATCACCACGTTGAAGTCCACGTCGGCGGAAGCGTCCTCGGCATAGTCGAGGTCGAGTAGCGAAACGCCGCCGATGACGCCGACGCTTACGGCGGCGACGGCGCGCCGGAGTGGGTCGCGTCGCACCCCCTTCTCGGACCGTAGACGGTGAATGGCCAGGGCGAGGGCCACGTAACCGCCGGTGATCGAGGCGCAGCGGGTGCCACCATCCGCCTGGAGGACGTCGCAGTCAACGACGATCTGCCGTTCGCCAAGGGCGGCGAGATCGACCGCGGCGCGAAGCGAGCGACCGATCAACCGCTGGATCTCCACGGTGCGGCCGCCCTGTTTGCCGACGACCGCTTCGCGGGCCGTCCGTTGTCGCGTCGCTCGGGGGAGCATGCTGTACTCGGCCGTGACCCAACCGCGACCCTGCCCCGCGAGCCACCGGGGGACGCGCTCGTCCACCGACGCGGTGCAGAGGACATGCGTCTCACCCAGTCGGATCAGGGCCGACCCTTCGGCGTACGTCGTTGCACCGGGGCTGATCTCGAGCGGACGTAGACCGTCAGCTCCGCGTCCGCCCCGGCGTTGGGGTTGGGGAAGATCGGTCACGGCGAGGGGTCGACGGCCGAGGCGTAGACGGCGCGGATTCGTTCGAAGCGTCGGCCCAACTCCTCCTCGAAACCGCGGTCCGTTGGGCTGTAATAGCGGCGACCTGCCAGGTTGGCGGGTAGGTTCTGCTGGGCAACGACGCCCCCTTCGTGGTCGTGGGCATATCGATACCCCTGCCCGAAGCCCGCCTCGCGCATCGTCGCCGTTGGGGCGTTCCGAAGATGGAGCGGGACGGGGTCGTTGCGGGTCGCGGCGACGTCGTCGCGGGCGGCGCCGTAGCCACGGTAGACGGCGTTGCTCTTCGGGGCGAGTGCCAGAAAGACGGCGAGCTCGGCGAGCGCCAAAGCCCCCTCCGGCATGCCAAGGAAGTGGACGGCCTGCTGCGCCGCCATCGCCAGCGGGAGCGCGTCGGGGGCCGCGAGGCCGACGTCTTCGGAGGCGAAGCGGACGAGGCGGCGGGCGACGTAGAGGGGGTCGTCACCCCGCTCCAGCATGCGGGCGAGCCAGTAGAGCGCGGCGTCGGGGTCGGATCCCCGCAGCGTCTTGTGGAGGGCGGAGATGGCGTCGAAGTGACCGTCTCCCGCTTTGTCGTATGTGGCCGCCCGCCGCTGCGCCGCTTCACGGACGAGATCGGCGGTAATCGTCGGGGTTTCCCCGTAGCCGACGCCGGAGGCGGCGAACTCCAGCGTGTTGAGGGCGAAACGGGCGTCGCCGTTGGCGAGGTTGACGAGGAGGGCGAGCGCGTCGTCGGCAAGGAGGAGGTGCTCCCGCCCCAGCCCGCGTTCGGCGTCGACCAACGCTCGGGTAACGACGGTCTTGATCTCCTCATCGCCGAGAGGGTTCAAGACGACGACACGTGAGCGGGAGAGGAGGGGCGCGTTCACCTCGAAGGAGGGGTTCTCCGTGGTGGCACCGATCAGGATGACCGTCCCGTCCTCGACGAAGGGAAGGATTGCGTCCTGCTGTGCCTTGTTGAAGCGGTGGATTTCGTCGATGAAGAGGACCGTCCGGTCCCCGTTCATGCCGAGCCGGTCGGTCGCCTCTCTGATCGCGGTCCGAAGGTCGGCGACGCCGGAGGTGACGGCGCTCACGGCGGCGAAATGCGCTTTCGTCGAGGCGGCGACGATGCGGGCAAGGGTCGTCTTGCCGGCTCCGGGGGGACCCCAAAGGATCAACGATGACAGCCGGTCCGCTTCGATCGCGCGGCGGAGGAGCGACCCGGGACCGACGACGGCGTGGTGTCCGACCAGCTCGTCGAGCGTGCGGGGCCGCATTCTGGTGGCGAGTGGCGCCCGATCGACCAACCGCTGCCGTCGATTGGCCTCGAAGAGATCGGGCGTTCGAACGTCAGACATCAGAGCGTTCGTCGACTTCGCGGTTCAGCGCGGCGAGCCGGAGCTCGATCTCGGACCGGGAAGCGACGCCGAGCTCGGTCATCTCCTCCAGCACGTCCTCGAGGCGGTCCATCTCCTCCAGCAGGGAGTAGAGATCGCGATCCTGCGGTTCGACGTTCTTGGTGGGTCGAGCAGTCATCTCGATCCGCTCACGCCGTCGCTGCCAGGACGACAAAGGCAACGAGGCTGACGACGCCGAACTCGATCAAATCACGCCCGCGGACGATCGAGCGCTGGGTGCGGGCCAGGAGAACACCGGAGCCAAGGTAGAAGCAGACGAGGAGAACTGCGCCCCCGGTCCAGCCGTAGGTCTGCCACCAGTTGAGGGCCACGGCGGCAAGAGCCAACCCCCACCCGGCGAGCACCGCGTAGAGCCAGCGGGTCTCCAGGTCGGCGTCGCCCCGCTCCAGCGTCTCCAGCGTCAGGAGGCCGCCGATCATTGCGGCGAGGAGGGCGGAGAGAGGGGTGGGGAGCTTGTTGAGGTAGACACCGCCCAGCGCGAGGAAGGCGACCGCGTGTATGACGAGGGTGTGGATGGTCGTGGCCGTCCGTTGCGCCGCGTCACCGGCATCGTCGAGGAGATCGCGAGAGAAGAGCGCCCCCGCGTTGCCCAGAAACGCGATCAGGGGCCCGGCGACGAGCATGGTGACGTTGTGGTAAGTGGCAACGAGCAGGACCGCGGCGGCGGTGGCGACTGCAGGGACAGTCCACGCCGTCGGCAGCTCCTTGTCCGATCGGGACCGCCCGATGGCGCTCGCCGCCCGCGCGGCGGTGCGGTCTGCGTAGAGAGCGCCCCCGGACGCGAGGAGGACGGCGAATGCCCCTATCAGCCAGTAGAGCGCGTTCGTCTGCTGAGCGAGCGGAAGGCGACTGCCGTTCCCGTCGCCCTGCACGTAGATTGCGAGCACGAGGACCACCGCGGCGACGACGAGACTGACGATCAGGCCCAGACCGGAGCCTGGCTGATCGACGGGTTGAACGCCGGGGCTTGGGGGTCCGAGGTCGGGGCGACTGCTGGGGCGGGCGGTGCCCGGCGGACCGGGAAGGCCTTCCTCGGTCAGGGAGGAGCCGGAACGAGGGTCTCGGTCCGCGATGGTCGGCTCCCGGGCTACGCGGTCCGTGGTGAGTCGGCTCGCGTCGCGGTCGGCCGGATTGGTCGCAAAACGCGATGTCATCGATCCGACCCTTTCCCCATCCGGGCGCATCGTACCGATAAAGGGGCCATGCTGCCAACCCTTCCCGCGGGGAGAGCGACGTTTCGAACCGTAGCTCGGTGGGGGCCGCGCGGGACCGTCAGCCGTTCGCACACCGCCGAGTGGTTAACAGATCGTCCCAGGCGGCGTGCAGATGCTGCGCCGTGATGGCCCCTTCCCGCACCACGAGTAGCCGGCCCTCGGCGACCCGAACGATTGTCGAGGGGACTCCGCCGGGGGTCGGCCCGCCGTCCAGGATGAGATCCGGGCCGTCTCCCAGGAGATCCTTGGTCCCCTCGGCCGTGCGGGCGGGCGGGAGGCCGGATCGGTTGGCGCTGGTGGCTGCCACGGCGCCACCCCCCCTGGCCAACACCGCGACGGCGAGAGCGTGGTCCGGCACCCGAGCCGCGACGGTATGCCGCGGACCGATGACGCGGTCCGGCAGGCCTCGGCGGGCTGGCACGACCACCGTCAATGGTCCGGGCCAGAAGCGGGCCACCAGTTCCGTCACCCGCTGGTCGAGATTGAGGGCGATGGACGAGAGATGGTCCACACCGGAGAGCAGGACGGGGAGCGGCTTGTCGCGGGGACGACCCTTCAGGCGGAAGATGCGGTCGAGGGCAACGGGATGCGCGAGCGAAGCGGCCAGGGCGTAGACGGTGTCGGTTGGGAACGCGACGACGCCGCCAGTCAAAAGGCAGTCGGCCGTCCGCACGACGCCCTCGGCGTCGAACCCGTCAAGGACAACCGCCGGAGCACGGCGGTTCCCAGGCGAATGACTACTGACTTCGGGATCATCGTCGACCTTCCCGAGGAGCAGATCGTCCGCCACGTTAGAGCGCGGCCTTGATCTGAGCCGCGAGCGCGGGGGTAATGCCGGCGACCGCCGTCAGCTCCTGCTCCGTGGCGTTCTTCACGGCCTTCACTGTGCCGAAGCGTCGGATCAACGCCTGCTTGCGCTTGGGACCGACGCCGGGGACGTCGTCGAGGCGCGAGTGGAACGTCGCCTTCGAGCGGCGCTGACGGTGGAAGGAGACGGCGAAACGGTGCGCCTCGTCCCGGACCCTCTGGACGAGGAAAAGCGCCTGCGAGTCGCGGGGCAGGACGACCGGGTCGCGGCGACCCGGGAGGAACAGTTCCTCGTTCTCCTTGGCGAGGCCGACGATCGGCTGACCGGAGACGCCGAGCTCACGCAGCGTTTCGAGGGCGGCGTTCAACTGCCCCTTGCCGCCGTCCACGATGACGAGGTCGGGGAGGGCCGTCCACTTCCCGGCGTGCTCGTCGGTGACGTCGGCGGCGCGGCGGAAGCGCCGCCCGATGACCTCCTGCATCATCGCGAAGTCATTGCTCCCCTCGACCGTCTTGATCGTGAAGCGGCGGTACTCCTTCTTCGCGGGGCGACCGTCTTCGACGACGACCATGCTGGCGACGGGGTTCGTGCCCTGCAGATTCGAGATGTCGAAACATTCGATGCGGCGCGGCATGCGCGGCAACTCGAGCGCGTCCCCAAGCTCGGCCATGGCGCCCGTCAGCTTCTGCTCGTCAGAGAGGAACTTGAGACGGCTCTGTTCCAGATTCTCCAACGCGCTCTTGGCCACCATCTCGACCAGTTCTCGTTTCTGGCCCCGCTGGGGGACGGTGACGGTCACGGCACCGCCGCGGCGCTCCCGCAGCCAGGCGCCAATCACGTCCGCCTCCGCCTCAGGCAGCGGGTGTTCGAGGAGAAGGACCGGGGGGACAACGGCCGCGTCGGCGTAGAACTGGCTGACGAAGCCGGCCACGAGCCCCTCCGGCCGGTCTTCGACCATCGCCCGCATCGGGAAGAACTCGGAGCCGAGGATCTTGCCGTTCCGCAGGAAGCCAACCTGGACCCCGGCGTCGCCGCCGGCCCCTTGGGCTACCGCGATGACGTCGGCGTTGGTGCCGTTCGGGCTCACGACCTTCTGGCGCTCGATGACATGGCGGACCGAGGCGACGCGGTCGCGAAGCTCCGCGGCGCGTTCAAAGTTCCAGGCGTCCGCCGCCTGGTTCATCTCCGTCTCGAGAGGGCCGATGATCTCGTCCGCCTGCCCGTTGAGGAAGAGGGCCGTCCGATCGACCGCCTCCATGTAGGTCGGACGGTCCACCGCCGAGATGCAGGGGGCGGTGCACTGGTGAAGGTGGTAATAGAGGCAGAGGTCGTCGTGGCCGGTAATCTTCTTGTCGCACTTCCGGTAGGGGAAGAGCCGATTCAGCAGGTTCAAGGTGCGGTACGCCGCACCCGCGGAGGTGTACGGTCCGAAGTACCGACCGCCGTCGTCGACGATCTGACGGGTGAGGACGACTCGAGGCCACTCCTCGTTCGTGATCTTCAGGTAGGGGTACGTCTTACTGTCTTTCAGCATGACGTTGTACTTGGGTTGGTAGCGCTTGATCAGTTCGTTCTCGAGGATCAACGCCTCGGTCGCGGTGTCGGTCCGTATCACGTCGAAGTCGGCGATGTGAGCGACGAGTTCGCGCGTCTTCGGGTCGTGTCCTCTCTGCGACTGGAAGTAGGAGCGGACCCGGTCGCGGAGGCGGATCGCCTTGCCGACGTAGATGACATTGCCGCCGGCGTCCTTCATCAGGTAGACGCCAGGGGAGGGGGCAAGGGCGCGAAGCCGGCTTGAGAAGT
This sequence comes from uncultured Thermomicrobiales bacterium, assembly GCA_902806405.1. Taxonomy (GTDB): domain Bacteria; phylum Chloroflexota; class Chloroflexia; order Thermomicrobiales; family UBA6265; genus CADCWL01. The sequence continues at coordinate 12,465 of CADCWL010000072.1, read as the reverse complement.
CGTGGCGGGAAGTGACCATGGCCGAATTATAGCCCGTAGCGGCTGACGGAAGAGGCAGAACGACGGAGCGTGTGCGAGCGGGGGAGGTCTTCATGCCCCTCCGCTGTCACGGCGACCGCTCTCCCGCCCGGGTCAACGGCGCTGTCCGGCCGCGATGTTCACGACCCACCAGAAGAGGAGGGCGACCGACGCGAACAGCGAGAGCGAGGCGGCAACGTGCTGGTCCGTCCGGTAGGCACGTAGCACGTTCGAGGTCTGGTAGAGGATGGAGCCGGCGGCGAACGCGACCATCGCGGCGGCGAAACCGAGACCGAGATCCAAGCCGATCAGGATGGACGCGACAATGAGGCCGAGGGCGACAAACCCGGTGACGACCAGCGTCGTCCGCAGGAACGAAAAGTCTTTTCGCGTGACGACAACGACGGCGGTCAGACCCGCGGCCAACAACAGCGTGATGATGCCCGCCGAGGAGACGACGCTCCCGCGGGCCTCCTCCGCGATCCCCAGGAGGAGGGGCAGAAAGAGGACGGCCTGGGCGACTATCGCCAGTGCGAGGCCGAGGTACTGCTGCCCGATCGATGTTGCGTTCCGTGCCCAACGGTCGGCGATCGTCGCGACGAAGGCAAAGGCGGCCATGACGAGGAGCCAGTTGTAGCCCTGGGTCATCCGCTGGGCCAGTTCCTGTGCGCCGGGCCAGCGAAGGAGCTGGGACTCGAGCCCGGCGAAGGCAAGAATGGCGAGGGCGAGGTGCCCATAGGTGCGGCGAATGAACTGGGCGCGCTCCGAGGAGCCGGCCGATGAGACGGGAATCGCGGTGACCGGGACGCTCATCGCCAGCAGTCCTCATGGGCTGATTTGATCGGACGGTTCTTCGCGACTGGGGGCGGATCCGCGGGGTGCCGTAGTCCGCCGCAACCCCAGGCGAGCAGAGCCATTCCGTCGTTTCGCATCCCAGGTGCCAGCTACGCTCACGCGGGTGCGGTATCAGCGGATCCCGAGCCGGAGGCGGAGGAGATCGAGGAGGCCCTCGGCGACGGCCCGCCGTCCCGCATCTGCTTCAACCGGCGCGACGAGGGCAAGTTGCGAGGGGATCCGGGCGCCAACATCGTGCCCCGTTGCGCTCTGGACGATCGCATCCTCCCACGGTCCAATCAGCGCAGCCTCGGCGCGGGGGCAGTCCACCGCGAGGGCCAACCAGGCGAGCTCGGCGGCCACAAGGTCGGACGTGACGACGGCGAGGGGCCGACCGCGGCGGCTCCCGACGAGCGCGATCGGTCGGGGGGCGAAAAAGCTCCCGATGGCGGCGACGGTGCCGGACGGTCCAGCGTCGAGAACGGCCGCTAGTCGCTGGGATGGGTGGACAAACCGGGTCAGGGCGAGCATTGGTCGGCTGCCACGCCCGGTCCCGTCGCCGGGCAAAGACGTCACCAGTGCGCGCTGAGTCGCTGCCGCAACATCGCGGGGGAGACGTAGAGGGGTTCGACGACGAAAATGGTCGGGAAGGTCGACGGCGACCCAGTCCGCACGCCGGCCGAGGATCGAGCGGGCGCCGAGCAGCGGCATGGGTGCCAGCGAAGCGACGGTGACATCGGAACGCCGGCGGAGGTAATCCACAAGGACTTCAGTGGCAACGACGGCATCCGGCCCGCTGATCGCGCGTAGGACGAGGATCTTCGATCCAATCGGCCACGGGCCTCCCAATTCGCGGTCGGCGATGGTTAGCCCGCTTGAAAGCGCCGACCGGGTATCGTCGCCAAGAGCGACGGCGATCACGATGGGCGGGTGAGCCGACACGCCGATCCTTTCGTCGCCGCTGGCTGATGGCAGATCAGCGTGTCGTCCGATGAGAGGCCGTAACCGAGTACTAAGGCACGGCACCGATGCCACGACGGCCGACCGGTGTTCCCTCATGGGCCAACAGCTATATGTACCATGGGGTGGCTGGAGCGGCGGCGGCGGCGATCCGATCGCCGCGGTGGGAGATCACCGACGGGGGAACGCGCCGTATGAGTCCGTCGCGATGGCGGTCGAAACCGATCAGAGTGGACCGCTCGTGAAGCGGCGCTCGTCGCGGCTCGGGGTCCTTCTTGCCCTGTTCGTGGTCTTGGCTGGCAGGGTGCCGCCGCCGGATGCCGGGGCAGCGCAAGGAGCGGAGGAATTGCCGCTCCCGCCGCGACAACCTCCATCGGGACCGGGCGGCGCTGCGGGGCGGTTCGAGGAGGTCGTGGTCACAAGGAGCGGGTCCGCCCCGCTCGGTTTCTGGCTCTTCGAGCCCGCGGGCCCGGTTGATCAGAACCGGGGTGACGCAGACAATCCCTTGCCCCTCGTCCTGTTTCTGCACGGCTTCACGGCGGTCGACCCGGAGCGGTACCGGCTCTGGATCGATCACATTGTCCGCAGAGGGGCGGTCGTCGTCTATCCCGATTATCAGCGCGCCACTCCGCTCGGCGACGACTGGAGCACCTTTCTCCCGAACACAATCGGCGCGGTGCGCAGCGCCCTGGCGTCACTGCGGTCGAGCGGGGGGGGCAACGTCGACCTGACGCGGCTGGCGGTCGTCGGTCATTCGCTTGGTGGGGTGCTGGCAATCGGTTACGCGGCCGTGGCCAGCGCTGCTAGGGTGCCCCCGGCCGACGTGGTGATGGCGGTGGAGCCGGGTGGATGCGGCGGGTGCCCTCCGCTTTCGGAGGGGCAAGGGGCGCCGCTACCCGATCTCGCTCGGGTACCGGCCACCACCAAGCTCCTGGTTCTGGTGGGGGACGCCGACAATGTGGTTGGGGACGGAGCGGCAAAGCGGATTTGGGCGGGGACGACCTCGGTCCCCGCCGCTGACCGAGATTACGTGACGGTGGTAAGCGACCATCACGGGTCGCCGCCCTTGCGGGCGGACCACCTCTTTCCCCAGACCAAGGGGCGAGGAAGCACGACCGACGCGCTCGACTGGTTCGGGGCCTGGAAGTTGCTCGATCTGCTAATCGACTGCGCCTACGATGGCCTCGACTGTGATGACGCGCTCGGCGGAAGCATCCGGCAGCGGACCATGGGCACGTGGAGCGACGGAACCCCGGTCGCCGAACTGCGGGTAAGCGATGGCCCCGCAGCGAGCAATCGGTAGACCTCGCGCGATAGCCTACCCCTTCCGGCGTTAATGCTCGCTTGACGCAGAAGACCCGGCTCCGCTACGGTTCGCCCCCTTATGAAACGATGGAACCACCATCCGGCTCCGCTGCCAGCGGACGAACCAGACGTGTCCACCGCGGCGAGCCGTGTTCCATTGAAGATGTCCACCTGGCAGACTCTGTCACGCTCCGAGACGTCGGCGACGGCGGCGCAGCGTTCGTTCGCTCGCCTGGCCGTGTTCATGTTCGCCGCATACGTCGCGGTCGCGGTCGTGCTCTACGTTTGGCGGGGGGCGTCGTTCACCCCGGACCGGTGGCTGATCCTGCTGCTGATCGGGGCGGCGGTGATGGGCAAGGCCGTTGCGTTCCTGCGGGACTGGATCCCGCTGGTGATGCTGATCGCCGGATACGAGTTGATGCGCAAGCTCGCCGGCACGATGGTCGCCGAGCAGGGTCGTTACGTCCACGTTCAAGAGTTGATCGCCGCCGATCGCGCCCTGTTCGGGGGACAACTGCCGACACTCTGGCTCCAGGACCGGTTCTACGACGCGGGCCAGGTGCACTGGTACGACTACGTGACCCTGCTCTTTTACGCGCTGCACTTCGTCTTCCCGCTTGCGTTTGCCTTCATGCTCTGGGTGGCGCACCGAGAGCGCTTCTGGCAGTTCTGCGTCGGCTTCCTCCTGATGACGTACGCCGCTTTCGCCTTCTTTCTGTTCTACCCGGCCGCGCCGCCCTGGTTCGCGGAGCGGTACGGATATCTCGAAGGCGTTGCCTGGCCGGCGGCGCAGTCGATGCAAGCGATGGTCCCGGAGGGATACCAGAACTTCGATTCCTTCAAGGTCTGGGACGACGTGAGCGGCAACCCGGTGGCGGCGATGCCGTCGCTGCACGCCGCATTTCCCTGGCTCGTGCTCCTCTTCGCGGTCAAGTACTTCGGGCTCCGTGGGTTGTGGTTCCTCCCGTACAGCCCGATCCTGTGGTTCAGCATCGTCTATCTCGCCCACCACTGGGTGATCGACATCGTGGCAGGCGTTGCCTGGGCCACGCTCTGCTTCGTTGCGGTCCAGTTTGCATGGCCGTTTCTGGTCGATGGCCGTGGGTGGCGATGGCGGTGGCGCTCCGTCCGAGGTCGTGGCGCGGCGCGGCTCGGTCCGCTGGGTTTGCCTCCAGAGGAGAGCGGTGGAGTCATCTCGGCCCCGGTTCGCGCCCGCCGACAATCGACCTAGATCTTGGGGCGTCGTGGAGAGCGACCGTAGTCGGGGCGTCCGATCGGGGCCAGGGGACGGCAACGGTGGCCCGCGGCCCCGCCGGCTGCGAGTCTGTCCCACGACCGGTCCGTTCTCGCTCCGACTGACGTGCGGACCGGTGGCCTGGAGCGGAGGCCGGTTGCCGAACGTGGATTGGATCGACGGGTCCTTGTTCTGGTACGGCTGGGAGGGTGGGAAGGCGGTCTGGCGTCGTGTTCGATCGGCGGGGCCGAGAGGCGTGGCGGTGGAAGGTGATGCGGAGGCCGCCCGCGATGGGGAGTGGGCCGCGCGAACCCTTGGTGTAACACGAGCGTGTCCCTCGTTCGCGGATCCGGTGCTCGCGGGGCTGGCCCGGCGTTATGCCCGTCTCCGCCCGTTCGCGTACGGATCGCTCTACGAGGGACTCGTGGTCGCGATCGTCGGACAAAGCATCAGCCTGGCTTCGGCGGCGGTGGCGCAAACCCGCTTGAGCCGGGCGTTCTACCCGGGGCTGGAGATCGGCGACCGCCGGTATTGGCCTCTGCCGCGCCCAGACGATTTGGCGGACGCTCCGGTCGCGCTCGTGCGCGGATCGGGGGTCACGACGCGACGGGCGGAAGCGCTGGTCGCCCTCGGCCGGGCGGTCGTCCGGGGGGAACTGCCGGGCGACGAGCACGCGCGCCGCGATCCGGAGGAAGTCTATGCTGTTTGTCGGGGCCTGCCGTTGGTCGGCCCCTGGACCGCAGCTTCGGCGTTGATCTGGGGGGTGGCGGCCGCCGACGCCTATCCCGCGGGCGACGCTGCCCTGTTGCGCGCGGCGCGGGCGTCGTTCGGCGATCGTGCTTTAACCGGAAGCGGTATGGCGCGCGCTGCCGAGCAATGGCGGCCCTACCGCGCCTGGGCGGCACGCTTACTCTGGACCGATCTGTTTAAGAAGCCGAAGAGGGGAGAGAGACCGCTGACAGGCACGACATATCCCTTGGAGAACGCGATGGATTGAGGTTGAGTAGAAGAAGCAAAACTCATCCCTCGAGCCCCCGAACGACGCCCTGAAGGAGCTGCCCAGACTCCGCCATGACGAAGCGAAGGCTGTCGACATAGATGAGGACCTCGAGGAGCTCGGCGCCGTCGAGCTCCTCCACGCCGTCCGCGAGAAGGCAACATTCCCGCAAGGCCGAGGTCAGGTTCGCGCGCGCCTGCTGCGCCCGGGCGGCGACCCCGGCCGACGCTTCGTCCATGTCATCCCACCTTCCTCCTCGAACCATTCGTAGACCATCGCCCCAACGGGCGTTTCGTTCCACCGCCCCCCAGCCATCGCGGCCCGGAGGAGAGCCTCCACCGCTTTCCCGTGGGTATGCGGATAAGTCGTCTTATCCGCAACCGATTTTTGTCTATCCGGCCTTTCGTCCTCCCCTAGCCGCTAAACGTCGATGATGATCGGTGGACGTGGCGCGGGCCCGGCGACGAGGCCAAGGGTTGCCGACGGGGAGACGGCCCGGCCGGCGACGAATGCGGACCCGGTCATCGGGCGTCCGCCTGCCGGCTGGACGATGTCGAGCCGCAGCGCCCCCTCTCCGCAGGCGACGCTCACCGAGGAGCCGGCGGCAAGCACCCGACCCGGGCCGCTTCCCGCCGACTCACAATCGAGACTCACCCGGTGGACCTGCACGGGGAGTCCGTCCAGCGTTGTCCAAGCCCGAGGCCAGGGCCACATCGCCCGGACGTGCCGCTCGAGCTCCCCAGCGGGACGGTGCCACTCAACCCAGCCGTCCGCCTTCGTCAGTGGTCGGGTCAACGTTGCCCCCCGCTCGGGCTGAGGAACGGCCGCCGCGATACGGGCCTCCGGGTCCGCCAAGAGCGCGGAGAGCAGCTCGACACCGAGCGGGGCAAGGCGCCCGGTCAGGCTCTCGGCCGTGTCGTCGCCGCGAACGGACTCCGCGCGGCTCGTCGCCACCATGGGACCCGTGTCGAGCCCGCTGTCCATCCGCATCAGCGTTACGCCCGCGATCGAATCACCGGCGAGGATCGCGGCGGCGATGGGGCTGGCGCCGCGAAAGCGGGGCAGAAGTGAAGCGTGGACGTTCAGACAACCAAGGCGGGGCAGGACCAGCGTCTTCGGCCCGAAGATGAGGCCGAACGCGGCGACGACGAAGAGGTCGGCGTGGAGGTCGAGCGGCGCGCGCGCCGACGGATCGCGCAGCGATGGGGGCTGGTACACGGGGAGACCGAGCTCGTCCGCGGCGCGACCGATGGGCGATCGCTGGAGTGCCCGGCCACGACCGGCCGGGCGATCGGGCTGGGTGACGACGAGGAGAATCTCGACCGAGGGGTCGGGGGCGATACGGCGCAGGGAAGGAACGGCGAAGTCCGGGGTGCCGAAGAAGACGATGCGCACGGGCCGGTGCTCCCCTCCATGCGGCGTCCGCCAATCGAACGACGGCACGTATCGTACCGTAAGGGGGGCGAACGCTATCGTCCCTGCGATTCCCCCACCCGGCGGCACATCCCCCATCGAACCTCGACCCTGCTCGGGTCGATCGTTAGAATGGCGCCCGTATGAACGGGACCCCACGGCCAATCCACCCCCGTTTCCCCTCCCCCGTTGGCGTCGCGCTGGTGGCCGTGCTGCTGGCTGCGTTCGGCCTGCGGGTCTTCGGGCTGGACTGGGATCGGGGCCTGCGGCTTCACCCCGACGAGATGTACATCGTCGACCACGTCCTGATCGGGCGCATCCGGCTCGACTGGCCGCCAAATCTGCCGCAACTGCTCGACCCCGCGACAAGCGGCCTCAACCCCCGCTCCGCGGACCCCGAGACCGGGGAGTTCCGGCAGTTCCCCTACGGCGCCCTCCCGCTCCTGGTCACGGACGCTGTCGCCGGGGTGCTGTCCTGGCTCGACGGGCGGCCGTGGGGCAGCGCCGACCGCGTCTACCTGGTCGGTCGCACCGTCTCGGCGATCCTCGACACGCTGACCGTCCTGCTGGTCTACGCGCTCGGGGCGCGCGTCTTTTCCCGCCGGGTGGGCCTGCTCGGAGCCGCCGTGGCGGCCCTCGCGCCGATCGCGATCCAACTCGCCCACTTCTTCACCACCGACAGCTGGCTGACCTTCTTTGTCGCGCTCTGCCTCTACGGCTCGGTCCGGAGTGCGGAGTCCGGGTCCCGACGGTGGTTCGCGGCCGCCGGCGCGGCCTTCGGCCTCGGCATGGCCACCAAAGGGAGCGTCTTCCCGCTCGCCGGCGTCTTGGTTGCGGCCGCCGCGTACGTCGCTTGGCGCAGCCTCGGGGACGGCATCCCCCGACGGAGGGCGCTGAACGGCTCCGCGCGCCGGCTCGCCCTTGCGGGAGCGGTGGCCGTTGCCGCCTTCGCCTGCTTCGAGCCGTACGCTCTCCTCAATCCCGATATTTTCCTTCAATCATTGCAAGAGCAAGCGGCGATCGTCCGCGGCTCCTTCGACGTGCCGTTCACCCGGCGGTACGTCGGCACGGTCCCCGTTGTTTACCAGATTGAGCAGTTCTTACGCTGGGGGTTCGGGCCGGTGGCCGGCCTGCTGTCGGTTGCCGGCAGCGTCATGCTGATCCGGCGTTTCTGGCGCGAGAGAACCGCCGGCCAGTGGGTCACGCTTGCGTGGCTTCTCGGCTACGGGCTGGTGATCTCGGTCGCCGAGGCGAAGTTCCTCCGATACCTCGCACCGCTCGTCCCCGTGCTGGCCGTCACGGCCGGTCTTGCGCTCGACGCGGTCTGGAAGACGTTAGAGCAGCGGGGCCATCGCCGCCTGGCCGTCGCCGCGGTCTCGGTCCTGATCGCGGGCACCGCCCTCTGGAGTGCGGCTTTCGAGTCGGTCTACGCCCAAGAGAACACCCGATTGGCGGCATCGCGCTGGATCTACGCCAACGTGCCATCGGGAAGCAGCCTGACGTACGAGTACTGGGACGACGATCTACCGCGGAATCTCGGCCCGGGCCTCACCCAGAGCCACCGGCAGTACGAGATCGTCGAGATGGATCTCTACAGCGCGGCAGACCCGCCGGCCGAGGTCGCCGGCGCGATCTATGGCTCGCTGGAACGGGCCGACTACGTCGTCCTCTCGTCGAATCGGGTGTCGTCGGCGGTACCACGCTCCCCTTGGCGCTACCCGGTCCAGACCCGGTACTTCGAGCTCCTACAGAGCGGCAGATTGGGGTTCGAACTGGCGGCGGAGTTCGCGCGACCGCCGTCGCTCGGGCCGCTCCGGTTCGTCGACCACGACGCGGACGAATCGTTCATCAACTACGACCACCCGCGGGTGCTGATCTTTCGCAAGGACGGGCTCGTCCCGCGGGAAACGTACGAGCGGCTCATGTCTTGGGCTGTCGCGCGTCCGTGGTCGGACACGCGGTACGCGCCCGAACGTTCGCTTCTTTTGGACGAGCCCGTCGGGGAGCGGGCGGTGGTGGCTGACGCGCGCTGGAGCGAGACCGTCACGGGCTCGTCCGTCGGCGCGCTCGCGGCCTGGGTCATCCTACTCGCAGTGCTTCAGATCGTGGGTTGGCCGCTGGCGTCGCTGGCATTCGGCCGATTCGCCGACGCCGGCTGGGGACTCGCACGGCTCGTCGCCCTGGTCACGAGCGGCTACCTGGTCTGGCTCGGCTCGAGCACGCGGTTGATCTCGTTCCGGGCGGCGTGGGCCGCCGCCACCCTCGCCGTGGTCGGAGGAGCAGGCTGGACGCTGTACCGCCGGATGCGCCGCCACGGTGGGCCGTGGGCCGTTCGTCGCCACCAGCGGCGGGCGGCCGTCGGCGCCGAGGTCACCTTCTGGGTCGTCTTTGCGATCTTCCTCCTTTTTCGATATTTGAACCCGGACGGCTGGCACCCCATCTGGGGCGGCGAGAAACCGATGGAGTTCGCCCACCTCAACGCCACGCTGCGCAGCGCCCACTTCCCTCCGTACGATCCGTGGTACGCCGACGGTGTCCTTAACTACTACTACTACGGTCTCTACCTCGTCGCCTTCTGCTTCAAACTGACCGGTATCCCGACGGAGATCGGGTTCAACCTGGCCCAACCGACGGTGATCGCGCTGCTGGCAAGCGCCGGCTTCAGCGTCGCGGCCGCTCTCGGGCGGCGGCCGGGTCAGGGGCGCGGGTATGCCCTCGCGGGCGGGGCGCTCGGAGCGCTGATGCTGGTCGGCGTCGGCAACCTGGGAACGCTTCGGCTGCTGCTGGAGGGGGGTCCTGCGGTCGGCGACCCCTTCTCCGTCTGGACCTGGGGCCCCAGCCGGGGCATCGGGGGGACGATCATCACCGAGTTTCCCTTCTTCACCGGCCTCTACGCGGACCTCCATGCGCACGTCGTGGCCTTGCCGATCACGGTCCTCGCGATCGCGCTCTGCTACGCGTTGGCAAGCGATAGCGGGGTGCTGGCTTCGGCAGTGGGTGCCGGAAGGGCGCGGGAGGCTCGCATCGTCCTCGCCAGCCGGCTCGTCCTGCTCGCGCTCGTCCTGGGGACGTTGAGCGCGACAAACGCGTGGGACGTTCCGGTCTACGTGGCGCTCGCGGTCGTTGCGCTCCTGACGAGCGCGCGCACGCTGCCGACCTGGCCGCGCCGGATGGCGGCGGTGCTGGGACTCGGCGCTTGTCTTGGGGCCGCCTCCTACCTCCTTTTCCTGCCGTTCTACGCCCATTACGTCGCCCTCTTCGGCACCCTCGAGTGGGTCCGCGCACCGACGCCGCCGGTCGCCGCGGCGAGCCACCTGGGTGGACTTTTCGCGGTGGCCTCGTTCGGACTGGTCGTCGCCCTCCTGCCGCGACGAGGCCGAGTCGGTCTGCTCGGCGAGCCGCTCGTCCCGGCCGCCGTCGCGAGCGGGATCCTGCTGGTCGTCGCGCTCCTTCTCTCCGGCGTTGCAGCGAGCGATTCGGACGCTCGCCTGGAAGCAGGACTGGTCGCGGGAAGCTTGGGGCTCGCCGCCGTCCTCTTCGGTGTTGCCGTGTTGGGACGTTCAGAGGGGGCCGACGGCGACGCCGAGCGGTCCCACGCCCTGCTTCGGGGCGGCGTCGTGGTCGCCGCCCTCGGGGTCGGGCTCGCGATCGCCTCGGATCGGCTCGTGCTGGCCGCTTTCCTCACGGTCGGCGCGGCCGCGATCGCGGTTTGGCTTCGAGGGCACGGAGACGGGACGCGCTTCGCGGGGCTGATGGTCGCTGCCGGCGCATTCGTCGGGGCCGGGACGGAACTGGTGGTCCTCGCTGATGACCTGATCGGCACCGATTGGTACCGGATGAACACGGTCTTTAAGTTCTACAACCAGATCTGGGTGCTCGTCGCGCTCGCCGGGGCGGCGCTGGCAACGACGATGCTGGCCGAAGGACGGGCGCCGGCCTCGCCCGGTGCGGGTTCGGGTTGGGCAGGCCCGAGCGCTCTCGGCATCGTGCCGGCAGGGCGGGCGGCATCCGCCTCCCTATCCGAGAGGCGGACGGGGCGACGCGAGATTGCCTCGGAGGCGGCACGGCGTCACTGGAGCCGGGCGGGATTGGCCGTCACCGGTGTCTCGATCGCCGCGTCGCTCCTCTACCCGCTGACGGCGACGCTGCCCCGTCTGGACCAGCGGTTTGCTCCCGATCTGGGGTCGGGGACGCTGGACGCGCTCGAGTGGATGGGGTACGGGCGGTTGCCGCTGGTCGGGAACGGAGTGCGGGACGAGCTCGGGTTCGCGGGAGATCGGGCGGCGATCGACTGGTTCAACCGCGAGGTGGAGGGGTCGCCGGTGGTCGCCGAGGCGAGCATCGGCACCTACCGGTGCAACGGCTCGCGGATCTCGATCGGGACGGGGCTGCCGACGATCATCGGTTGGGAGCGGCACGAGCGGCAGCAACGGAGCCCGGACGTGCTGCCGGGTCGGGTCGAGGATGTCCGGCGCCTGTACGCCACGCCAGATGTAGCGGAGAAACGCTCCATCCTGGATCGGTACAACGTTGAGTACGTGGTCGTCGGCCAACTGGAGCGGGACGGGATCCGAATCGATGCCCGCGATCGCTGCGCCGCGGCGCCCACGTCGGCCGGGATCGTGGCGCTCGAGGGGATGGAGGGGACGGACCTAGAGGTCGCGTTCTCGGAGGGGGACACGACCGTCTATCGCGTCCTCCCGATCGTCGGCCGGTGAGCGGCGTGCCTCGACGGCGACGATCGTGACTTGGTTCGAGGCGGCGACCCGCTGGTACCTGGTGCTGATGCTAGCAACCTGGGCGGTGGCGCCATTGGTGCGGCTGCTCTGCGACCGCCTCCCCGACCGGGGTGCCCTGGTGGCCAGGCCGCTGGCGCTGCTCGGCGTCGTGTACCCGAGCTGGCTGCTGTCGAGCCTGGGCCTCCTCCCCTACTCCACGCTCGGGCTGTGGCTGACGGTCGGCGTGACCGGCGCGGTCGCGTGGACGATCGTGACGCGGCGCGGCGCGGTGGACCGGCGATGGCTTCGTGCGCTGCTCCTGGCCGAGGCCATCTCGCTCTCGGCGTTTGCCGCGTACCTCTGGTTGCGCGGCTTCACGCCGGACATCCTGGGCACCGAGAAGCCGATGGACGCGGCCTTCCTCGCGGCGAGCGCGCGGGCGACGACGATGCCCCCACCCGACCCGTGGTTCGCCGGGGAGCCGATCAACTACTACTACCTCGGCTACTTGATGCACGGTGCCGTGGCGCGGCTGGCGGGGGTGGCGGCGACGACGGGCTTCAATCTGGCCCTGGCAACCACTTTCTCCGCCGCGGCGACTGCAGCGGCCGGCGTCGGATTCAACGCCGCCCGTCCCTGGCTCTCGCGGAGGCTGGCCGTCGCCTCCGGCCTCCTGGCGGCGGTCCTGCTCGTCGGCGTCGGCAACCTGTACGCCGCCGTCCGCCTCCTGCAGACACCGGCCGCGACCCTGGCCGCGGATTGGTGGGACAAGCGTGTCGGGGTCGGCTGGCGGGCGAGCCGGATCGTGTGCGACGGCCAGCGCGTGGACAACGATTGCGCGAGCGGCCTTGAGACGATCAACGAGTTCCCGTTCTTCAGCTTTCTACTCGGCGATCTCCATCCCCACCTGACGGCCCTCCCAGTGGCCGTCGCCGTGCTCGCCCTTGCGCTCAACCTGACGCTGCGGGGACGGGACCCGGCGCCGT
>CADCWL010000071.1 GCA_902806405.1 uncultured Thermomicrobiales bacterium | reverse complement strand
TGAACGAGATGATTCCGAGCGCCATCAGGATGCCGACCGAGTTCGGCAGCAGCAGCCGCCAGAAGATCCCCATGTAGCCGAGGCCGTCGAGCCGCCCCGCCTCCTCGATCTCGACCGGGAAGTCGAGATAGAACTGCCGGAAGAGGAAGGTCGCGAAGGCGTTGAACAGCCCCGGGATCAGGATGCCCCAGATGGTGCTGACGAGCCCCAGATTGGCGACCAGCACGTAGCTCGGGACGAAGGTCACCGCGCTCGGCACCATCAGCGTCGAGAGGATGACGCCGAAGGCAAGACCCTTGCCACGGACCGGGATCCGCGCCAGCGCGTAGCCGGCCATCGCCGCGAAGAGGGTCTGCAGCACCAGGTTCACGCCCGCGATGATCGCCGAATTGCGCAGCCCGGTCCCCATCGGCGCGTCGGTGTTCTCGAACAGGGTCCGCAGATTGCCCCACTGCGGCGTCTCCGGCAGCCAGGCCCACTCGAACGACGACAGCTCGGCCTGGGTCATCAGCGCGTTGCGCGCGATCAGGTAGAACGGGAAGAGGAAGACGAGCGACAGCGCGATCAGGACGGCGTAGCGGACGATCGCGCCGAGCGGAAAGCGGCCGAAGCGGCGCGACGTCGCCGGCGTCGTCGCCGTCGGCGCGCGGTCGAGGTCGAGGGTCGACGGGACGGACGCCATGGCGGAGCCTCCTTACGCCGACCGGCCGAAGCCGAAGAGGCGGCCCTGGACGACGGTGACGGTGATGATGATCGCGGTCAGGATGAAGGCGCCGGCGGAACCGCGCCCGTAGTCCGCGTCCTGGAAGGCGACCTGGTAGAGGTAGACGAGCGGCGGCCTCGCCAGCCCGCGGTTGCCCTGTGTCGCCGCGGTGCCGCCGAGGACGTTGAAGAACTCGTCGAACGCCTGGAAGGCGTTGATGAAGAGGAGCAGCATCACCGCGATCGTCGTGTTCCGCAGCATCGGCAGCGTGATGTCGCGGAACGTCGTCCAGCCGCTCCGCGCGCCGTCGACCCAGGCCGCCTCGTAGAGGGAGCGCGGGATCTCCTGCAGGCCGGCGATGAAGATGATCATGTAGAAGCCGACCTGGAGCCAGAGCCGGACCGTGACCAGCACCAGCCAGTACCACGGTGGGTCGGTGCCCGCGATCCAGTTGATCGGGTTCTCGATCCCGAACCACTCGTAGATGGCGATGTTGGCCACGCCGGAAGGGATGCCGTTGAAGAGGCTCATCCGCCAGATCAAGGAGGCAACGACGTAGGAGATCGCGGTCGGGATGAAAAAGGCGGTGCGGAAGATGCCCCGCCCCCAGTTCACCCCGTTGACGAGCATCGCCAGCCCGAGCGAGGCGGCGTAGGTCAACGGCACGATGAAGGCGGTGAAGACCAGGATTGTGATGAGCGACCGCCGAAACTCCCGGTCGCGCAGCACGTCGACGTAGTTCTGGAACCCGATGAAGTCGCCGACGCTGACCGTGTTCTGGGCCCGCGAGAAGCTGAGCAGGAAGCCCCAGACGATCGGGACGAAGGTGAAGACGATCAGCCCGAGCAGCATCGGCGACATGAAGAGCCAGAAGGCGATCATCGCCTCCCGGTCCCGCCGCCGCCCCGCCGCCGTGACCGGAACGGGCGCCGCTTGGAGACTCTGAACGGCCATCGCGACCCTCCCGTCGCAGCGAACGGACGACATCGCTCGCCGCCCCGCCGACCGCCCCCAACGTCGAGCTCTTCCCTATCGCGACCTTGGGGAGTGCCGGGGACGGCGCGCCCGCCGACTCCCGAAGGAATCGGCGGGCGCGCCGGCGGCGGGGAACGCGCGTGGACCGACGGCGAGTGCGCCGGGTCGGCGGTCGCGAGCCGCTAGCCGAGCAGGCGCTGCAGCTCCTGCTCGCAAGTCTGGGCGGCGGCGGCGACCTCCTCCGCGGCGGGTGCGCCGTTCTTGACGATGTTGGAGAGAGCGTTCGTCAGCGCGGTGCCCATCGCCGGCGTCCACTGCGGCGGCAGGATCTTGCCGTTCTCGTAGAAGTAGCGGACCGCATCGGCGGGCGGCGGCGTCTTCAGCGGCTCGGCCTCGGCCGCGGCGCTCAGGCGGGGCGGGACGTGGAAGCCGTAGGAGAGGTTCCAGTCCTGCTGGTTGGCCGTGTTCTCGATCCAGAGCCAGCGGACGAACGCCTTGGCGGCGTCGATGTTCCGACTCTTGGCGTTGACCATCTCCGCCCAGCCGCCCCAGAAGGTGACGGGGACCCCCTGCGCGTCGAGCGCTGGCCAGGGGACGATCCCGAAGTCCTCGCCGATCCCTTCCCGGATGCCGGGCATCGCCCAGAGCCCGGTCCACTGCATCGCCGCCAGGCCACCCGTGAAGGCGGACGGGTCCCACCAGTCGGTCGGGGCGCCGACGAGGAGGGCGCCGGAGTCGTTCAGCTCGCGGATCTTCTCGTAGGCGAGGACCGTCCGCTCGTTGTTGAAGACGATCTCGTTGTTGACCAGGATGTCGGTGCCGGCCGACTGCGGGGCGAGGGTCAGCAGGGCGGTGATGCCGCCGTCGTTGCCGAGGAAGAGCCCCTTGACGCGCCCGGAGTTGAGCGTGTTGGCGGCCGCGATCACCTCGTCCATCGTCGTCGGCGGCTGGACGCCGGCCTCCTCCAGGAGGCTCTTCCGGTAATAGAGGACGCCCGTGTCGTTGACCATCTTCACCGAGTAGATCTTGCCGTCCACCGTGGCGGTGGCGATGTCGTTCGGGTGGAAGTCGGCCCGCACCTCGGGCGTGTAGAGATCGTCGAGGGGGACGACCTGGCCCGCGTCGACCAGCGCCTGGGTGACGTGCCCCTCGAAGACGTCCGGCCCCTCGTCGGTCAGGAGCGCGGCCGGGAGCACCGTCGCCTCGTAGTCGCCCGGCACCCAGACCATCTCGACTTCGACGTTCGGGTTGACCGTCGTGTACTCCTCGGCATAGCGGAGGGCGGCGTCCTGGGTGCCCTCCTCACCGTACTGGTGATACCACTGGACCAGCCGGATGTTGCCCTGCGCCTTCGCCACCGTCGACTTGCCGTACCCGGCGAAGACGACCGCGCCGGCGGCGACGGTCACCGTCTTGACCAGATCGCGCCGCGTCAGGGGGGCGACGAGACGGCGGTTGTAGGCCCGCTCGACGGCCGTGAGACGATCCGTTCGCATCGCGAGGAACCCTTCCTGCCCTCTTCGCCGAGGGCGGCGCTGCAGCGTCCACCATGGAGACAGCCCAATCTATTTTCCGATTGGCGGCAATTTATGGCCGTGCGCCCCGCCTGTCAACCCGCCGCCGCCCCGCCGTGGCGGCATCCCGCGAACCGCCCCCTTGCTTCCGTCCGCCACCCCGCCCCCACGCCCGATCCCCGGCCCCGTGCCACGCCGCCGTGCCGCGGACACACCGGCGCCCATCCGTCATCCCGAGCGTGCGAGGGACCGCTCCACCGCCACGCCGGCGGGGAAAGTCCCCCCGTTCCTCAGGACGACACAGAGGAGCCAGGACGGCACCGAAACGGCGGGGCCGGCGGGGCGGGGAAGTCATCGCGTCGAGACGGTGGCGGCGGATCGGTCCCGACGCCCGTCCCGCGGGTGGCGTCGCCGCCGGGCGGTCACGGCACCGGCACGGCGTACGGCAGGCCGTCGGCGGACCAGCGCAGCATCGCCAGGCACATCTGGCGCTTGGCGGTTGGCGCCCCGAAGCGGGCGTGCAGCAGGAGATAGTCGACCCCATCGTCGGTCCGCAGCCAGCTGCAGTGGCCAGGGCCATGGAACCCCGCTTCCGGCCGGGGGCGGACGACGAAGTTCTCGGCGCCCGGCTCGCCACCGGTCGCATCGAGGAGAGCGCCCGCCTCCTCGACCAGCGCCCCGACCGCGTAGAAGCCGGAGAAGTTGCCGCCGCTGTAGAGGTAGATCGGGTCGCCCCGCGGCGAGACGAGGCCGCCGACCGGCGCCTCGACCGTGTGCCAGCGCACCGACTGCGTCGCCCAGTCGACCCCCGGAATCGTCTTCCAGGGCATCACCCGCGCCGGTTCGTAGACGTGCCAGTCGTGGCGGGACCGGGCCAGCCGTCGCGGCGAGCCGAGCAGCGCCGAGAGGTCCTCGGCAATGGGCGCCTCGACGATCCCGGTCCCGTACGGCTCGTCGTCGACGAAGTCCATCGCAAAGCCCATCGTCAGCGTTCCGTCCGGCCGGCGGTAGAGGTCCGGATCGATCGCGAAGTCGATGTCCGCCGTCAGTTCCTCCCCGGAGTCCGCGAACGGCCCCTCCGGCGCGGCCGCGTCGGCGCGCCGGATAACGTGCCCGACGTGCCCCTCCGCGCCGAGCCCAACCGCCCGGGAGTAGAGCATGACGTACGGCCGCACCAGCCCCGGCACGTACCGGACGCACGGCGCCCAGTGGCTGCTGCGCCGACCCGCCGTCAGCGCCTCCCCGAGCGGCCGCCAGGCGCGGAGGTCGTCCGAGCCGTAAACCGGGAAGGCGCGTCCCTCCGTCGGGTCCTCGCCGGTGGTGTAGACGTAGTAGCGCCACCGGGCGCCCGCCTCGGGCGGCGGCGCGAAGGCGAAGGGGTCGCCCTGGTCGAGGGCCTCGGGCAGGAGCGGGCGGAAGGCGGGCGTCGCGTCGCGGTCGCGCATCCGGGCATCGACCCTTTCCGGTCGCCGCGGGCAACGGGCGACACGGTAACGCCCGCTTCGGGGGGCGATTGTAGGTCGCGGCCCGCCCTGAGGGAAGCGCTCCCGGCAACGGGGACGATCCGCTACGCCGGCGGCCTCCGCCGGTCGATCCATCACCGCAAGATGCGAGGCTCCTACGTTGGCCGGCGCGGGAGACGGCGGTGCGGGGGCACCCGCACCGCGCTCACCGCTCGGCTTTGGTGGCGTAGCCGCGTTGCCGCCATGCATCGACGCCCGATGTGACCGCGCCGCCGACGACCCGATCGCCGGCGGCGCCGCGACGGTCCGCCGAGCGGTCGGCTTCCGGGACCCAGCGGCCTCGACAGCCTCAGCTCGCGACGCCACGATCGAGGAACGCCGTCGGGACCTGGAAGCCCCCGGTGCCGGCGGGCGCGGCAACGCCGGCCGGACGCCGACCGCGTGACCGCCACTGCGGGGGACGCGACCAGCCGCTCGGCTTGGGCGGCGACGCGTTCGCGCGGCAACCCCCGCACGAGGCCGTGGGATCGGTGTCGATCTGCGGACGGGTCCGACGACTAAGTGGAGACGCGGTCGAAACGGTGACGCCGGATCGGGTCGGACGCGCCCGCCCCCGACGGTCGAAACCGTCGGGGGCGGGCGCCCGGGAGCGGTGTTCGGGTGAGCACGCAGCGCGGACGTTGGGAGGGCCTTCATGGTCACGGATTCGGATAGCGGTGCGGACGTCGGATCGTGGCCGACGGGGGTCGGAGCGATCACGCTCGTCGTCGACGAATTGGAGCCCGCGAAGCGGTTCTACCGGGAGGTTTTCGGCCTGCCGACCACGTTCGAGGACGACGACTCGGCCGTGTTCGATTTCGGGAACACGATCGTCAACCTGCTGACGGCTTCGGCGGCGCGGGAGCTCCTCGATCCCGCCGTGGTCGCATCCCGCGAGGCCGGCTCCCGCCTCCAACTCACCATCCAGGTGGACGACGTGGACGCGACGTGCGCGGAGTTGGCCAGGCGAGGTGTCGAACTGCTGAACGGCCCGATGGACCGGCCTTGGGGGATCCGGACCGCCAGCTTTCGCGATCCCGGCGGGCACGTCTGGGAGATCGCGCGGTAACCGGTCGGCGGGGCGGCGACCTGGGCGCGCCCAAAGCGGCGGAGGAAGCGATGTCGCAACCGACACCGGGTAGCGCGCGCCGTTCCGTTCATCCCCGAACCCTCGGCCTGACCGCGTGCTCGGGATCCTCGAGGGGCTCGACGAGGAAGCCCTCCGGCGGCCGGTCCTGCCCTCGGGGTGGACTTGCCTCGGACCGGTTCGGCATCTCCCCTTAGACATCGAGCGGTGCCGGTTTTGGACGTCGTCGCCGGTGAGCAGACCGTCACCGACGACCTGGGCACGACACCCGACCATTCGTGGCAGGTCGGTCTGGACGTCCCGGTTGGGGCGGGCGTCGCCGCGTACCGGCGGGGGGGGACCTATCGAACACCATCGCCGCCGCCACCCCGCTCGACACCGCCCCGGCCTGGTGGCCACCCGAGCACGTCGGCGATTTGAGGCTCCACGATCTGAGGGGGTGCGGCCGGCACGTGATGACGGAGATCGCCTGCCACGCCGGCCATCTCGACGCCGCGCGCGATCTTATCGACGGCAGGCGCGGGCCAAACCTGACCGGATGACGCGTGAGCCCCGCCGGCGGGAGGAGCGTACCTGGACGCACCGGGCGCACGGCAACCGAGGGGGTAAGGCCGGCCGCCGCCGTGCCTCGCGACCCGGCGGAGCTCCACCGGCTTCGACACCCGCCGGCGCGCCGACGCGCATGAGCGAGGGTGCGCCGCTAGTCACCCGACCACGGCGGTCCGCCGCACCCCCGGGCGGTTGACGCGGCGCCCGGTGCGCCGTACCGTGCCCTCCGGCTGACGCCGGCGGAGCCGGTCGTTGGCGTTGCCAGGAGGGGACGGGACGGTGTGGCAGCTCAGCGCCTTTGCCGACGAGATTGACCCCGATCTCGACCGCCAGCTCGACGTTCTGGCGGGTGAGGCGATCTCCCGCCTCGATCTGCGCGCCGCCTGGCACACCAACGTGCTCGATCTCGGCGACGACGAGCTGACCCGGGTCGCGACGGCCCTCACCGCCGGTGGCGTCCGCGTTGCCACCGTCGCCTCCCCGATCGGCAAGATCCCGATCGGAGACGACTTCGACGCCCACCTCGTCCGCTTCCGCCGCGCCCTCGCCGTGGCGGACCGGCTCGACTGCCGTGTGATCCGCGTCTTCTCCTTCTTCATCCCACCCGGCGACGACCCCGCCCGCCACCGGGAGGCGGTTCTGGACCGCCTGGGCCGCCTCACGCGGGAGGCCGAGGCCGCCGGCGTCACCCTGCTCCACGAGAACGAGAAGGAGATCTACGGCGACACGCCGACCCGCTGCCACGACCTCCTTGCCACCCTCGCCTCGCCGAGCCTGCGGGCGGTCTGGGATCCGGCCAACTTCGTCCAGTGCGGCGTCCGTCCCTTCGCCGAGGGGTACGAGCTCCTCCGCCCCTTCGTCGCCGCCGTCCACGTCAAGGACGCCCGTCTCGGCAGCGGCGAGGTCGTCCCTGCTGGGGAGGGGGACGGCGGGTGGCGGGAGACGATCGCCGCCCTCCGCGCCTCCGGCTTCGACGGCGTCTTCTCCCTGGAGCCGCACCTGACGGCGGGAGGCATCTTCTCCGGCTTCACCGGGCCGGCGCTCTTCGGCACGGCGGCCGCCGCCTTCAAGGGGTTGCTCCGGGAGCAGGGCATCGCGTGGGCATGAGACGGCGTTGTCGTCCCGCGGCGGGCGGCGTCAGCGGGGGGAGAGCATCGTGACCGGGCCATTCGGCGTCGGGGTCGTCGGCGGCGGGACGATCGGCAAGCTGCACGCGGAGGCGATCGCCGGGCTCGACGGCGCCCGCGTCGTCGCCGTCGCGGAGCCGCGGGAAGAGGCGGGACGGGATCTCGCCCGGCGGCCCCCTG
>CADCWL010000070.1 GCA_902806405.1 uncultured Thermomicrobiales bacterium | reverse complement strand
CGCTCCCCTGGCCGCGGGTGTCCATGACCAGGTGGGCGTAGCCGGCCGCGGACCAGAGGAGCCAATCGGTCGGCCAACCGCGCCCGCCGCCGTAGCCGATAAACTCGACGACCGTCGGCAGGGGAGCCGAGCGCTCCCGTGGCAGCAGCAACCACGCCTTGATCGGGTGCCCCCCCCAGCCGGCGAAGGCGACGTCGAACGTCTCGACCAGTCGAATTCCGGCGTCGACCGGGGTAAAGGTGGGGTCGAGGGGACTGCGTCGGGTCTCCGCCAGCGTCTCGGCCCAGAATGCGTCGAAGTCGGGAGGCTCGACCAACTCCGGACGGTAGGCGCGCAGCGCGTCAAGCGGCAAATCAACGAAGGCCACGTCCCCCCTCCCAACCGAGTCTTTCGTTCGGCGGCCGCCCAGCTTAGACGAGACCGCGCACCCGCGCCCCCGTCTCGTCGTCCACGTCCGGCACGCCAGCGTGCCGGACGCCGGACGCCGGGCATGAAGCCGGTCCGCTCCGTGGCGATCGTCCCGTCCCGCCCGTCGACGCCGATCGCGGCGCCGTTGACGCCCTCCGCGACGTAGTCAACGAACATCAGCCACCGCCCGTCAATCCAGCTCAGGCAAAGCGCCTAAGGTCACTTCGGAGTGACGAGTTCGGAGACCGATCGGACCTTACCGGTGGCGATCGGCACGGAGCGGACGCGGAGCGGCTTGAAGCGCGTGCCGGACCGGTTCTCACCCCGATCGTCCTCGGCGGCGAAGCACCTGCGGCCGTCGTGCGCGACCAGGGTGGCGTCGACCACGCCGCAACCGCGGTCGAACACGTGGGCGTTGCGGTTACGAGACGACATCGCGCCTCGTCCTCGCTCGGATCCGGTGACCGCCGGCGCTGTCCCACCGGCCCCACCCCCGGCCTCCCGGTCCGTCCACGTGCACCATGGAGGACGGGAGAAGAACGTCGCAAGCGTGTTCAGCATCTTCTTCGGTCTCGGATCCGCAGTGGTTGTGGCCGTCGACGATGCTGGCGATCGCGCCGACGGGCCGAAACGCGGACCAGTCGAGCAGGTCGAGAGAGGTAGCGTGGTTGAACGCGGCCGCGTCCCAGCCGCCCGTGAAGAAGCGGTGGAAGGTCCCTGCGTGGACACGGCCAATGTGCGAATCTCGCACCGCCGGCGACATGCCGGCGCCGAGCGCGAACGGGAGGTTGTTGGGCAGCGGCGTCCACGCCAAGCCGTCGGTGCCGAGACCGAGGTGGAGCGCCTCAACCTCCGTCTTGGAGTACGCCATCTCGAACGCGGACCTGAACCGCTCCCCCTCGTCGCTGCTCCACCTGGCCTCCGCGGGCCTGGCTTCGAGCACAATCGCGGGTGGGCGACGTCCGTCACGTTCATGCTGATATGATTATCGGCGGATGATCCCAACTCTTCCGCGTGAAGGCAGCTATCCATGGGCGAGCTCGTTGCCGGCACCCCGGCCCTGCGGCTGACGGTCGCCGTCTCCCTCCCGCTCGACCTCGTCTCCATCCTCTCCCTGCTCCACCGTGCCACGCCCGGGAGCGGTTTCGATCCCTGGCTCGTCACCGCCCGGCAAGCGCTGCCGGCAGAGTTGCGCCGCGACCTCGATCTCCTTCACGGCTTCTCCGGCCCGCGCTTCTACTACGTGGAGGAGCCGGTGATGCGGTTTCGACCGCTTGCGCCAGAGCAGGACGGGGCCGGTATCAACGATTTCCTAGCGTTCCTCGATACCCTGCCGCCGAGCGCCTTCCTGGCGATGGCCGACAACGCGCTGGCACGCGTCGGTCGCGATTTCGCCATCCCGGTCGAGGGCGTGGACGCTGACGAGGAGCGGTTGCGCCGCGCCCTTGCACCGGCGTTGACGATGGCCAGTGTCGACGAGGTGCTGCCGCTGCTGACGGACCCCTGCCGGCTCAAAGAGCAGACCGTCCGGTTGTTCCGTTCGGTTTGGGAGGTGCTCTACCGGGACGAGTACGCCAGCCGCCTCCCCGAGATGGCGGCCGCCTCAGCGCTCGCGCGGGAGTACACGGCCCGCGGTTTCGATCTCGCCTTTGCCGAGCTCACCGGCAACCGCCCGCCCCCCGCGCTTGCCGACCGCTTGGGTGAGGTGGAGCGGGTCGCCTTCTGTCCCTCAGCGCACCTCGGCGCCTTCGTCAGCTACATCCTCTATCCACCGGAACTGGTGGTCTTCTTCGGCGCGCCGGAGCTCGTTGCACGTCTAGCGAACAACGCACGGAACGGCTCGGCAGACCCCTCGAACGTCGGCGTGGCTTCGGCGAACGGATCGCAGCCGTTGGCGCCGGTCACCGACGGGGTGCTCCTGGACGGGCTCCGCGCGCTTGCCGATCCAAACCGTCTGCAGATGCTCGAGCTGCTCGGCGCCGACGAGCTGTACGCGCAGGAGATCGTAGGACGCCTGGGAATCGCGCAGTCGGCCGTCTCGCGCCACCTCGCCCTGCTGGAGCGGGCCGGCTTCGTCACCGTTCGGCCGCGGCGCGGCATGAAGTACTACGCCCTGGAACGGGGTCGCCTGGAGGCCCTCGCCGATGCCCTCCGTGCCAAAGGGAGCACGGCGACCCCACTGACCACGTGAGCGAAGCACGGAGTGTGGCCCCCTTCGGGCCGCTCGCCGCGTCATCGGTCCGACGACAGCCGCGCACCTGAGGCCAACGGTCGCGGTTGTTAACCGAGGGCCGGCTCCCGGAATTCGCCCGGGGGCGTCCGGACGAGGCGCGGCCGATAGGTCCGGCGTAGACGGGCGGCGAGAGCCTCGGCGTCCCGCGGCCGCCCCGCCGCTAGGAACGCGCCGACGACCGCCTCGTGCCCGCCGCGCTCCAGCTCCCAGAAGGTCGGCATAGTGGTTGGATCGAAGGTCGGATCGAGACGGAGCGCCTCGGCGAAAGCCGCCTCCGCGCCCGGAAAGCGCCGCCGGCGCGCCAGGAGCAGCCCGCGCAGGGCTGCGGCTCGTGCTCTCCGCTCCGAGGCCGAGAGTGGCACGGCCTCAAGCCGTCCGGGTGTTTCCATCCTCTCCTCATCCGGCCCCGTCGCCGGCGTCGACGTCACAAGCGGTGAGGCAATGGCCGCCGCCCCGGGTCGGCGTTCCCGTCCGAAAAAGGCGGAAACGACGCGCCGGACATGCTCCGTCGTCGTCTCCAGGCAGACCACCGCCGGCTGCGAGATCACCATCCGTCCTGCCCCCGCTCGAACCGCACCGCCCGGTGCCGTCATCGCGATCGTCACGTGCCGGCGTCCGCCGCGGGGGGGCGGGCCGACAGTACGCGAGGCGGCGAGAGCGCCTCGCGGCAACTGGACGTTATCCTACCATCGCTACTGTACGTACACAAGGACGCAGCTCGGCCGCGACCCTTTCGACAGCCGAGTTATGCGCGATGACAGTCGACGCTCGGCTATGCTCCCGATGCTTGACCGGTGTGCCCGGGGCTCGGCCGGGCCACGATTGCGCCGGCGGGCACCCGCCCGCCCGACGACCTTTCGACCGATCAAACGGCCGTGCTCGGCAAGGGGATTCCGTCTCAGATGGGACCGAACGATGACGAACGGGACCGCTTCGCTCACTCGGCCGGCGGGCATGCGACGACCCTGATCGACCTGGCCGAGCCGGCGCGGCGGATCGTCGCCTTGACCGGGGCAGGGATCAGCACGGAGTCCGGCATCCCCGATTATCGCGGGCCGGGCGGTGTCTGGGAGACGGGCCGCCCCCCAACCCTCGGCGACTTCCGCGAGAACGCCGCGACCCGCCGCGCCTACTGGGACGGGCGCCGCGACCGCTACCCCACGATGGCCACCGCCGTTCCGAACGCCGGTCACGCCGCACTGGTCGCCCTGGAGCGGGCAGGTCGGCTCCTCGCGATCGTCACCCAGAACATCGACGGGCTCCACCAGAAGGCCGGTAGCGACCCAGCGCGGGTGATCGAGCTGCACGGCACGACCCACACGATCCGCTGCCTCGACTGTGGGAGGACGCAGCCGGCCGCGGCCGTCCAGAGGCGTCTCATCGCCGGCGAGCGCGATCCCGCCTGCTCCGTCTGCGGCGGTCCGCTCCGAGCGGCGACGATTCTCTTCGGCGAGCCGCTGCCGGCGGCGGCGCTCCGCGGGGCCCTCGAGGTAACCCTGTCCTCCGACCTGCTGTTCGTCGTTGGCAGCTCCCTGGTCGTCAACCCGGCCGCCCGCCTTCCCCTCCTCGCCAAGCGGGCCGGTGCCCGCCTCGCAATTCTCAACCGCACCCCGACCCCGCTCGATGCCGAAGCCGACGTCGTCGTCCGGGCGGAGGCAGGATCGACGCTGGCGGCGCTGGCCGCCGCACTCCTGGCCGGCGGCAACGATGAGAGGGGATAGGGGACGACTGTAGCGGTCGGCCTAGCGAACGCCACCACCCCGTCACCAATCCCGTTTTCCCTCCGGCTGACAGAGCGGGCAGAGGTACGTCCCGCGTGCACCGACGCGGGTCTTGACGATCGGGGTGGCGCAAGTGGGGCAGGGCTCGCCGACGCGGGCGTGGACTTGAGGGAAGCCGTCTCGGGGGTAGGCGCGGTTGTGGACGATCGTAGCGCCCCCCTGCTCGGTGCCCCGCGCCAACGCCCAGGCGATCGCCTCGTGGAGGCGGGGTAGGTCCTCGCCGTCCAGCTCGTTGGCAGCGCGGGTGGGATGGAGGCCGGCGCGATGGAGCGCCTCGTCGACGTAGATGTTGCCGAGACCGGCGACCAGCCCCTGGTCGAGCAGGGCGAGCTTGACCGGGATGCGCCGGCGCGCTAGCCGCGCCGCCAGCTCGGCAACGGTGATCGCCTCCGGCCCCACACCCTCCGGGCCGAAGGCGAAGGCGGCGAGCGCCGCCGCGACCGCGTCGCTCGGCATCAGGCGCAGCCAGCCGAACTGGCGGAGGTCGCTGTGATAGAGGGTGGTGCCGCCCACGAAACGGACGATTAGGTGGGTCGTCTTGTGGGGGTAGGGACCCACCGGATTCGGGACGGGGTGACCAGCGACACGGCGCGTCCCGTCCGCGCGCTCAACCGCGAGCTGCCCCGCCAGCTTGAAGTGGGCGAGCCAGCTCAGGTTCCCCTCCCAGTCGACGACAAGCACCTTCGCCCGGCGACGGGCGGCGAGGAGGCGACGGCCGACCAACACCCCGAGGTCGGGGAGGGGCGATGTCCTCGTCAGCTTGGGCAGCCGGAGGTCGATCGTTTCCGCCACCTGCCCGACCAGCTCCTGCTCCACGATGCGGCGCATGGTCTCGACTTCGGGCAGCTCGGGCACGGCGGCGCGCCTTTCGGGCGAAGGGTCAGGGGCAAGAGACCGGCGTCGCGGCGGGGTCAGGCGTCGGCGGCGCCGAGCGCGGTCGCTGCGGCGGTCGCCTTCGTTCGGCCCTTGATCCACTGCGCCGCGGAGCGGCCGGCACGCAGCCCCTCGTCCTCGTTGTGAGAGACGAGGACGACGCGCGCCATCACGTCCCAGGCAGCGTAGGTCGGGTTCTCGTGGTGCTTCTCATACAGGACCTGCTGAGGGCCCAGGAGGCGGGTGGTGGACCGATAGATGACGCTCCACCCGGTACCCAACGGTGCCAACGTGACCTCGGCCCGCCCCTGCCGCCAGATGAAGGCGTCGCCGCTGATAATCGAAAATCCCCCCACCCTGCCCCCCTCCGTCGACGGGGATCCGTCGACGCCCTGGCTCGCGCCCTCGCCCCCCACGAGGGCGCGGTGGGGCGACAGCTGGCGCCGCCCCGACCGTACCGCGCAGGGTTCGGCCGCAAGGCACGGGACCGCTACGGGGAGGCGAGTTTAGCGCAAAGCCAGACGGTCGAGTACCCCAACGCCGCCGTTCATGCGGTGGCGGCGGCCTGCTTGGTGTCGAAGGCGCGCGCTGCGGCGATCCGCTCGGCGATGGGTGGGTGGCTGTAGAGGAAGAAGACAACGGGGGCCGCGGGGTCAGGATCGGCCAGGCTCTCGACCGCCAGGCGCTCGTCGGTCCGGGCCTGAGCCTCGCCATTCCCCGTCAGCTCCAGCGCGAAGCGGTCGGTGCGGCGCTCGATGGCGCGGCTGAAGGCGGCCTGGATCGGGGCGGCCACGAATCCGATGAGGACGGAGACCAGGCCGAGCAGCGGCAAGCTCGCCTCGTCGCCGATCGAGGCGACTCCCGTCCGCCTGGCCGTTCGTCGCACCAGCGGCGGCGCGAGGCGATGCGTCAGGTAGGCTGCACCGACTCCGAGTCCCCCACTCAGGGCGATCATCCGCCAGATGTCGCCGTAGACCTGGTGGCCGAGCTCGTGGGCGACGACGCTGTCGACCTCCGCCGGCTCGAAGCGGTCGAGGAGGGTATCGCTGAGCACGATCCGCTTGGAATTGCCGAGCCCGGCAAAAAAGGCGTTTGGCTTCTCCGTCTGCCGGCTCATGTCCATCCGAAAGACATCGGCGATCGGCACCCCCGCCCGCTCCGCCAACGCCCGGATCCGGTCGACCAGGGCGGGATCGGTGATCGGCTCGAATCGGTTGAAGAGGGGCATGATCAAGGTCGGCGCCAAGTTGCTGATGAGGACCGCCAACGGCACCGTCGCGCCGGAGAGGATCGCCCACCAGTCGCGCGGGCGGCGGCGGATGACGGCGAAGGCACCGGCGAGCAGCGGCGTTTGCAGGAGGAGGCCGAGACCGGCCCCCTTCAACTGGTCGGCGAGCCAGCCTCGGTCGCTCTGCTTGGTCAGGCCGAACCGCCGCTCCACCCGATGCCCGCCAAAGTAGGCGAGCGGCAGGCTCGTCAACCAGGAGAGGAGAGCCGTTGCGGCAAGGTAGGCCGGCCCGGCCAAGCGGTCCGGCACCGCGCCCCCGGTCGCCCGCCGTACGCGCGCCGACCGGCCGCCGGAGGCGAACCAGGCCATCCGAGCCACACTCCAAGCCGTCCCGCCCAGCAGGACGACGAGCCGGGTCCGGCTGTACCGCTTCGCCTTCGCGACGTCGAGCCCGGGGATCTCCACGGGGGTGGGCATCTTTGATTCCCTTCTTCAAGACCGGCCGCTTCCGGCAGCCCCACCGTCTGGAGGCGGGCCCGGGGGCCGATCGCGGACGGACAGGACCAGCCAGCCCCTCGTCTCACAACACGGGAGGGCGGACCAAGTTCGTCCCGTCCCCTACGGCTGTCCCACCTCTTCGTTCGGCGCGTACCCCGTGAGCTCCACGTAGCCGAGACCAGCGAGCGGGTCGCCATCGCGGCTTCCCTCGACCTCGACCTCCCCCTCCCAGTAGGTGACGCCCGTCGTCCGGCTCGTGTCAAGCTCCTGGTCGTTCTGGCTCGGCGTCAGCCGCAGGACGAGGTCCTCCTCCGGCACGCGGACCATCCATGCGGCCGGGTAGACGATGCCGTTCCGCGGGCTGGTCCAGGTGCCGGTGACGTCCACGTCGAAGTCGTCGGCCTCGAGCACCGTCAGCGCCCCCGCCTCGTCGATCAGCGAGCCATCGACGACGGTCGGTCGCCCGGCAGCGTCGCGGATCAGGTAGAGCATCAAGTCGGTCCCGTCCTCGAGCTGGAGCGCGAACCAGTCCCAGCCCCCCTCCTCGTAGGTGTCAAAGTCGCCCCACTGATGGTCCATCCAGGCCTCGCCCGTCACGGACTGGTCCTTGCCGTCGACGCTCAGTGTGCCCTCGATCGCCATCCGGGTCCGGGAGTAGTAGTAGGCGGCGGGTCC
>CADCWL010000069.1 GCA_902806405.1 uncultured Thermomicrobiales bacterium | reverse complement strand
GCGATCCTCTTCGCCCCCACCCCGATTGGGACCGTCTACGGCGTGAACGTCGACCACATGCCCGAGCTGCACTGGCGGTACGGTGACCGATTCTCGCTGCTGCTGATGTTCCTTGTCTCCGCCACGATGTGGGGAGCGTCCAAGCGCCGAGGCTGGCTCGGTTGAGCCAGAATCCTTGAGCCACGGCGAAGATCGCGGGGCGGGGGCGCCAAGCCCCCCGCCCCGCGGGTCCGTCCCTTCTCGACCGTCCCGCCGTCGGGCAGCCCCGGCCGCGACGAACGTCGAACCAAGGGCACGGACGGCCCAGACTCCGCGAGATGCCGAAGCCAGGTGCGGCCCCCGCGTCCTGTCCGATGTCGCCCGGGGCCGGCCCGGATTCGGCCGGCCCCGGCCGACCCGTTGCCTACGCCACCCCCGCCGGCACCACTGCCTCCAGCGCCTGCCGCAGGTCCGCCATCAGGTCGCTCTCGTGCTCGATCCCGACCGAGAGCCGGACGAGACTATCTTCGACTTCCGCCCCCGTCCCCGCCACGCTCGCGTGCGTCATCTGCCCCGGGTGCTCGATCAACGACTCCACGCCGCCCAGGCTCTCCGCCAGCTGGAAGACCTTCGTGCTCCCCGCCACCGCCATCGCCGCCTCGTAGCCGCCGCGGACCGTGAACGAGACCATTCCCGAGAAGTCGCGCATCTGCCGCTTGGCGATCTCGTGCCCCGGGTGCCCCGGCAGCCCCGGGTAGAAGACCCGGCCGACCGCGTCGTGCTCCCGCAAAAACTCGGCGACCGTCCGCGCGTTCGCGCTGTGCCGCTCCATCCGCACCGCCAGCGTCTTGATCCCGCGCAGCGTCAGCCAGCAGTCGAACGGCCCCGGCACCGCCCCCGCCGCGTTCTGGTGGAAGCGCAGCGTCTCCAGGACCTCCGGCTCGTTCCCGACCACGATCCCGCCCACCACGTCCGAGTGCCCGCCCAGGTACTTGGTCGTCGAGTGGAGCACCAGGTCCGCTCCCAGCGCCAGCGGCTGCTGCAGGTAGGACGAGGCGAAGGTGTTGTCGACCACCAGCCGCGCCGGGTGATCGGTCAGGAGGTCGGCCACCGCCCGGATGTCGACGATCTTCAGGTACGGGTTGGTCGGCGTCTCGACCCAGACCAGCCGCGTCTCGGGCCGGATCGCCCCCCGCACCGCGTCGAGGTCGCTCATGTCGACCAGGGAGAAGTCGACCCCGTACCGGCTCGTCACCTTCGCGATCAGCCGGTACGTCCCGCCGTAGGCGTCGTCCGAGAGGAGGACGTGGTCGCCCGGCGAGAGCA
This sequence comes from uncultured Thermomicrobiales bacterium, assembly GCA_902806405.1. Lineage (GTDB taxonomy): Bacteria > Chloroflexota > Chloroflexia > Thermomicrobiales > UBA6265 > CADCWL01. The sequence goes on along the minus strand of CADCWL010000069.1, from coordinate 32,671 downwards.
GGTAGGTCAGGTTCTGCGTCGCCGCCAGTCCGCTCGCGTAGGCCAGCGCCCAGGCGCCCCCTTCGAGAGCCGCCATCGCCTCGTGCAGCGCCGTCCGCGTCGGGTTGTCGGTCCGCGAGTACTCGTACCCCTTGTGGACCCCGACCGCCTCCTGGACGTAGGTGCTCGTCTGGTAGATCGGCGTGATCACCGCCCCCGTCACCGGGTCCGGATCCTGCCCGGCGTGGATCGCCCGCGTCTCGAACGCCGCCTCGCGCCAATCGTGGGTCATCGCTCGGTTTCTCCTCTCGTTTAATCCCGTCGGTCCCGCCCCTGATCGCTCAGCGGCTTCTTGGAAACCCAGCAAAGAGGCCGGCGAGGTCGACCCCCGGCCCCGGCATCATCACCGACCGTGCCACATCCTCCGCCCGTTCGACCCGCCCGTAGCGCTCACCCTCCGGCTCCCCATGGACGGTCACGCTCCGAGGCGCCAAGTCAACGAACCAGTACTCCCGCAGCCCGGACCGGGCGTAGAGCACCGGCTTCCGCCCCCGGTCGGTCCCCCGCGAGGAGGGCGACGCAATCTCCACCAAGAGCTCGGGCGCCCTCTCGATCATCGCCTCGGTCACGATCCCCGCCCGCCTCCGCCGCACGACCAGACGGTCCGCCTGGACCTAGGAGCCGCCGAGGTGAACGTCGAGCGGCGCCGTGAAAACGACGCGGGCCCCCGCTCGCTCACCACCCACTGGAGGGCAACCAGGATCTCGGCGGATGTCTCCACTGGTGCTTCAGCGCCGGCGCCGCGACCAAAACCGGTTCCCCCTCGATCAGCTCGTACCGTTTGCCGTCCTCCCGCGCCCGGCACAGATCGTCGTAGGTGAGCGTCCCGGCCGCGACCGACATCACCGCCCCTCGCCGCGCGGGCCGACCTGTTCACCGTCGCCGGAACCGGCCTCCCTTAGATACAGCCTCCGATCGCTCGCACCCTGCGGCCGCGACCGGAACCAGCGGGCCATCGTCGAAGGCATCCCGTCGAGCCAATCCCGGTCCACCGTCCGCCGTCGCCGCTTCCCGCCATCCAGCACCTTCGCGCCGGTGTGCTTCATCGCGGCCCGTCCTTGCGGTGGTGCGTCACGTACTCCAGCACGTCCGCCCGGCTCACCACCCCGATCAGCGCCCCCTCCCGCTGGACCAGCACCGCGGGCGCCCCCGCCGCCAGCATCGGCACCACCCGCTCGATCTCCTCGTTGCCGTCGACCAGCGGGAACGGACCCTCCATGATCGAGCTGACCGGCGCCGCGAGCACGTCCGGGTTCCGGAAGAGGTGGTCCAGCAGGCTCCGCTCCTGCAGCGACCCGACCACCGAGTGGACCTCGATCCGGGCCGGCCCGCCGTCGCCGCTCACCGTCGCCGCCCCGGCCCGGACCACCGGCAGCTGCGAGATGTCGTGCTCCCGCAGCAGCTCGATCGCCTCCTCCACCGGCGCGTCGCTGCCGACCGCGACCACCTTCGGCACCTCGCCCGAGCGCTCCGCCACCACCCTCGCGATCCGCGTCGGCTGGGTGAAGCGCGACAGGAAGCCATTCTCCCGCATCCAGTCGTCGTTGTAGATCTTGGACAGATACCCCCGCCCGCTGTCCGGCAGCAGCACCACCAGCAGCGCCTCCGGATCATCCACCCGCCGCGCCACCTCCAGCGCCGCCCAGGCCGCCAGCCCGCACGAGCCGCCGACGAGCAGTCCCTCCTCCCGTGTCAGCCGCCGCGCCATGATGAACGATTCGCGGTCGCTGACCTGGACGAACTCGTCGACCAGGCTCCGATCGAAGGTGCCCGGCCAAAAATCCTCGCCGACCCCCTCCACCTTGTAGGGGTGGATGTTGTCCGGCTCGGTGTAGATGCTCCCCTGCGGGTCGGCCCCGATCACGCGGATCGCCGGGTTGCGCTCCTTCAGGTAACGCGCCACCCCGGAGATCGTGCCGCCGGTGCCGACCCCGGTCACGAAGTGCGTGATCCGCCCCGCCGTCTGCCGCCAGATCTCAGGCCCCGTGCTCTCGTAGTGGGTCCGCGGGTTCATCGGGTTGAAGTACTGGTTCGGCTGGAACGCGTTCGGCAGTTCCCGCGTCAGCCGGTCCGCCACGGAGTAGTAGCTCTCCGGCGAGTCGCGCTCGACCGCCGTCGGCGTCGTCACCACCTCCGCCCCGTAGGCGCGCAGCAGGGCCGCCTTCTCCGGCGCCACCTTGTCCGGCATCACGAAGACGCAGGAGTAGCCCTTCACCGCCGCCGCCATCGCCAGCCCGACCCCGGTGTTGCCGCTCGTCGGCTCCACGATCGTGCCGCCCGGCTTGAGCCAGCCTTTGCGCTCCGCCTCCTCGATCATCCGGATCCCGATCCGGTCCTTCACCGAGCCGCCCGGGTTCAGCATCTCCAGCTTCGCCACCACGGGCGTGCGGATGCCACGGGCCACCGTGTTCAGGCGCACCAGCGGCGTGTTCCCAAGCGCGGCGATCACGTTCTCCCGGATGTCCGGCTCGGCGGGCAGTTCCGGTGCGGCGCCCTGCGGGCGAACGGTGGCGGCAACGGCGGTGGCCATCGTGGCGATCCTCCGGCCCGGCCGGGCCGCTAGTTCGCGAGGGTATCGAGGCGCGGGCGACGCGCACCGGGCCGATGTCTGGGGCGGCACGCCCGCGTTCACGCTTCCCAAATGTTAGCACGGGGCCCGCCCTGCCCCCCGCCCGACCGCCGGCACGTTACCGATCGGCCGCCGGCGAGGCGGGTCGGCCGCTGCCTTTTGGTCGGCGCGGTCGGCGCGCCCGATAAAGTAGGTCGCGATCGAGGCCGTCACCAGGCCGAAGACACTGACCGCGTAGAGCCGCAGCAGTACCCCGATCACCCGCCCCTCGAAGGTGACCGGCTCGTTGCCGCTGTTGATCGTCGTCACCAGCGTCCCCGCCCACCAGAGTGCCTCGCCGAAGCCGACGATCGTGGCCCCCTCCGCCCCCCGCTCAAAGGAGCGCGCTCCCACCGCCCCGAGCAGCGTCACCGCCACGCTCAGAGCCGCGACGTAGGCGAACTGACGCCCCCGCGCGATCCGTCGCAGCGCCCCCATCCCGCGGTTCGCTCCACTCACCAGCCGCAGCAGCCGCAGCGAGCGAACCGCCCGCAGCCCGCGCAACGCCCGCAAGGGTCGCAGCGCCGGCAGCGCCAGCGAGACGAGACCCAACCAATTCGCCCGCAGGAACCGCCCCTTCTCCGGGGCGACCACGAAGCGCAGCACGAAGTCAGCGACGAAGACCCAATAGATCGCCGTCTGGGTCCGGCCCAGCCACGCCGCCGGTGCCTCGGTCAGCCGCGGTCCCGCGTACTCCACGACCAACAACCCGAGGAAGACCAGCCCGAGCGCGACCATCACCGGCTCGAGCATCTCCTGCAGCTGACCCAGCAGCTCGAACCGCTCCGCCCGCTCCGCGGCGCGGCGCTCGTCCTTCGACGGTCGGGACGCGGCGGTCGGTCGCTCGGTCGTCATCGTCCCCCTGTCGGCCCCCACGGTCGGCGGGGCCAGCGCAAGTGCCCCGCGGATCACGGCCTAATCCCACGTTGCGCCCAGCGGGTCACCTGACCCGTTTTCCGCCGTCTTGTATTCGCAGGGGCGGGAAGCCGACGATCTCGAAGGTGGCCGAGGCGATGCCGATGCCGGCCGCGTCGAGCTCGCGCAGAATCTCGCGGCCCATCGCGTCCTTGACGTCGCGCACGCCCCGCGCCTCGGTCACGAAACGGACCGTCAGCTCCAGCCAGTTGTCGGTCATCCTGTAGTAGACCTTCGGCTCGGTGCTCGTCGCCTGCACAAAGTAGCGCCGCTGCATCGCCGCCAGGGCGTCGCGGCTCGGCTCGCGCAGCCCCGCGGTGTGGCGCTCGGCGGCGTCGAGCAGGATCCGCTCGGCGCGGTCACGGTCAGCGGCGTAGGCAATCGGCAGGGCGATCTCCTCCCAGAGGTAGGGGAAGTCGCGGCTGTAGTTGTAGATCGGCTCGTCGAAGATCTTGTCGTTGGTGACGGTGACCACGCGGCCGGTGTACTGGCGGGAGCGGACCCACATCGGGGGGTCCGCTCCCTGGACCGCGGGCGGTTGCCCCATCTCCATGATCGTGGTCTGGATAAAGCCGAGCCCGATCACGTCGCCGCGGACGCCCCCCATCGTGATCCGGTCGCCGACGGTGAAGTTGCTGCCGCGGAGGATGACGAAGTAGCCGGCGACCGCGGTCACGACCCGCTGCAGGGCGAAGGCGAGGCCGGCGGTGACCAGCCCGAGCGCGGTCGCGAGGCGGGTCGGGTCGTCGAACCAGACCGACAGCAGGCCGAGGACCAGGAGCAACGTCGTCCCGAGGCTGATCGCCTGCCGGACCCAGAACCGGGTCTGCTCGTCGGCGCCACCCCACAGCCCGCGGCGGGAGAGCGCGTGCAGCCCCCGGCGGAGGAGCCAGACGACGAGCGCGAGGGTCAGGCTGTAGAGCAGCTTCTGCCCGTTCTCGGCGTTGACCCCAACCAGCGTGATCCCAAACAACTCCAAGCTCGCCCCCCCTTGCACCGCCATGCCGGCGATCGCGCCGCCGATCCGATTACCGATCGGCCACCGGGCACTGGTCGGGTGCGTCCGACCAGGCCCACCCGCCCGCTCGCTCGACCCGATCCAGATCCGCCGCGATGGTGATCTGTTCTCGTGCAGTGGCCACGACGAGCCGGCCCTCGTCGCGGAGGGGCTCCCGCCGCGTCGGCGGCACGAGCACCGCCATCCGGCCGAGGGTCGCCGCCACGTGCTCGGCGACGGCGGCGTCACCGGCGCCGTAGTGGCGGATCTGTCCGAAGGCCGTCTGGACCAGGTGCGCGAAGGGCGGCCCGTGGAGGATCAGGCGGGGGCGTCCGTCCTCTCCGGAGCGGGTCTCCGCCGGGCGCTCGCGGTGGGCGATCCGGACGAGGATCTCCGCGAGGCGGTCGACGCAGAGGAGGGCAGTGGTCGGGTCGTTGATGCCGGGCGAGAGCGCCTTGACCGCGATGTCGGCCAGCTGGCGCAGCCCGAACTCGATGTCGGACCGGACCGTCCGCTCCGGCCCAAGCACGAGCGCCCCCCGGATCGCCCGCTCCACCCGTGGCGATAGCGTGGCCGCCGGCCAGACCGAAGCGAGCGTCGCCCCGGGCAGGACGAACGCCCCAATCAACGGCTCCACCCGGACGACCAGATCGCCCTCCTCCGCGAGCCGGAGCAGGGCGGTCTCGTCGATGTGCTGGAGGTAGCCGCCCGCCGTCGCATGGACCGTCGGCGCAGGGGCCGCGGAGCTGTCGGGCGCGTGCGCGGGCGACGCGGCGGATCGCCCGACGTCGGCCGGGAAGAGCTCGTCGACCAAACCGAGGGTGTCCCGCGCCGCGCGGTCGATGATCACCGAGGCGCGGATCGAGTTGGCGGCGTGGCTGATGTAATAGATCAGGAAACCGATGCAGACGACCGCGAGCACGATCGCCAGCGTCACCGACGCGGCCGGGACGAACGGCTCGCCCCGATCGTCCGGCGCCTCCCGCACCGTCCGCAGGACGAGCAGCGCGTAGGTGAAGGTGGCGATGAAGACGCCAAGGACCAGTTGGTTGCCCCGATCGCCGGTGAAGGTGCGCAGCACCCGCGGCGTGAACTGGCTGGAGGCGAGCTGGAGGGCAACGATCGTGATCGAGAAGACGACGCCGGTGACGGTGACCATCGTCCCCGCGATCGCCGACAGCACCTCCCGCGCGCCGGAGACGCCGGCCCCAAAGAGCCAGTCAGGTCCCGTTTGCCCCCGCGCGACGAGCGACCGATCGAGCCGGACCATCAGGAAGGCGGCGGCGACGGCGATCGCGGTCGCGAGCGCCGGGACGGGCCAGAGGTTGTCCTGCAGGCCGTGCCACCACGCACCGAGCCGTGTCGGCACCCGTCCCCGCGCCTTTGCCGTCATCCGCTCACCGATCCCCGCCGGGGTCACCCACGAGGCCGGCAAGCGCCGACGGCCGGTCCCCGGTCCGCTTCACGACGGAGAGGGACCCGTCGGTCTCCAGGACCACGGCCTCGGCCTCGTCGAGGGAGCCGATCCCCTGCTCCCGCACCACCGCCCGCACCTCGTGTTCGGTCACCCGTGCCCGGCGCATCGGCCGGTCGAGGAACTCGCCGCGGTGGAGAAGCAGCGTCGGTTCCGCCTTGACGAAACCGGCGACGGCTGGAGACCGCACCGAGAGCCAGGTGACCGCGAACTGGAGTCCGATCAGGAGCGCCAGGGCGAGCAACCCCTCGGCGAGGACCACCGTGCTCGATGTCAGGATCGACCCCAGCGTGGAGCCGAGGGCGACGGTCACGATCAGGTCGAAGGCGTTCAGCTTGGAGAGCGTGCGATTGCCCGAGATCCGCAGCATGAGCACGAGGGCCGTGTAGGCGAGCACGCCGACGACCAGTACCCGGACCAGCCCACTCCAGCCCTCGAAGAACAGCGGGGGGCCGGTCGAGGTCATGTTCCCCTCCTTTCGTGCGAACGCGGCGGCGAGGGAAGACTCGCTACCCGGCAATGACGGCAAGGAGGCCAAGGGAGATAACCCGGCTCCCGTACCACGGCTCCGTAACGAGCGTCGCGACTGGGCAGAAGTCCGCGCAGGCCACGATCGTGAAGGGGACCGTGCCCGACGGCAGCATTGCGGTGGAGAACCCACGGCACGATCAGGAGACCGACGCCGGTTCGACCCGGCGCTGGATGACGGCCGGCCCGATGCGCAACGCGACCAAGATCGCGACGGACGACCTCGCGGTCAGGTGGACGTACCGCTCCGCTAAAGAGAAATGCTCCTGAAATCGCCGCTTGAAGACGACCATCAACCAAAAGCCGAACAGCGTCCGCCTGCTCGGCAGGATCATCCGGACGTGCTCCAGGAGTTTGCCGACGGGCTGGGAAAGCGAAAGCGCCTCCGCGGCCGACCGGGGGTGAGGCGATGACCGCGGTGCTCGGGGTGGGCCTCCATGCCCAGTCAGGTGACGGGGGCTTTCTGTAGGGCGCGTCTGCTCCTCCGCCTCCGCCTCGCTCGTGGGCACCACGTTCCGCCTGGCCAATCCTCGGCCGAGGTGTTTGCGGCCTCGGGCCGCCCCGGTCACCAGCGGCCTCACAGCATCAGGAGGAGCGTGGCGTAGGCGCCGGCGCCGAAGGCGAAAGCCCAGAAGCGACTCTCGCGCTCCTCGGGCAGTTCCTCCTTGAGGACGTTGAGGATGACTCCGCCGGCAAGGAACGCCAGGATCATGGCCAGCGTGGCCTCGGATACGTCCCCGGCGAAGCCGATCGCCCACCCGAGCAGGACGGCAGCCGCGATCATCCACCGGCCAACCCTACCGTAGGCGTCCTTGTGGTGCTCGCGCAAGCCGAAGTCGGTGACCGCAAAGTGGAGCCCCATCGCGACGGCGAAGATGGCGAGGGCCTCGGAGCGCCCCTCCTCTTCCCTTTGCCGGAGGACGTGATGGCCGCCCGCTCCAGACCGGAGAAGACGGCCAGTCCGAGGAGCGCGAGGACGTAAACATGGTGCTCGAGGAGGGCCAACCCTCCGCCGAGGCCACCGGTGATCGCCTCCTGCCCCTCGTTGAGGTCGGGGAGGAGATGCACGAAAACGTAGGCGACGGACACGCCACCGGCGATCGAGAGCCAGACGCTCCGCGGCGTCCCTTCCAAGAACCGCAGCTTGCCGGCGGCGAGATGCACCAAGGCGAGCGCGACGGCGGCGACGAGCGAGGTGGATACCATCACGGGCCTACCGCTTCGGGCGCTCTAGATGGGGTCGCCGTCCACCGCCCGACCGCTAGAACCACCGTCCGCGGAACCCGGACCTGCGGCGGCGCGATGGGCGGGACGGCGGCCAGTGCATTGACGGGTCTCCCCGCGTGCTTCGGTTTGATGAGGGGTGAAGAAGGATTGGTGGCCAGAATGGCACGCTTCGCCTGAGTCGGTCGACGGGCACCTAGAGCAGCCAAACCAGCAACAGGACGATGACGATGAGGGCGATCACGCCTCCGCCGATACGCACTGAGCACCTCCTTGATACGCGTCGATGTGTTGCCAGCGCGGCCGACTGCCCGCCCAACTGGTCGGGTTCGCTCCAACGCTACGTGGCGTTCGCGAGGATATCCTCCTTCCGTTCAGTGGGCAGACCATCTTGTCCGAGACGCTCCAATCACGTCGGCACCGGCAAAACCATCGGTGTCGAACCACCCCTTCCCGTCGATCTTGACGAAACCAAAGCGCAAGAGTCGGCCGGGTGCCGGCTTGGGCATCTCCGCTTCGCGGGCGGTGATGCGCACTCCTGATGCTAGGAGGCCGTGGTGAACACCACCGTGAGCGACGGTGAACAGATCAATGACGAACGGTGAACGTTAGTGAACCTGATGCCTTAGAAGCAAACCACTGGGGGCTAGCTTGGCGTAGGATGTGACACAAGTGGTCGGTCCTCTCCGCGCTTGCGCGGGGCGACCGAGGAAGGCGGTGAGCGTGCGGACGATCCGACCGCCAAAGCAAACGAGTGGGCCGAAGAGGGCAGAGCGCTCAGTTCCGAGTCCGACCGGGCGGCTCGGAGACCCAATCGGGGAGGCCCTGCTGCTCACCGGGGCCGCCGTCGCCGTTGTGGAGGTGCTGTCGCACACCGCGGTTCGGGTCCCGAGCCTTACCGTCCTCCTGACCGTGGTCGCGTACGTCGCGCTGCGGAACGGGCAGCGCTCGGGCCTCGTCAGCGCCGCCGCCGTGTCGCTCTACGGCGTCTGGTACTTCGCGGTTCCCGGGCAGCCCTTCCGGTACACCGACGGGGACGTCTTGCGCCTGGTTATCCTGCCGGTAACGTCGGTGGTCATCGCGCTGATCGTGGGGACCCTCCGCCGCGCCCTGCAAACCTCCGAGGACGATCTGCGTCGCCAGCGTGACTTCAGCCTGGCCATCCACAACAACCTTGCCGAGGGCGTGTACGCGGTCGACGCGGAGGGCCGCGTCACCTTCGCCAATCCGGCCGCCGAGGAACTGCTCGGATGGTCGGAAGCGGAGCTGCTCGGCGCGGTCATGCACGACGTCATCCACTTCCGATACCCGGACGGCCGGCCGTACCCCCGCGAAGCCTGCTCCGGGCTGCAGGTGCTGGTCGCCGGCATCCCCTACCGCACCGATGACGAAGCGTTTGTCCGCAAGGACGGAACGATCTTGCCGGTCGCCTACTCATCGGCGCCGATCTTGACGAACGGACGGGTGACGGGGGCGGTGGTGGCTTTCCGCGACACGTCCGAGCGCCGAAGGGCGGAGGAAGCGTTGCGCCAAAGCGAGGCCAAGCTGAGGTGGGTCACCCAACAGATGCCGGCCCACCTGTGGACCACCGACGCCGACCTGCGCGTGATGTCCGTCGCGGGTTCCGCCCTCACTCGGCTCGGCATCGACCTCAATCGCCACCTTGGCACCACACTGTACGAGTTGACCGGATCCGAGGGCGAGCGTCCTCCTGCCCTGATCGCCGCTCATGCCGGCGCCCTCGGCGGGGATGCGGGGGGGTACGACATCGAGACCGCGGGGCGGGTCTTCGAGGCGCGGGTCGAACCGTTGCGGGACGCCGAGGACCGGATCGTGGGCTGCCTCGGCCTGGCGCTCGACGTCACCGAGCGGAGACGAGACGAACGCCGCCTCGCCACGCAGTACGCCGTCAGCCGCGTCCTGGCGGAAGGCGCCGATCTCGACGAGGCTGCCCCGAGAGTCCTCCGGGTGATCGGGGAGTGCCTTGGGTGGGACTACGGGGCGCTTTGGGTGAGGGACCGGCGTGCCGGGCTCCTCCGCTGCGTGGATAGCTGGCACGTCCCGGGGAAGGCGTTCCCGGGACTGGCAGCGGCCAACCGCCGGACGACGTTCGGGCGGGGTGAGGGGTTGCCCGGCCGAGCGTGGGAGACCGAAGAGCCGGTCTGGATCGAAGACGCCGCCGACCAGGTCGGTTGGCCGCGGCTCCGGATCGCCGCGGCGGAAGGACTTCACGGCGGTTTCGCGCTCCCCATGCTCATCGCGGGGGATGTGAGCGGCGTGTTCGAGTTCTTCAGCTGCGACGCCCAGGCCCCCGACACGGACCTATTCCCGCTCGTTGCGTCGCTAGGCGACCAGATCGGTCAGTTCGCGGAGCGGAAACGGGTGGAGGACGAGCTCAAAGCAGGGGCGCGCCAGCAGGCGGCCGTGGCCGAGCTTGGCCAGTACGCGCTGGCCACCCCTCTTGTCGCGGCCGTAATGGACGAGGCGGTCGCCCTCGTCGCGCGGACGCTGGGCGTGGAGTACTGCAAGGTCCTGGAGCTGGAGGCGAACGGGACAGCATTGCGGCTGCGGGCAGGGGTAGGCTGGAAGGAGGGGGCTGTGGGGCGGGCGACGGTGGGGATCGGGACCGATTCCCAGGCGGGGTACACCTTGGCCTCCGGCGCCCCCGTGATCGTCGACGACCTGGAGGACGAACCTCGCTTCTTCGGTCCTCCCTTGTTGCTCGACCACGGCGTGATCAGCGGCATAAGCGTGGTCATCCAGGCCCGAGATCGCCCCTTCGGCGTCCTGGGGGCGCACACGGTCCAGCGCCGACGCTTCACCAAGGCAGACGCTCATTTCTTGCAGTCCGTCGCGAACGTGCTCAGCCGGGCCATCGAGCGACGGGCGTTCGAGCAGCGGCTGGCGGAGGAAGAGCTGGCTGCCCGCGCAAGCCGCGACGAGGCCGAGCGCCTGGAAGAGCTGCACCAGGTACGGACCACCTTCATCGCCTCCATCTCCCACGACCTGCGAACCCCCCTCACCGCAGCCCGGGCCGGCCTCGGCATGCTCGAGACGAGCGCGCTCGATCGTCTTCGACCCGACGAGCGGGCCCTGGTGTCGAACGCCCGGCGCAGCACGGAGCGTCTGGGCCTGCTGATCGACGACCTCCTCGCCTTCAACCAACTGGAAGCCGGGACAATGCGTCTCGATCCCGAGCCCATCGACGTGCGCACCGTGGTCACTGACGCGATCGCGACGGTCCACCCTCTCGTTCGGCTGAAAGGGCAAGCGCTGGAGGCGGACCTCGCCGAGCCACTGCCGGCCGTCGGAGACGCCGGTCGGTTGGAGCAGGTGGTCGTGAACGTGCTGGCCAACGCGCACGCGCACACACCGCCCGGAACCCGCATCACGGTCTCGGGCCGCGCCGTGGACGGCAGCGTCCGGCTCACGGTGCATGACGATGGTCCCGGCATCCCGGAGGAAGAGCTGGAGGCGGTCTTCGACCGCTTCCACCGTCTTGCGGGGGGCCACGGCGGGTCGGGCCTTGGGCTGGCGATCGCCCGGGGAATTGTCGAACTCCACGCCGGCCGGATGTGGGCCGAGAGCGAGCCCGGGCAGGGTGCGACCTTCACCGTCACCCTGCCCCTTGTTGCAGACCGAGGTGCGTCATGCCCCTGAAGGTGCTCATCGCCGAGGACGCCCCGGAGGTCGCGGAGGTCGTCGCCTTCGGCGTCCGCATGACGTGGCCGGGTAGCGAGGTAACGATTGCGGCGAGCGGCAAGGAGGCGCTGCTGCGCTTCGCGGAGGCCCCGCCCGATCTGGTGATCTTGGACGTGGCCATGCCGCCACCGGATGGCTTCGTCGTCCTGCGCCGCATCCGCGAGACCTCCCTGGTGCCGGTCTTGATGCTGACGGTGCACGACGCGACGATCGATAAAGTCCGCGCGCTGGACCTCGGCGCTGACGACTACCTGACCAAACCGTTCGATCACCTCGAGCTGCTGGCCCGGCTGCGGTCGATCGTCCGGCGCGCTGCCGGCCCCCGGCACGAGCCCGGCCCGGGCTTCACCAGCGGTGACCTGTCGGTCGACTTCGCCGCCCGCGAGGTGCGGCTCGGGGGCGAGGTCGTCCGCCTGACCACGACCGAGTACCGCCTGCTGGAGGAGCTGGTCCGCCACGCCGGCGCGACCGTGCCGCACCGCGTCCTGCTGGATCGGGTCTGGGGACCCGAGTGGCAGGCCGACCCGAACTACCTGAAGGTCTTCGTGCGCCGACTGCGCCAGAAACTGGGCGACGAGGCCACCCAACCCCGGTACATACAGACCGATTGGGGCGTCGGCTACCGCTTCACCGCCGCGCGCTGAGTTCCCCAACCCGGCCCGCCGGAGCGCGTCCCAACCGACCGCCCGCAGCCCACGGGTGGCTCGGCTCGGGACGACGTTTCTCCTCGCGCCGTGCACACCGACCGGGACCGAAAACCTCCGTCGCCCCGGCAGTCCCCCGGAGTCACCGGGGCTTTCGATCCGCGTCGTATCCGTGGGCAATCGCGGCAACGGGGCAGCGACCACCGACGGGTGCCGACTCCCGGGTCGTCGCGTCCCCGGACGCCCTGACTCGGCCCCATCTGAAGGCACCGGCGCGCCCGACAGCGCGGGCCCGCGGGACTCCCGCGGGCCCAATTCACCGCTGTTCATCTTCGGTCACCGGTTAATTCACCTCCGCTCACCAGTGGGTTCACGCTCGCCCCCTAGCCTTCAAGGAGTCCGTCGGTGCGGGTCTCGACGAGGCACCGGGGGAGGGGCAATGACGCGACTGGTGGAGGCACTCCGAACCCTGGGTCTCGAAGGACGCGTCGGCATCTCCGGCCGTTGGGTGGAGCTCAAGGGCGAGCGATGCCGCGTCTACGTCGCCGCGGCGCCGCGGAACGCGGAGTTCTACACGTGGTGCGACGACCCGAAGGAGCGAACGGTGGAGCACTATTCCGACCCCATCGCGGCGATCGAGGCCGGCCTGCGCCGCGCCGCCGGGCGGTCGGGCGGGGGGCACGTTGATGGTTAGCCCTCGCGACCCATCGAGCCCACGGGCTCCGCCCGCTCGGCCGCAGAGAACCGGCCGAAGCGGCCGGCCGTAAACCCCCGATCTCCCCTCGGACGGCGGTCGCGGAGGGTTGTTTCAGAGGAGGACTCGATGGACTTCTTAGAGGACCGAAGGACACCGTGGCTTCGCCCCGTCGGCGTGCTGGCTTTGTCGCTCGGTTTGGCCGGCGCGGCGGTCGCGCCCGTCGCGGCGCAACAGGGCACGCCCACTCCCCGCATTGACCTGAACGGGGCGCCGGTCGCCCTCCACGACGGCAGTTGCGCCAGACCGGTGGTCGAACCCGAGTTCGAGATCGGGCAACTCGAGCCGGAGCGGTACACCGAGGTCTACGACGACTTCGTCCGCGACGCCCTCGACGAGGACGTGCCGGCCGATGTCCGGGTGCCCGGCGTGAGCCCCCGCCTGATCGACGAGGACCTCGACAACGACGGCACCCTCGACGAGGAGGAGGATCTCGACGAGGACGGCGTGCTCGACGCCGGCATCGACCGGGACGCGGACGGCGACTTCGACGAGGGCGAGGCCATCGACGGCGACCTCGACGACGACGGCACCCTCGACGTCGACGAGGAGAACTACCTCGACGAGGACCTGAACGACGACGGCGTCCTCGACGCCGACGAGGACCTCGACGGGGACGACGTCCTCGACGCCGGCTTCGACGAGAACGAGGACGGGGCGCTCGACGAGGCCGAGGTCGCGCCGATGGCCGGCGTCGACGCGGACGCGGCGATCGTGCTGATCGACCTGCCGACCGTCTACACCGCCGAGGAGGAAGTCGACGCCACCTTCGAGGAGCTCTTCGCCGAAGAAGAGGCCCGGGAGGACGAGGAAGAAGACGACGACGCCCTCGACAACGTCGGCCTGATCGCCGTCCACGAAAGCTCGGAGAACTTCGGCAACATCGTCGCCTGCGGCGAGTTGACCGCCCCCGCCTGGGAGGATGAGAGCGACGTCGTGATCGGTATCCGGCCGGCCAACGGCTCGGGCGTCTACGGCTTTGCCCTCTTCCAGCGCGACACCGGCAACGTGCCGGTCTTCGGCGAGAACACCACCGGCGTCGACGTCTACCTGTTCCAGAACCTGCAGACGGCGCGCGTGAACCGGATGGCCCAGGGCACCCCCACCCCGACGCCGGTTCCGCCGACCCCGACGCCGAGCCCGGTGCCCAGCGCCGTGGTCACGGAGACCGAGGTCGTGCCCGCCCCGACCGCCACCGCGGCGGCTCGCGCCGGAGGGGCGGAGGTCGCCGAAGGCGTGATCGACCTGGGCGCGCCCGCCACAAAGACGGTGGCCGCCGGCGAGCCGCTGACGCTCGCCAACAACGCCGACGCCGAGCGCACCTTCGTGATCGAGGAGCTCGGCATCGAGGAGACGGTGGCCCCAGGCGACGAGCTCGAGGTCACGGTCGACGAACCAGGGACCTACGGCTACGCGGTGCTCGAGGACGGCCAAGAGGTCGCCACCGACGATCTGACCGTCGAGTAGGCGAACGGCCCTCTCCCGGTGGGCGGACGGAGTGTCCGCCCACCGGCCGCGCCTTCGACCGCCCCGGAGTCGCTTCTCCGGCCAAACGCTCGACGTTGCGCGGCAGCGATGAAGCGAAGGAGCGACCGATGGAGAAAACCAAGACCCGACCCCGTACCCGACGGCCCGCCCCCCGATCCTCGGGCTCGGGCTGAGCTTGACGGCGACCCCCGGTGGCCTCTTGCAGGAGGGCGTCGGCGACGACGAGGCCGAGATCGGGGAGTTGCCCGCGACGGTCACCACCGGGGCCACCGTCTACCTATTTCAGGGCTTGGGCACGCGTCGCGGTGATCGCCCGGCGAACGACCCGACCGCGACACCAACCTCGTAGCCGTGCTGCCCCATCCCCGAAGTTGGGCGAAGGCGGATCCACCCGAGGAGGCAAGGTCGATGAACGGTATAGGCATGCTGGACAGGATCACCAAGGGCACCGATGTCTACGGATTGGACGGCGAGAAGGTGGGGTCGGTCATCGCGATCCAGCCGACCTACGTCATCGTCGAGAAGGGGGTCTTTTTCCCGACCGACTACTACGTTCCGACCGAGGCTGTTACCCGCGTCGCGGACGGCAAGGTCTACCTCAACGTCACCAAGGACCAGGCGCTCAATCAGGCGTGGGACACCGCGCCGCCGGGGGCCCACCCCGACGCCACCGCCGTCGCGACGGGGGGCGGGCCCTTCGGGACCACGGGCGCCGGCCGGGCGACGCTGATGGAGGTCGACGCCCCGTTCCGGCACCTGACGGACAACCCGGACACCCATGTCGACGGGGCGGAGAAGATCCGGGTGCCGGTCCACGAGGAGAACCTGACCGCCGTCACGCGCCAACGCGAGGTGGGCGAGGTCCGGGTGGAGAAGGAGGTGATCGTCCACGAACGGACGATCGAGGTGCCGGTGATGGAGGAGCGCGTCCGCGTCGCGCGCCGCCCGGTCGACCGGCCTGCCGGGGCCGCCGACGCCGTGCTCGAAGCAGGGCCGGTCGCCGAGGTGCCGCTCCGGGGCGAGGCGGTCGAGCTCCAGAGAAGGGTCCGCGTCGCCGAGGAGGTCGAGCTCACCAAAGAGCAGGTCGAGCGGACCGAGCGGGTTACCGGAACCGCCCGCCGCGAGGAGGTCCGGATCAGCGAGGAGGTCGCGGCCGACACCGGGAAGTCATGACGTCACCGACGCAATGAGACCCCTCTCGTGAGCCGACGACCACGGGGCACTCATCCATCCTTGGGCCACCGCCTCGGTCGCCTGGTCTCGACAGGACTGGCTCCCGAGCACGCCGAGCGATGAGGTAAGCATAGTGAACCGGCAGTATTCGCCACACGTCCTGGTCCTGGACGGGGATCCGTCGATTCGAGCCCTCATCCAGGAGGTTCTCGAGGAGGCCGGCTACCGGGTCTCGGTCGCTGCCGGAGCCCCCACGAATCCGCGCGACATCGAGCGGTCCGGGGCCGACCTCGTCGTCCTCGACCCCGGCCACGGGAGCGACGGCCCCGAGTGGCGGCTTCTGCTTGCGATGGAGCGGGATCGCCACGCGGCGGAGATCTCGGTCGTCGTCTGCTCTGGCGCCACGAATGTCGTCCTCGCCGCGGCTACCGACTTCGAGGAGCGGGGCTACGGCTTCGTCCCGAAGCCGTTCGACGTCGACGATCTGCTCCGAGTCGTCGCCGACCGACTGGGTCGGTTGTCGGCTACCCAGTAGGTAAGCATGGACGGCCACGTTTCTCGACGGCTGGGCGGGGATGGTCCGCATCGCGGTGGTTGGGGGTGCCCACCGATGCTGCCCTTCGTGCTCGGACGCTCCAGGCAGCGACGGGGGTGCGCGGTCGGCTCGCGCAGGGAGAGACGGTCGATGCCCGGAGTTTCGATGAGGCCCAAGCTTCTTGCCATGGCTTCGCTGGTGCTCGCGGCCGCCATGCCGCGGCCCGTGGTCGGGGCCGAGCTCGACCCCGCGGTGCTCCGACGCGCCGAGGCGGCGACGGTCCAGATCGGGGTCCCCGCGCCGGTCGCGCGGACCGGCCGGGACGGGGTGGAGGGGTACGTCAGCGTGGGGACCGGGAGCGGCACGGTCGTCTCGCCGGACGGCCTGATCCTCACGAACCACCACGTCGTCGACTCGCAACGGATCGCGGAGAGCATCGGGCTGACCATCGTGGAGGACAAGTACGCCGTCGCCTTCACGACCGGCGACGGCCCGCCCCAGGTCCGCTACTGGGCCGACCTCGTCGCCGCCTGGCCCGAGGCCGACCTCGCCGTGCTCCGCGTCAGCGCCCACTGGGCGACCATCGATCCGGTCGACGCCTCGGCCCTCGACCTGCCCCACATCCCCCTCGGGGATTCGGCCGCGGTCGACCGCGGCGACGAGGTCAACGTCCTCGGCTACCCGGCGCTCGCCGGCAACACGCTGCAGTACACGCGAGGGGCGATCAGCGGCTTCGAGGTCGACGCGGAGACCGGCGCGCGCGTCTGGCTGCGGACCGGCGCCTCGGTCTCGTCCGGCAACAGCGGGGGGACAGCGGTCGACGCCGACGGGGAACTGATTGGCGTCCCGACCCGCGCCGGCACCCTCCGCTGCCAGCCCCTGGACACGGACGGCGACGGCTCCCCAGACGTATGCCTCCCGTTCGGCGGCACCCTCAACCTGCTCCGGCCCGTGAACCTGGCGAAACCGCTCATCGACCAGGCTCGCCGGGGCCCGGCCTCGACCCCGACCGGCGCCTCGGAACAGGCCACCCCGGCGGCGACCGAGCCGTGATGGAGGGCCGCGAATCCGCTTCGGCACGCGAACGATCATCTGGCCGGACGCGGCGGTGGGAACCGGAGCGTTCCTGGTAGGGCGCGCGGCGACGATCGCGCCTGTGCGGGCCGTTCATCCCAGCGGCGGATAGGATGGGTCCGTTGGTGCGGCCCTCGGCACGGCGACGGAGGAGGTCGGCGGCATGGACGGTTCGGGGCACGGCCAGCGGTCCGCGTTCTTCCGCCTCGGCACCTCGCTCGCGCGACGCCCCTGGGCGGCGCTCGCCTTATGGGCGGTGCTGACCGCGGCGGGCGTCTGGCTCCTCCCCCGTTTCCAGGAGCGGCTGACCGGCCCGCCGCTGACGGTGACCGGCTCGGAATCGGATCTCGCCCAGGAGCTGGTCGGCCGGGAGTTCGAGGAGCCCTTCGCCGAGCAGGCCGTGATCGTCTTCGAGTCGGAACGGCTCTCCGTGGACGATCCCGCGTACCGGCGGGTGATCGAGGAGGCGATCGGGGCGATCTCGGGCCGGTCCGGCGTCATCGCCGTCATCGGCCCGCGCGACCCACGCGCCCGCGACCAGATCTCGGCGGACGGCCACGTCGCCGCCGCCGTCGTCGGTCTCAGCGGCTCCGGGACGGAGCGGGTGCGGCGCGTGCCCGGGCTGATCGAGGCGGTCGAGACGGCCGCCACCGACGACGTCCGCATCTACTTCACGGGGCGGTCGCCGTTGATCGCCGATATGGTCGCGCAGCAGCAGGCGGACCTGGCGGAGGCCGAGCTGCGGGGGCTGCCGGCGGCGGTGCTCGTGCTGCTGCTGGCATCCGGCACGCTGGTCGCCGCCGGCTTGCCGATCCTCCTCGCCCTGGCCGGAATCGCCGTCGCGTTCGGCGCCCTCGGCGTCGCGACGGCGTTCACCGGCTTCAACCTGTTCGTCCCGAACATCGCGACGATGCTCGGCCTCGGCGTCGGCATCGACTACTCGCTCTTCCTCGTGACCCGTTACCGCGAGGAGTTGGCCCGCGGCGTCGACCCGGCGACGGCGGTGGCGACGGCGGTGGCGACGTCCGGCAAGACCGTCTTCTTTTCGGGCGCGACGGTGATGCTCTCGCTCTCCGGCCTACTGCTGGTCCGCGCCCCGATCCTGCACCAACTGGCGATCGGCGCGATGGTCGCCGTCGGCGTGATGGTCGCCGCCGCCCTGACCCTGCTGCCGGCCGCGCTCGCCCTGCTCGGCCACCGCGTCGAGCGCCTGGCGCTCCCCGCCCTGGCGCACGCCGCCGGGCGACCGGAGGCGGCGGCCGGCTTCTGGGAACGGTGGGCGCGGGCGATCATGCGCCGCCCGGGGCGGTGGGCGCTGGCCGCCACGCTCGTCCTCGTCGCCCTGACGGCGCCGGTGACGCGCATCGACCTCGGCCTCAGCACGAGCACCAACGAGCTGAGCGACCGCTCGGCGGTCGAGGGACGGGCGGTCCTGGCACGGGATTTCAACGAGGGGCGGGTCTCGCCGATCCACGTCGTCGTCGCCAGCGCGGACGGGCCACTCGACGACGCGGACCTCGACGCGGTTGCCCGCCTCACCGATGCCCTGCGCGCCGACGACGCGGTCGCCGATGTCTACTCGGTGACCGAGGTGCTCGACCGGTTCGGCGGGGGCCACAGCGCGGCGATGCTCGACACCGCGGCGCGCCTGCCCCAGGCGGTCGACGCGCTCGCCCCGCTTATCAACTTCGGGCGGGGACGAAACGTGACCTTGCTTCAGGTCGTGCCCTACGCCCCGCCCGACTCCGATCCCGCCACCCGGTTGGTGCGGCGGATCCGAGAGACGATCGCCCCGAGCGCCGTCGGCGACTCGGGCGCGACGGTCCTGGTCGGCGGCTTGGGGGCGCAGGTCGTCGACATCTCCGACGAGTCGCTGCGGAAGCTGCCGCTGGTCGGCGGGTTCGTGGTGCTGCTCTCGTTCGTCTTCCTGGCCGTGGTCTTCCGCAGCCTCGTCCTGCCCATCAAGGCGATCTTTCTGAACGGGCTCAGCATCGGCGCGGCGTACGGGCTGCTCGTCCTCGTCTTCCAGCGGGACCCCGGGGACGGCATCCTCCACTTCACCCCGACCGGCACGACCCAGATCTACCTGCCGCTGCTCACCTTCGCCGTCCTCTTCGGCCTCTCGATGGATTACGAGGTCTTCCTGCTGGGGCGGATCAAGGAGGAGTGGGAGCGGAGCGGCGACAACCAGGCCGCCGTGGCGCGCGGTCTGGCGCGGACCGGGCGGGTCATCACCTCCGCCGCGGCGATCATGGTCGCCGTCTTCGCCGGCTTCACCTTCACCGAACTGCCGGAGGTGCAGCAGCTCGGCTTCTCGCTTGCCGCCGCCGTCTTCGTCGACGCCACCCTCGTCCGCGTCGTCCTCGTGCCGGCGACGATGCAGTTGATGGGGCGGTGGAACTGGTGGTTCCCGGCGTGGCTCGACCGGATCGTCCCCCGGATTGACCTCGGCGAGGGCCACACCGAGCACGCGATGCGGGGAGAGCCGCCCGTGGTGGAGCCGGCGGCGAATTTGGTACGGGGCTGAGGCGATCGAGGGCGGGGGCAGGCGCTTCGGCGCCCACTGGCCCACGGACGGGAACGAGGCCGATGGCCGTGGACACGGTGACGAGCAGGGGGGTAGGTATGGGAATATCGACACCGGTCGTTCCGGATCATGGGACGGAACGGGCGGCCGAGCACCGGCGTGGCCTGTCCGGTCGGGCGTGGGTGGCGGCCGCGCTTGCCGGGGAGACGGTGGTGCTCGCCCTGCTCACCGTCTGGCTCTTCCCGAGCCTCTGGTCCGTGCTGCGCGCCGTCGTCGACATTGACCAATCGGCCGGCTCCGACAAGGGCGTCAACCTGACGGAGGTCGCCAACCACCCCGAGGTGATGTGGGGCCGCACGGTGACGATAAGCGCCGAGGTCGCCGACCTCCTCGGGCCGCAGGCGATGGTGATCGGCAACGACGCCCTCTTCGTCGGGGACGAGTTGCTGGTCCTCGGGGCCGCACCCCTGGACGCGCTGCTGGTCGAGCCGGGCGCGGGACCGATCCGCGAGACCGGCGTCGTCCGGGTGACGGGCGAGGTGCGCCGGTTGGACCCTGCCGCGCTCGCGTCGGAGCTGGGTGGCGGCCTCGACGCCACAATGTTGCAGAGCTACGACGGCAAGGCGGCGCTGGTCGCGGGGTCGGTCGAGCTCGACCCTCCGGCCCATCCTGGGCCGGGCGACAAGGAGTTCGCCTCGATGACTGACGGATACGACGTCGGCGTCACCGTCTACGACGTCACCGAGCACACCGAGGAGCACCTGGGCGAGACGGTCGTCGTCAGCGGCGAGGTCGAGGAGCACCTGCTCACCCCGCACGTCTTCCTGCTCGGCGATTGGCCGCTGCTGGTCGTCAGCGGCGAGCCGCACCCGGACCTCTTCGTCGAGGCGACCGCCTACGTCACCGGCGAGGTCCGTCGCTTCGACCTGGCCGCGGTCGAGGCCGAGCTGGGGGTGGACCTGCCGGACGAGCGCGTCGCGTCGTTCGCCGGGGAGCCGGTGGTGATCGCCCGGGCCGTGGAGCTGGTCGCGTGAGCTGCCGGTCGATCGGGCGAGAAACGCCCCGGAACGCCGCGCGAGGGGCAAGAGGATGACGGCGCGCAGCCTGCCCGCTTGGGCGGCAACCCTGGTCGGCGGGCTGGTCGCCCTCCTGGCCCTCGCCGTGCTTACGGCCATCGGACTGGGAGCCGGCTGGGTGGCGCTCCGGGGGGCGCCCCGCTCGGACCTGGCCCTGGCGGCGCTCCTCTGCCTTGGCGTCGCCGCCGTTCTCGGCTGGGCGGCGGGCGGATGGGCCGCGTCCCGGCTCGCCCGGCCTCCGGTTGGCCGCGGCCCGCTCCGCGGCTTGGTCGCCGGCGTCCTCGCGCTCCTCCTGCTCGTGGGGCTCGGCTTCGTTTTCCTGCGGGAAGCAGTGGACCTTCACAGCATCGCGGTCGCGTTGGGTGCCGTCGACGCCGGTAGGGGGGAGGGGGGCGGCGTCCCTGCCCCGGTGGCGACCGCGGTCGCCACCGGGGCGGTCCGGACGAACGAGCCGACCGAGATCGCGCGGGATCGCACCCTCGACAGCATGGGTTTCGCGGCGGGCTTTGTTCTTCTCCTCCTCGGCGCGTCGGTGCTCGGCGGCTTGCTCGGCCAGGGAACGCCCGGGCGAGTGGTGACACCTTCCCGGACGCCCGTGCCGAGCGTCCGCTCCAGCGGGTGACGATGGGCTACTTCGACGCGCGTCGGTCGTGACCGGAGGCGCCCCGCCCCCGTCGACAGCTCTGCTTGGCTCACCGGCCGCGTTGCTCGCCGTCGCCGGAGGGGCACCTGACAGTCGATGTCAGTCTCGTTCGCCAGCCCCTTTCGAAACTCCGCGTCCTGGGAAGCGGTGCGGAGGCCTCCGGACCCCGCTTCGCACACCGCACCACGGTCAAGGAGACCGGCAAGGGTCGTCGCGGTCCGCCCCTTACTCAGCTTGACGACCGCAATGCTGCCATGGGTCCCCAGCACCACGGCCTCGGCTCGCTTCCGTGGGGCGAGATAGCGCTCCCGCAGCGCGGCCCGCACCTCCGCCTCAACGATCCGGGCGTGGCGCATCCCGTCCGGCAGCCGCCGCACCCGGTCAGCATCAATGCCAGCCCTGCTAGCACCACACCGGTCTTGCGCGCCCGAATCACCACGGATCCTCCCACTGCCGTCCGCGCTCGGCCGGGCGCGCCGGCGTCCTGCAAGGAACGCCGGCCAGTAATCCCGGCGGCTTGCAGAATATGTGCCGCCTCGGTCCGCTCCGGACCGAGGATTCTCATCCGTTCACTGCTGTTCACCCTCCGTTACCCTGGGGTTCACCCCCATTCACCCCCACGTTCACCCGGCCTTGTTACCCTCCGTAGCAGACGAGTTTTCCCCGCAGCAGACCGATCGTCGTCGGCTGAAGTGGGCGGAAGAACGGGAGCCGACAGATGACGTGACGCCTTCTCACCTTCGTCCTGCTCGGCATCCTCACCTTGGGGTCTGCGCTTGCCAGCACCCGCACCCTCGCCGAGGACGGAGACGGCGTGCCGGGCGCGCACCCACTGGTCGGCTCGTGGCTGATCACGTTTCCAGGCACCCCCGGTACGCCTCCAAGCCTCTACTCCTTCGGTGCCGACGGGACGGTCGTCGGTTCCAGCGCCAGCGGTGCCCGGCACGGCAGTTGGGAGGCGACCGGTGACCACAGCGGCGCCTTGACCGTCCTCGGCCTCGACGGGGAGGGACCGTCGATTTTCCGTGACCTCGTCGAAATCACGGGGTCGATCGACGTCGACGAGAACGGGGACGCGTTCTCCTTTGTCTACCATGGGGCCCTGGTTGCCGCGGATGGGACGGCACCGCCGAGCGAGGCGCCGTCCACGGCAGAGGGGCAGCGGATCGTGGTCGAGCAGCTAACGGCGCCGGGGACCCAAGTGCTTGGCGGGGCGACCCGTGCGGCCGGGGGGATTACCACGGGGATGCCGCCGGCCGAGGAGGCGATTGCCACCGCGGCGGCAACCCCAGGGCCGTAGGCCGTGGGGTCGTTGACGGGACACTGAGCACGCTCAACCCCTCCCAATTGGCGGCGCACCGACCGTCACCGATCGGTTTATCCCCGTGGGGCAGGGCGAACGGGCGCGGTCCTGGATCACGAGAGGCGACACCATGCGCGGACAGAGGCCGACCCGGCCAACCCCCGCTCTCGGCCGCGGGGCCTCCCTCCTGGCCCTCGCCGACGGCGCGATGGCGCAGAACGGGTCCCAGACGACGAGGGAGGGGTTTGTGCTCGACCTTCCGGGCGGAATCTACTCCGGCCCCTGCCGCGAAGGGGGCGGGCTAGAGCCCGTCCCGGTCTACGAACTCGGCGTCATCGGCCCCGCGGCCGACCAGGACGTGGACGGACCGGTGGCCGAGGAGGTCCGCAGTGTCCAGCTCTCACCGCCGAACCTCGAGTCGGAAGCGTCAATCGACGCCTTCCTCGATGACCTGCTGGCCGGGCCGCCCGCGTTAGCCGTGCGCCAGGGAACCGCCGGCGACGAAGCGGTCGGCTGCGGCGGGATCGACAGCGTGGTCCATGACGACGAACTGGCGATCGGCCCACGCCCGCTGCCCCCCACGCGTTGGTACGGCGCCGCCGTGCTTGAGGAGGAGGGAGGCGTGCCAGTGGTCGGCGATGACCGGTTCGAGGTGTCGCTCTATCTCTTCCAGGAACAGGGCCAGACCAGGCCGCTGGGGGCCGCCGCCACGCCCGAGCCGACTGTCACCCCGAACCCGTAGTGCGTCGAAAGAGGTACATGGACACGAACTCTGCGTCCGCCCGGCTCGACTCGGGGCGCCCGCGAGTGGTGGAACGGCCGAGCGGCACCTGCCCCGCCCTTGGGTGGACGTTGCTGGCGCTGGCCGCGACCGCGGCGCTTACCACCGCTGCCGCGGGGGACGGCGTATTACCCGGAGACGCGGCGACTGCCCGCTGGATCCAGGAAGCGCCCGTTCCCGGGGCTGAGATCCTTGCCCGACTCGCCGCCTGGGTCGGCAGCGCGCCGGTCATCATCGGGCTGGCGGCGCCGCTTGGCCTGCTCCTCTGGTGGCGGGGCGAGCGGCGGTGGGCGGCGGTGCTGGCGGCGGTCCTGCTGATGCGGGCCGCGAACCCGGCCATCAAGCTCGTGGTCGCGAGCCCACGCCCCGGGCCCGATCTGGTGCGGGTGGACGAGTTGGCAACCCGGCACGGCTTCCCGAGCGGACACGCGATGGGAGCCGCACTGCTGTTTGGGGGGCTGATCTGGCTAGCTGGGCGTGCGATCGGTCCGGCATGGGCGCGGCACGTGG
Organism: uncultured Thermomicrobiales bacterium; assembly: GCA_902806405.1. GTDB lineage: Bacteria > Chloroflexota > Chloroflexia > Thermomicrobiales > UBA6265 > CADCWL01. The sequence continues at coordinate 8,676 of CADCWL010000069.1, read as the reverse complement.
TCCGGTTCGCGGCGGCGCTGGTCGTCCTCGTCACTGGCTTCGGGCGGATCTACGCCGGTGCCCACTGGCCCTCCGACGTGCTCGGCGGCTACCTCTGGGGTCTCACCTGCCTGGTACTCCTCGCCTGCTGGGTGCGGCCGCCCGGGCGACGCCGCTCGCGGGGGCGGCCGTGGGATTGACGTTCGACCCGCCCGCCGAGCCGCTGTCGTCGACCCCGCGGCGTCCCGGGGACGTGCCCGGCCGCCTCCTCGTCGCCGTCGTTGCGCTCGCGCTGGCGGTCGCCGTCGAGGGCGCGGGCGGTGGGAGGTGGCGCTGGATCGCGGGCAGCGTGGCGGCTACCGCGCTCCTGCCGGTGCTGGTTCCCCGGCTGCGATGGTTGGTCGAAGCGGTTGCCGTCTACACCGGAGTGTGGCTGGGCTTCAACCTGCTGCGGGCCGGGGCGGACGCCACCGGCTGGGCCGATCAGGCCCTCGGCCTCGTGCCCCGGGCCGAGGCCCGACTGTTCGACGGCCGGCTCCCCTTGGCCGTCCTCCAGGACCGGTTCGCCGATCGGCCTCCCCTCGCCAGGTACGACTACGGCCTGACGGCGATCTACCTGTCGTTCTTCGTCGCGCCCTACCTGGTGGCGGCGATGCTCCTCTAGCGGAAGCGCCCGCTGTTCCGCCGCTACCTCCTGGCGACGGGCGTCCTCTTCGCCCTGGCCTTGGTCGGCTTCTTCGCCCTCCCGACCGCGCCGCCGTGGTTGGTCGCCGAGGCCGTTCCCGGGGCCGCCTTCACCCCCATCGACCGGGTGACCGAGCAGGTGCTCGGCAGCCTCGACCTCCCCTTCCGGCTCTACGGTAGCACCGGGCACGAGGCGGCCCGCGGCAGCGAGGTTCGCTTCGAGCCGAACCCGATCGCCGCGATGCCGTCGATCCACTTCGCGGCGACGGCGCTGCTCGTCTTCCCGGCGCGCCGGGCGGGCTGCCTCCTGACCGGCGCCGCCCTGCTCTACGCCGCGCTGATGGGCGTCGCCCTCGTCTACCTCGGTGAGCACTACGTCCTCGACCTCGTCGTTGGCGGGGCCATGGTCGCGATCGGGTGGACGGCGGCGGGGCGTTGGCGGGGCCGGTGAGCCGCGCCGGAGGGGTTCTCGCCCCTCGTGCCCTGACGACGTTCACCGCAGTTCACCGATCGCCATGGCCGCGTTCACCGTCGCTCACCTGCGCGTTCACTTTGCCTCTCTACAGTAGGACGTGGGCGTGACCGCTGTGGTGCGCCGGGCGGCGCCGATGTTGCCGCCCCAAGTCCGACCACCGGCGAGAATCGAAAGGAGATCGCCATGGTAGCGAAGGCGACGGGTGCGCCGGTCAAGCTGAAGGCGCTCGCCGATTCGGACATGACGCTCGCCGATGCGGCGATTGACGTCCGCGGTCGAACGGTCGTCGACCGCACCGGCGAGGAGATCGGGACGGTCGACGCGCTGATGCTCGACGAGGCCGAGTCGAAGGTGCGCTTCCTGCGGGTCGCGGCCGGCGGTTTCCTCGGTCTCGGCGAGCGCCTCTTCCTGATCCCGGTCGACGCCGTCACCCGGCTCGACGAGAACCACGTCCACGTCGACCAGACGCGCGAGCGGGTGGTTGGCGCCCCCGCCTACGATCCGAACATCGTGCCGGACACAAACGACTACGCCGGCCTCTACGGCTACTACGGCTACGCGCCCTTTTGGGCCCCCGGCTACGTCTACCCGGCCTACCCGTACTACCGGTAGCGGGCATCGCAACGAGAGAGGAGGCCACCGATGAACCAGAGGAATCGGAAGCGCAACCACGAGCGGGACACCACGGCCGGCGCGATCGAGGGCGTTAGGCGTGGGGAGCACCTCATCGTCGACGCGCCCATCCTGGCCGGGGCCCCCGCCCAGCACGGAGAGGCCATCGGGCGCACGCGGGTGACCCACGTCGTGACCCCGGGATCGGCCACCGGCGCCGCGCGCGGCGCCGCCAACGCCGGGCCGATCCCCGCGATGACGTCCGACAACACGGCGTCGCCCTCGCCGATGACCGGCATCATCAACGCGGTGCGCCCCGGGATGCGAGTCGTTGACGCCAGCGGCGAGGAGCTCGGCACGGTCGACGACGTCAAGATGGGCGACCCCGGGGCCGCCACGGTCGGCGCGGACATGCTCGCCGAGCCGGGCCTCTTCGGCGCCGACGCCGAGCCGGACGTGCCCGAACCGCTGCGCAGCCGCCTCCTCCGTTTCGGCTACGTCAGGATCGACGTCAAGGGCTGGTTCGACACCGACCGCTACCTCACCGCCGACCTGATCGGTCGCGTCTCCGGCGATGCCGTGATCCTGACCGTCGCCAAGGACCGCGTCCTCGACGACCGGCTGTGAGCGAGCGCCGACGGCGCCAACGGATCGGGGCGCCGGTCCGTTGGCGGGGCTGCCCACCACGCGTCGGGCGCGGCGCATCCGACAAATTTGGGAAGCAGGAGGTCGAATCGAGGTGACAGGGATCAACCGATCGCTGATGGCGCTCGCCGTCGTGGCCACCTCGGGCCTCGCGGTCACGGCGAAGCCGGAGAGCGCCGATATCGTTTATGCGGCGCAGACCGCGCCCGTCCCAACCGAACGCGAGACGGCAGCCGCGGTGGTCGAACAGGTCAGCCCCTCGGTCGTCACCGTGATCAACGAGCAGCGGACGCCGGACCTCTTTGGTCCGGCCGCCGCCGAGCCGCAACCGGCCGGCAGCGGCACCGGCTTCGTGGTCGACGAGGACGGGCATATCGTCACCAACTGGCACGTCGTCGACGGCGGCGAGGAGTTCAGCGTCGTGTTCGCCGACGGCGAGGAGCGGCCGGCGACGCTGGTCGGGTCCGACGAGACCAGCGACCTGGCGGTCGTTCGGGTCCATGGCGAGATGCCGGCGGTTGCGCCGTTCGGCGACTCGGACGCCCTGGCCCCCGGTCAGCCGGTACTGGCGATCGGTTCGCCCCTCGGCGCCTTCACGAACACGGTCACGCAGGGCATCGTCAGCGCCGTGGGGCGTGCCTTCCCCGACGCGCCCGGCGCGGCCACCTACTACACCAACCTGATCCAGCACGACGCCGCGATCAACCCCGGCAACTCCGGCGGGCCGCTCTTCAACCTGGCCGGGGAGGTGGTCGGCGTCAACACGCTGGGCATCAACCAGATCCCGGAGCGGGGGCCGATCCAGGGGCTCTTTTTCGCCATCCCGAGCGACACCGCCGAGAAGATCGCCGACCAACTGATCGCCGACGGCGCGGTCTCCTACCCGTACCTTGGCATCACCACGCTGCCGGTCACCGACGAGCTGGCCGCGCGCTTCGACCTCGCCGTCGACGGGGGCGTCCTCGTCACCGACGTGGCGGCCGGCTCCCCGGCGGCGGAGGCCGGGATCGAGCCGGGCGACGTGGTCGTCGCCCTCGACGGCACAGCCATCGACCGCGCCAACCCGCTGGCCGAGTTCCTCTTTGCCTACGCCCCGGGCGATACCGTCGAGGCGGCCATCCAGCGCGGCGACGAGCAGACGGAGCTGGACGTCACGCTCGGGGAGCGGCCGCCGAGCTGACCGCGGCGGCCCATCGTCGGCCCCCACCCGCGTCGGGTCGCCCCGTCGCGACGAACACGCCGGATCGAGCGATCGACGCCCCGCGACGGGGCGAGGGCGAAGGAGTCAGAATGCGACAGTCAAGGAACCGCCTCGTCACAATGGCCGCATCGGTGGCGGCGCTCGGGCTCGCCATCACCGGCGGGGCCTCGGCGCTCGCCCAAGAGCAAGAGGCCTCGCCCGCAGCCGTCTTCGACCCGAGAACTATCATCCCCGCGCATGTCCACGCCGGCACCTGCGGCGACCTCGGCGACATCGCCTTCCCCTTGGACGAGGCGGGCTACGGCCTGCCGGTTCCGGTTGGGCCGGAGGTCCGCCCCGGGACCACGCCGGCCGCGGTCGAGGCCGCCCTCTTCCCGACCGCGGGTGTCAACCCGGCGGCGGTCGGCGTGACCGCGATAACGGCGACGCTCGACCAGCTCCTCGACACTCCCCACGCCGTGACCGCCTACCGCGGCATGGAGGGCGCCGAGGCCGAGACGCAGATCGCGTGCGGCGCGGTCGGCGGCTACCGCACGGGCGACGATCTCGTCTTCGGTCTGCAGGAACGGAACGGGTCCGCCTACGTCGGCACCGCCTGGCTGCACGACAACCGGGACGGCACGACCACCGTTTCGCTCTTTCTCGCGTCCGGCCTCCGCGAGGACGCCGCTACCGCGGCGGTTGTCCGGTCGGGCGAAGCGGTGCCTGCCGCGGGTGGTGTCGATGTCTCGGCGGCCACCAACCAGGATGTGGCGCTCGCGGTCGCGGGCTCCGTCTTCGGCGCCGAGGAGCTCGTGCTGCGGGAGGGCGGGACGACGACCCTGCGCGTCGCCAACGGCGACGACCTCGCCTACCGGCTCCGCATTGGCGACCTCGTGACGTCGACCCCGATCGTGGCCGGCGGAGTCACCCAGATCCACTTCACCACGCCGACGGACGCCGTCTACAAGGGGCAACTCCTGCACGCCGATGAGGATCGGGTGCTCGACGCCCTGCGGGTTGTCGTCCGCAAGGACATAGACGCGGGAGCGGCCTAGAGCCTGTTATGGGCTTGGTACGCTTGGGGGACGGAAAGCCGACCCCGCAGTCCGTACCCGACGTCTCCGGCGACGGGTGGGCCTTCGCGGCCCCCTCCCCGACGCCGATGCGCCCCGACGCCCCGCAGAGCGCCCACGACCCGCAGGAGGTGTTCGATGCCCTGCGGTGGATCGTGCGAGCCGGCGCGCCCCGGCGCTCCCTGCCGCACGGCCTGCCGCCGCGGCGGGCCGTCTCCCAGCGGACCCGGCGCCGGATCGACGCCGGGTGCTTCGGGGTGATGGTCCGCGACCGGCGCGCCCTGTCGCCCGGGGCGGCGGGGCGCGCCGACGACCGGACGGCGGCGGTGCTCGACAGCCGGACGGTGCAGAGCACCCCCGGGAGCGGCGCCCGCGCCGGCTGGGACGGGCGCAAGCGGCGCAAGGGGACCAAGACGCACGCCGCGGTCGACACGCTCGGCCACCTGCTGGCGCTGGTGGTGGGGCCGGCCAACGCCCGGGACCGGGCGTCGGTCGCGGGCCTCGTCGACGCGGTGCAGGGGGCGGCCGGGGCGGCGGTGGAGGGGGCGTGGGTGGACCAGGGCTACGCCGGCGAGCGGGCGAGGGCGGACGCCGCGGCGCGCGGCATCCGCCTGGAGGCGGTCAAGCTGGACGGGGCCAAGCGCGGGTTCGTCCTGCTGCCCCGCCGCTGGGTCGTCGAGCGCTCCTTCGCCCGGGCCGCCCGCTTCCGCCGCCTGGCGCGCGACTACGAACGCCCGCCGGGGACGGTTGACGGCCTGCCTTTCCTCGCCTTCGCGTGCCTGATGCTCCAGCGCCTCGTCACCGTCGTCGCCGACAGTCCATAACAGGTTCTAGGGTGAAAGCGCTCTCGGCAAGGGTGGAACGTCAGGACCGCCGGAGGGAACCCGACGTTCCCCGCGTGTGAACGACGACTGTCGATAACGTCGAAACACCCCGGGCCGTTTTGTCACCCGCCCAACAATAGGATACCCATCGGCCAGAGGGGGAACCGAATCCGGTTCCCCCTCACCCGCTCTTTGTGCGTCCTTCGATGGCCTCGGACGCTACCCCATCTGCGAAGTGTGCTCCGGCCGGACGACCACCACCACGCGCTCGTCGCCCGGCTGGTGAAAGGGGTAGACGTCCTGGTCGAGGTACTTCTTGGCCATGGCGTTGATGAAGGCGTTGTCCGGGTCGGGGTCGATCCGCTCAACCACCCCCCGGATCTCCAGGTAGCGGTAGTCGTTGGTGGGGTCGACGATCGAGAGGGCAATCCGGGGATCGCGCTGGAGATTGCGATACTTCTGCCGCTGCGTCGTCTGGCTGAACACGATGCGGTCACCTTGTGTCCCGAACCAGACCGGGTTGTTCTGCGGCGCCCCGTCCGGGCCGATCGTGGCGACGTGGGCGAGCGCCTTCGACTCGAGGAGGTCGCGGTACCCCTCCGGGATCTCCGCCCCGACCTCCACGTCGTCGATATCTGGCTGCGTGCTCGTGCTGCTCATCGTGTCCTCCCGTGGTCCCGCGGTGGGGACCGGTTGCTCCGGTCGCGCGGACGCTCCGTCCGCGTCGCTCGGGTTCGATCCTAACATATCGGAAGCGGGTTGCAATGGGTAAGTAGCGTCGGCCGGGTCGCTTGCTCCCGGGCCGGGGTCGAATCCCCTCCAGGCGATGTCGGCGACGCCGGCGAAGCGGCGGGCCATCACCCGCAGCGCCTGCGGGTTGTCGTCGATCAGGAGAAAGCGGCGGCCGAGCGCGAGGCAGGCCGCGCCCGTCGTCCCGCTGCCGGCGAAGCAGTCGAGGACGACCCCGCCGGGGCGGGAGGAGGCGGCGACGATGCGGCGGACGATCGCGACCGGCTTCTGGGTCGGGTAGCCGGTCCGCTCCGCGCCGCCGGTGGGGACGATCGTCTGCCACCAGACGTCGGTCGGCAGCTTGCCGCGGGCCGCCTTCTCCGGTCCAACGAGGCCCGGCGCCATGTAGGGGATCCGGTCGACCGCGTCCCGATCGAAGACGTAGCGCGCCGGGTCCTTGACGTAGACGAGGATCGTGTCGTGCTTGGCCGGCCAGCGCCGCTGGGAGCGGCCGCCGTAGTCGTAGGCCCAGACGATCTCGTTCAGGAAGCGGTCGCGGCCGAAGATGGCGTCGAGCAGCACCTTCGCGTAGTGGACCTCCCGCTGGTCGAGGTGGAGGTAGAGGGTGCCGTGCGGCGCCAGGACGCGATGGAGCTCCCGCAGGCGGGGCTCGAGGAAGGCGAGGTAGTCGTCGAAGAGGTCGGCGAAGCCGAGGCTGCCGACGGCGACCGTCCCGTAGCGTCGGCCGCCGAACCCGACGCGGTCGCCGTCGGCGGCGGCGGTCGTCTTCAGCCGCGTCCGGCGCTGCGTCGTGCCGGTGTTGAACGGGGGGTCGGTGTAGACGAGGTCGACGCTCCCGTCCGGCAGGCCCCGCAGGATCGGCAGGTTGTCGCCGAGACGGATCTCCCCGACCACGCCGCCCTTCCCCGCGATCCTCCCGACCCCGCCACGATGCCCCAAAGATACGGCACCGGCTAAGGGCGGGGGCACTGGTCGGTCGCGACGGAGCGCGGCGGTTCCCGGCCCTCCCGGCACCGTGTCCGTCCGGCTCGCCCGCCTACCCCCCATGGACGCCGCCGTGTCGGCAACCGACCGCAATCGACGGACGACCCGGAGGTCGACCGGGATCACGCCGCCCATCGCGGCCAGGAGGCCGAGGGCGCGGCCCCGGCGTGGCGTGCCGCGGGCCAACCGCCGCGGAGGCCGGCGTTGCCCGCGTTGCCCGCAACCCGCGCCCCCATCCAGTACGCCCTGCCGCGGCCGAAGGGTAGGGCGGCCCCGATCGCGAGGTTGCCGGCGCCGACCCCGCGGGCGAGGCGCGGCCGGTCGCCAAACCCCACCGGCGCGGCACCGGACCCCGGCGCGATCGTCAGGAAGACGCCCGGGGCCACGCTCGACCGGCCGATCGTCGCCACCTCGCGGGGGGCTGGCGGAAGGGGATCGGTCCTCGCTCGGGGTCCGGTTCCAACGGTGGGCTCCCCCCGCGCCCGGGAGGCATTGGCCGCCGGCAGATCCACGGCGGGGGAGCGATCAGCGTCGGTCGGGGTCGTCGCGGTGGAGCGAGTGGAGGGAGATGACGCCCGCGCAGAACGACACCGGGCGGAAGCGGCCGGCGACGCCCCGCTCCCGCAGCCGCGCCAGGAACGCGTCGGCGACGAAATAGTGCTCCGTCGAATCCCAGCCGACGGACGTCTCCCGCACCGCCGCCAGGGCTGCCGCGTCCGGGAAGGCGATGTCGCCGATCGCGACGAGGCCGCCGGGCGGGAGCCGGTCGTCGAGGAGGTGCTCGACGACGGCGAGCTTGCGGTCGTCCGGCAGCTCGTGCAGCACGTAGGCGGCGACGACGGTGTCGACGGGGGGCAGCGCCAGCCCCGGGAGGTCGTGGTCGACGTCTGCTTCGAGGAGGTGGGCGTCCGGCAGCTTGGCCCGCGCCCGCGCCAGCATCGCCGGCGAGAAGTCGACGCCCCACAGCTCGACGCCGGGGATCGCCGCCGCGATCCGGGCGGCGAGGGCGCCGGTGCCGATACCGAGCTCCAGCACGCGCGCCCCGCCCGTCCCCCGCACCAGCTCCACCAGGTCGTCGAGGACGGCGTCGTAGCCGGCGAAGGGAAAGGCGTCCGGCTCGACGCGGACGTCCGCGTCGTAGGTGGACGCCCAGGCGTCGAAGTGCGGGCGCGGGTCGGTCATCCGCCCCTCCGGCCGGATCGGAACGGTCCTTGCCGGTTTCGGAAACCCGGCGCCGGACGATACCACGGCCGCGCCGCCGGCCGGGCACGCCGCGTGCGGACCCCGGCCCCGGTTCGCGGTTGCCGAGGGGGCGGCCGGTCGTCGCCCGGGAGGAAGCCGCCGTGTCCCGTCCACCGATCCACGCCGCCGCCATTGCCCTCGCCGCGTCGCTCGTCGCCGCCGTCGGCGGGGCGGCGCAGGGGTCGCTCCCGGCCCCGTTGCCGGCGACGCCGGAGGCGTCGGAAT